>JBFFBS010000094.1:0-13226 GCA_041560295.1 Syntrophobacteria bacterium | reverse complement strand
CCCCCATTGGCATATGGCTTGCATCTAGCTAAGGATGGTCTGAAAAGTAGTTTCTCTACCTAATGGGATACAGCTTTATTGGGAGAGGCTCGAGGTGGACTGTGGTTGAGGTCACAACCTTCTTACCATTATTCATCAACCGCGATTCTCTACGGGCCGCGATGGGCTGAATAAGCTTCACGCCTCCACTGCAAGGCGCGAGGGACTCGTATGGCATACGAAGATCTTCTGCATTTTCTCCAGAACGTGGGCAAAGATCCCTCACGCCTGATATTTGAAGACGAACTCACCGGTATCTACAACCGCCGTTTTCTCCTGAACTACCTGCAGTATAAAATCCCGTGGGACTCCATCGAAAACCATCCGGTGTCTTTGCTCATGATGGACGTAGACCATTTCAAGCAAATCAACGATACCCAAGGCCACGAAGCCGGTGACCAGACCCTTGTCTGGATAGCCAGTTTGCTCAGAGAGGCGGCCGGAGACAGCGGCCATCCCATCCGCTATGCGGGCGATGAATTTATGATACTCCTGCCCCAGGTGGACAAGCAGGAGGCTTTACAAGTGGGTGAAAGACTCCTGGAGTTAGTGCATACAAAACCCGTATTGCTCCAGGATGCCGAAGGTGAATTTTCCATCACCCTGAGCATAGGGCTCGCTTCTGCTCCTCAGGATGCCCAGACCGGCAAAGATCTCATTCGCACGGCTGATACCGCTCTCTACTACGCCAAACAAGCAGGACGCGATCAGTTGGCCAGCGCCGGCGATTTCTCGCCTCAACAGGTATTTGCCAAGACAGCCCTGCATCAGCTTGAAAAGGCAAAAATTGCCGGCCGAGAACTTCACCTTAAACACGTGGCCGCGGCCCTTGAGAAATTCGATGAACGTCAAAGTCAGTTCCTCATCGTTGAAGGCGCCGCAGGTATGGGTAAAAGTGAGTTTTTAGAGGCTGTCCAAAAGAATCTCTCCCAGAACAATAATTGGCAGATCACAGTGAAGGGAAATCCCCAGGAGCTTTTTCGTCCTTACTACCTCACCACCAGCATTTTGGTGGACGTTCTGAATCAAAAAACCGAAAAAGGCGTGGATATCCTGGAGACCCTGAAACCGAAGGAAATCTTCTACCTTTCGTACGTACTACCGCAATTGGGAGAGACAGACGACTACAGCAAGGACGATGAAAAAACACAGCGTGAGGGACTCTTCACCACCCTCGTACATTTCATCCCCAAGGTTCTCGATTCACGTCCCCTCATCTTGTTAATCGATGACCTCGATCTGGTGGATGAGGCCACTTTACTCCTGTTGAGGCGGCTTATTCTTGACCGGAGCTTTCCCATACTCATTTGCGCTACTGCCACAGATACCCGTCAGGATGGAGGGGATGGCCAACCCGCCCCTCTGGAGCGATTCTATGCCACTCACTGTAAAGAGTTGGACATCCACAAAGTCAGCCTTACACCTCTGACTGCCGCAAATATCGCTGAACACTTGCAAGCAATCTTTCCCCAAGTGAAGTTGCCAGAGAACTATGAGACGAACCTGGCCCAGACAACCCAGGGAAACCCGCTTTTTCTCAACGAGATTGTGCGCAAACTGGTCCAGGACAGGCAAATAACCCTGGTGGGCAACCAATGGATAGCCGAACCTCTGGAGGAAGGTTATCTTCCCAAATCCCTAGAAGAGATTGTACAGCAGAAGATTGCTGCCCTCGATGAGGAAAACAGGCGGTTACTCGACCAGGCCTCTACATTTGGAGAAAATGTCTCCTTGAGTATGCTCTCAGGCAGCTCCGAGGAACGGGAGGCTAGGGTCCTGGAGTTCATTGATCAGGCTGTGGACCAGGGGTTGGTGAGTTCGGACTTTCAATTGAATGATGAGATCATCAGCTTTCTGAGCAAACGGGTTCTGGACATCACCTATGGAACCATCGACGAGGATCGGAGACAGGAGTTGCATGAGCATGTCGGCAACTACCAGGAAGTCCTCTACGAACAACGTCTCGTTCCTTCTGCAGCTACATTAGCCTACCACTTCAAGCGGTCCACCAACTTGGAAAAGGCGGGCAATTATGAAAAAGCCCAGGCAGCATCCAGCAATAAGATATTCAACTCTGCAGAGGCAGTTTACTATACCGCAGAGAGATCGGCCGAAGCTGCACCGGAGGCCAGCCCACTGGACCAAGAAAGCCTGCCTCTCATCTCCACCATACTTCGTTCTTTGCTGGTGGTGGTGCGCAATATAAAGCTCTACCCCCCTGGCAGCAAAGCGATCGTAACCGCCAACCGCCAGATGAAAGAGGTGATCGACGAGTTTTTGGTCAAAAACGAACTCCTCTCGTTTTTTGGCATTAAGCAGGCGCTTATCGTCAACGGTCAAAAAATTGATGTCTCCGACTTTAAATACTTCGCCGAATCTTTCCTGAAATTCATGGGTCGGTTGGAACTCAAAGGCATCACCTTCAAAAGAGGCCTCACCGAAGAGGAGCTGCAAGTCTTGTTGGAAGCATTTGGTAGAGTCAAAGCAGACATGATTGACCAACAATTCTGGCAACGCTTCGCGGGTGAACAGCGCCTTGTCAATATTGATTTGAGCCAAGTCCGCTATACCGTGATCGCAGATTCAGAAATTGAAGTTCAGACTGATCAAGCAGTTGCTGAAGAGGCTACTGTAACCGCCGCCGAGATTTCAGCCCAGCTTGAAGATGCCGAACAAGGACTGGATGCATCAGACCTCAAAGATTTGCCCGAAGTCTTACGCAGCCTTCTTAACGCCGCCAGGAGCATCAAGCTCTATCCCCTGCAGAGCAAAGCTATCACCGCTGCTATCGGAAAACTTCTGCAGTCCCTTCAGCGTATACTGGAGAGGAAGCCTGCTCTCACCTTGGCGCGGGTCTCCACCGCCCTGTTGGTGAACGGTGAAAGAATTGATATCTCCGAGTTTGAGACCCTGGCACAGTCCTTTCTGAAGTTCCTGAACTCTCTCGCTCTTACCAGCCTCACCTTTCTGCCCAAGGTCTCGGCAGAGGAACTGCAAGGGTTTATTGGCTCATTTGCTGAACTTCCTGCCCAAGACCTTGATGGCTCGTACTGGAAGCGGTTGGCCAGAGAACAGGGATTTTCGTCCATTCTTTTCGACCAACGGTTATATGAAGCCAGGGTTGCAGCAACCAGGTTGACGCCTACCGAGACCCGTATTGTTAAGAGAACAGCCAAGATAGTTACAGAGGTCCAACCTACAGAAGTAGAACCTGCAGAGACACCCGACGCCCTCGCAGGAAAAATGCCGGTGCGACTGAGTGATCTCTTGCTGAAGGGAGACGATGATCACATCAAGAAGATAGTCAATAGTCTCCTGCAACAGTTCTTGCAGGGTCCCCTGCAGACGCGCCAAAAGGTGGTCAATCGTTTCCATGGCATGTTGGAGAGCTTGAACATAGGCTTGCAGAATCAGTTGGCCAAGTTAATCACTGAACCACTACTCATTGTCTTTGCGAAAGAAAATGATCCCATCAGCCTCCGAGAGCTGGCCAACCTCCTGCACCGTCTAACCACAGTCCTACTCCAATTTGGTGAATATCCTACAGCCAGCCAAATCTTTCTGCACCTCCACCGTCGACAGCGAGAGCTTCTCGAGACCAAAGGTGAGCAGGCCAATTTGTTGCAAAAAATCCTCCTCAAACCCCTGGAGCCCAAGGCCCAACAGCTCGTTCTTGAGGATTTTCGCTCCAAAGAACTTTCTCGGCGGCAAGATGCGGCTAAATTGCTCGGCAATCTGAGAGGGGTGGCCCTGCCGCTGCTCATCAGAATCGTTAAGAATGAAGAAGATTTCAGGGTAAGGCAGATGGCTGCCGCCCTCTTGGCAGAGCATGGAGTGCTAGCGGCCAAACTAGTGAAACGTGAATTGACCCTCCAGTCTACTCCCGATGAACGGATACGCATGTTAGAGGTCATTGATACTGTCACCAGTGACCTAAAAACAGAACTCGCCTATGCCTTGGTGGATGACAATGACCAGGTACGCCAGGCGGCTCTTCAACTCGCAGAACGGCTCGACCAAGATCAGGTTGGAAAACTTCTCTTGGAACAAACTGAGAATGAGAAGATACATGTGGCAGTTGCTGCCATCAAGCTCCTGGGGAAGTTCAACCCGCCGGCAGCCAATGAAAAGCTCGTCTCCATAATGCAGTCAGCCAAAAACGAAGAGGTGGTTGTGGCCTGCTGTGAATCTCTAGGCTTGATGGCCAATTCTGCCAGCATTGAACCTCTGGCCAAACTCCTGACCTCAAAGGGTTTCCTGCGGCGCCAGCGACACAGCGCTGACGTTCGCGCCACAGCAGCCTTGGCTCTGGCACAAATTAATCATCCGCGGGTGGCTGAAGTGCTGGCCAACTATGGGAATGATAAGGATCCACGGGTCAGGCAGATCTCCAACTCTTTTCAACTTGCTGCAACACCCCCCCCCAAGAGAAATCTGGCTGTGGCTAAATAGAGTATAGATAGAGGGATGATGGTATCTCTCATCTTAAGACCGCACAATGGATGGTAAGAGTTGTATTGAAAACAAGCTAATCTCCCTGTATCATAGCCAGAAACTGAACCTTGCCTGGGAGAGCCTCGCGCCTTTCTCTTCGAAACGCTCAATCTTTCTGCCCACCATTTTCTGTTCACGGTGCTCTCCTGGCTGAGACCCTGCAATTGAAGCTCCCTGCAGCAAGCTGCAGTCCCGCTAAAGCGGGATTCGAAATGCAAGGAAGTGATTCCATTCTATTGTAGTTTGCTCGCTAACCCCGCAGCAAGACTTGTCGACGAGACTTGTCGACGAGCTCAAGTCGTGTCGCTCAAGTCGTGTCGCTACGGGGAATGCGCTCGCTGGAGCATTGTCAATAACCGAATAGTTCCCTAATCTGGCCTGGACAACTAATATGGAATACCAAGACCTCCTTTATTTTCTCCAGCATGTGGGCACCGACCCCTCGCGGTTGATCTTCGAAGATGAGCTTACCGGTTTATACAACCGCCGTTTTCTTCTGAACTACTTCCGATACAAAGTACCCTGGGATTCTCTGGAGGCCCAGCCGTTGTCGTTGCTTATGATGGACCTGGACCACTTCAAGCAGATCAACGACACCTACGGCCATGAGACTGGAGACCAGGTACTCGTCTGGGTGGCCAGCCTGATTAAGGAGGTGTCGGGAAATGAAGGGCTCGCTATTCGCTATGCGGGTGATGAGTTCATTATTCTCATGCCCAATGCAGAGAAAAAGGTGGCCCTGCAGGTTGCTGACCGGCTTCTCCAGAGGCTGCATCAAGAGCCTGCGCAGTTACCGGATGTCGATGAAGATCTCCACATCACCTTCAGCATTGGAGTTGCCTCGGCCCCTGATGATGCCTACACGGGCAAAGCCCTCATCCAGAAGGCCGACACTGCCCTTTACTACGCCAAAAAGACTGGACGTGACCGGTCCGCCAACGCCGGTGAAATAGCCCCTGAGGAAGTCTTCGCCAAAACAGCTCTCTATCAGTTAGACAAGGCGAGAATTGCCGGCCGCAAGATCCAACTCACCAGGGTGGCCGCGTCCCTGAGAAAGTTCAGCAAACGTCTGAGCCAGTTTCTCATCGTCGAAGGGGCGAGCGGGATGGGCAAAAGTGAGTTTCTACAGACCATTCGCAAGAATCTCGCTCAAGCCAAAATTTTGCAGATTGCAGTAAGTGGCAAGCCCCAGGAAGGTTTGCGCCCCTATTATCTAACCACCAACATCATCGTGGAGATAATGAATAAAAGGCCCGACAAAGGTGCAGAAATCCTCGACGAACTGGAGCCACAGGAAGTCGACAATCTTAGCCACATCTTGCCCCAATTGGGAGAACCCAAGGAGGCATCTGATCAGGAAGATTACCAGAGCCAGCGCGAACAAATCTTTACTACTCTAGTCCATTTTATCCCCAAACTGCTTAACTCTCGATCTCTCATTCTTTTCATTGATGATTTGCACCTCAGCGACGAGGCCACTCTTCTGGTGCTCAGACAGTTACTCTTGCGTGGGGACATTCCCCTCTTTGTCTGTGGCACAGCAATTGACATTCGCCCAGGTAAAGTCCAAGGGCGGCAAACTCCTCTGGACCGGTTTTTCACAGCTTATGGGCAAGAACTTGACATTGGTAGGGTGACCCTCACTCCACTTTCAACTGAGGATATCGGTGCGCACTTCCGGGGGATCTTCCCGCGGGTGAGTCTGCCCGAGAATTTTGAGGAAACTTTAGCCCAGCTCACCCAGGGCAACCCTCTCTTCCTAAGCGAGATCCAGCGGAAGCTTGTTCTTGATTCCAAGATAACCCTGAGCGGACAACAGTGGGGCGTCGAACCTTTAGAGGAAGGGTACCTACCCAGATCCTTCGAAGAGATAATCAGTCAGAAAATAGCCGCCCTTGACGAAGAAAGCAAAAAATTACTGGACGAGGCCTCCACACTTGGCGAGAAGGTATCCTTGAGCGTGCTCACCGGAAGTTCTGAAAACAGGGAGGCTGAAGTACTGGAATTCGTTGATCAGGCTGTAACTCAGGGTCTTATCAGCACAGATTACCAGATGAACGATGACACCATAAAATTCCTTGGCAAGCGTGTGTTGGAGATTACCTACGGCGCAATCGCTGAAGATCGGAAAAAGGAATTGCACCAGCGTATCGGCGATTACCAAGAGACCCTTTACGAACAACGGCTATTGTCTTCGGCTGCCACCCTTGCCTACCATTTTCAGCTTTCGGCCAACCAGGAAAAAGCACGAATTTACCTGGACTCACAACAAGCTCTTGACCACAGCATATTCAATGCCCAAGAGGCGATCAACTACACCGGTGACAAGGTTGAAGATACCGTCCCAGAGGATACGCCCCTGGATTCAGCCAGTCTAGCCCAGATTCCGGAAATTATTCGGGCCCTGCTCACCAGCGTTCGCAACATCAAGCTTTACCCACCCGGAAGCAAGGCCATCGTCAGTTCCACCCAGCAACTCTCGGAAGCCATCAATAAGATTTTGGCTGACAATGAACGGCTCACTATTACGATTGTGGAAAAGGGGTTGGTGGTAAACGGCGAATCACTGGAAATTGCCGAATTCAAATCCATTGCCGAGGCTTTTATCAAGTTCTTCACTGGGGTGGAACTGAGAGGCATTGCCTTTTCTCAGGGTTTCGGTGAACACGAGTTAACCTCAATGCTGGAGGGTCTTGGCCGCATAGGCAAAAAGATGATCGGTCAACGCTTCTGGAAGCGTTTTGCCGCGGAACAGCGCCTGCTTCATATAGAACTCAGACAGGTGCGCTACACCACCACAACAGCGGAAGAGCATGAAGCCGTTGCAGACCTGGAAATGGCGCAGCAGCAGAGCAAACCAGCACCCAGGCAGGATGCTTCCCAACTGCTCGGTGTTGACCAGAAGCTGGACGAGCAGGATCTGAGCGAGATACCCCAGGTGCTGAGATGCCTGCTCACGGCCATCAGCAATATCAAACTCTATCCTCCAGAAAGTACTGCCATTACCTATTCCGTTCAGCACCTCTATCAAGCGCTGAAAGGTTTCTTTTCCAGACGACCTGTCCTGACACTTGCCCGGGTGGGCAAGTCTCTACTGGTCAACGGGCAAAAGATAGACACCGCAGAATTCAAAACCATGGCCGATGGTTTTTTGAGGTTGCTGGAGTCTGTCAATCTCCGCAGCCTGAGCCTTTTAAAGGAAATTTCTATTCGCGAACTGGTGGCCTTCATCAGTGCCACTGGCCAGAGTCCTGCCGACGGCTTCGACAGCGAGTTCTGGCGACGGTTTGCCCGAGAACAACAACTATTGGGCATCCTATTCGATCAACGTCTGTACGACATCATGCAGGAACGGGTTGGCATTGGCGTTACCACTGGACAACTGGAATCCGTGGAGGACATCCCTGCAGAGAGCGCAATGGCACCCGGAGAGGTAATACCTCAGACTGCTGCCGAGATTGGCTCGCATATTTCTGTGGATTCGCCAGGACCTGAAATTGTCCCGGAGCCGGCTTCTCTGGAGCCGGATGTTGAGCACCTCACTGATGATTCACTGGAGTCAATGGCAGAACGCTTGAATGACCTCCTTTTAAAAGGCGATGAACAGCTATCTCGGCAGATAATCAACCACCTTTTCCAAAACTTTGCAGATCAGGCTCCCCTGATGCGGAGCAGGGTGATCACTGTCTGCGAAAACTTGCTGGACGATCCGGTTCTCGGCTCTCAACCCAGCCTGGTAGAGCTTCTGATAGACCCTCTCTTGCTCGTATTACCGCAAGAGAAAGATCCTGAAGTCCTCAAAGAAATGGCTGACTTGCTTTCTCGAACAGCTACCAATCTCATTCAGTTTACTGAATATCGGTTAGCCAGTCGGATTCTCACCCACCTGAACAAACGGAGAGAAAAGTTGCGGGTCAGTCCCGAGGACCAGATCCAGAAGAGTGAGATAATTTTTTTCCGAGAGCTTGAGCCGAGAACGCAGATGGTTCTCTTGGACGATTTACGGTCACAAGATCCTGCCAGGCTGCAGAAAGTAACACAACTCCTCAGCAGTCTCGGCCCCCTCGCTATTCCACTGCTCATCGAGGTGGTGAAACGGGAGGACAACCTCAGAGTAAGGCAAATAGCTTCGTACTTGCTGAAGGGATTGGGACCGGAAGCGAGCAAACTTCTCAAGCGTGAATTGGTACTTGAGGGCTTCCCTCAGGAACGAGTGCGAATCCTAGAGGTGATCGACGGTGTAACCCAAGATCTAAAAACTGAGTTAGCATACGCTCTTGGTGACGATAGCCGCAAGGTGAGGCGAGCAGCATTCCATCTCACCGAACGCTTGAACGATCCACGGCTGACTTCATTGCTCTTAGATTATGCCAACCACGAAGATCCCAAAATGGCAGTAGTGGCCATCAAATCTTTGGGAAAACTCAAACCTCCAGGAGCAGTAGAGGTTCTCGTATCACTGCTCGAGTCTTCCAAAGAAATTGAGCGCTTGATTGCTTGCTGCCGAGCCCTAGGGCAGATAGCTGACCCAGCCGCCATTGAACCACTGGCACAAATATTAGCACCTGGAGGTTTCTTGTCGCTTCGCAAGAAACAGAGCTCTGCGGTTCGGGCCGCCGCCGGTTTCGCTTTGGCTCAGATTTCTGATCCCCGAGTTGTGGAAGCGCTCGCCCCATACGTGGATGATCGCGACCCGAGGATTCGGCAAGTTGCCCGAGCCCTGGTGAACAAGGGTAATCCCGCCACCCCAGAGGTTGACTCCCAATCAAAGTGAGGAACAGATCCCGACCCCAGACCGCAGGACAAGTTTAGATTCCCTTGCCGAGCGGATTCTTTTGACAAAACAGTGCTGTTTAGTTATGCTAAATTTGTCCTAACATGCCGATGTACTTGCCTAGCCCGGATGTTTCATGAATTGCTTGCCGCGACCGCAACTCGTGAAATATTCGGGCTCGAGTCCCTGTGGTTATTAGCCCTATGGTATGCTGAACATTCCTCACAAAGAAGATGCTAGCAGCCACCATGAAGAGTCTCACAAAAGAAGTAGAGGTTTTGCGCGTCTCCAGGGATCAATGCCGTCACACCCGTGTTGCCTTGGTGCGATAAGTTCCACTCACCATTTTCTTGAATGACCAGGAGATTATCACCCTTCTTTGCACAGGAGCACACATTGAGAGTTTGGCAGTGGGTTTTCTCAAATCAGAGGGTCTACTGCAACAACGGAGTAGTCTTGACCGTGTGGAGGTTGACAAGGATGGTCAAACGGTCCGGGTGTTCACCAGCGAAAGAACTGAGCTAGCTGAGCAGCTCTTCGGCAAAAGAACCATTACCTCAGGTTGCGGTAAAGGTACAATCTTCTATAACGTGTTGGACTCGTTGCAGAGCCAGCCCCTCACAAACCAAGTCGCCATCAGGGCTGACCAAGTCCGTCAACTCATGACTGAGCTGCATAGCCGCTCTGACCTTTATCGCCGCTCAAGAGGAGTCCATAATTGTGGTCTCGCTGATGCTGAAAAAATTCTGATCTTTCGCACCGACATTGGCCGTCACAATGCTGTGGATATGATACTTGGGGAGTGCTTCCTGAACGAAGTTGACACCACTGACAAAATTCTGGTAACCACTGGCCGCATTACGTCGGAAATTCTCATCAAAGCAGCTAAAATGCAAATCCCCATGCTGATTTCCCGCTCCGCCGCCACCAGCCTCTCGCTGGATTTGGCTAACAGTCTCAATATAACTATCATCGGCTACGTGCGCGGCGGTAGTATTCTGGCGTACGCTGGAGCCGAAAACTTGATCTGCTGACTTATGATCTATCTGGACAACGCAGCCACATCTTTTCCCAAACCAAAACAAGTTATCAACGCTGTTGCCCATTACTTCAATGAAATCGGGGGCAATCCCGGTCGGGCAGCACATGCTCCAGCTCGAGAGGCCGGTAAGGTAATTGACCGCACCCGGCGCTCACTCGCCACCTTGCTCGGCAACGTGGAGCCATCCCGCATACTCTGCACCCCGAGCACCACGGTCGCTTTAAACCTGGCCTTCAAAGGATTGCTGCAAGCCGGTGATCACGTGGTCACCAGCAGTATGGAACACAACTCGGTCATGCGGCCGCTCCATGGTTTGCAGAAGCTGGGTATCTCACACAGTCAAATTCCCTGCAGCCCCAGCGGCGAACTGGATCCCGCTGACATCCCACCACTAATCCGCCCACAGACCCGCCTCATTGCCCTGATCCATGGTTCTAATGTTACCGGCAACTTGATGCCGGTGAGCGAGGTGGGAAAGATGGTTCGAGAGCGGGGTATTCTTCTATTGGTCGATGCTGCCCAAACCATGGGAAAGATCCCAATAGATCCACAACAGTCCAACATAGATCTGCTGGCGGGCCCGGGACACAAGGGTTTATTGGGACCAATGGGGACGGGTTTTCTTTATGTCAGACCTGGCCTGGAACTGGAACCACTGTGGGAGGGCGGCACCGGAACCTATTCTGAATCCATGGAACAGCCTGAAACGTGGCCGGAACGCTTCGAAAGCGGCACCCTCAACGCCCCTGGTCTTGCTGGTCTTACCGCGGGCATAGCCGAAGTCCAAGAGCGAGGTCTAGAAGCCATAGCCGCCCATGAGCAAAGTCTCATAGAAAACCTTGCGGCTGGACTGAACCAGCTTCCCGAAATCATCCTCTACGGCTCTCCTGACAAAAGTTCGTGTACCGGTACCCTTTCTTTTAATGTCCAAGAATTGGACTGTTCTGAAGTTGCTCATATTTTGGACACAGCGTATTCAATTGCCGTTCGCTCGGGACTCCACTGCGCCCCCGCAGCACACCGCACCATCAACACCTTCCCTCACGGCACGGTTCGCGTCAGTGTCGGCCCCTACAACACCCAAGAAGATATCCACACCCTGATCGGAGCTGTGTCTGAAATAGTAAAGCTCCGTCGTAGATAAATTAGCCAGAGGGAACCATAAAATAAGAAAGCCCTTCGAGGCCTAAGTCAAGCAACTGGACCTTAACTGGCTCTCCCTTCTCCAACCGATCTCTTCCTGGAGGAATCTGTAGCAGACAGTTGGCTGCCAGCATCTCGGTGAGTATTCCCTTTTTCTCTGAGCGCAGAGATTCCACCTCTAGGCCGGCAGGCCCGAAAATCAAACGACCGAAGAGAAAAGACAGCAGCTTTCCCCTGAACTTCACTGAACCACTCAAGACAGCGGTAGTTTCTGGTGGAAAAACCCGTGAAATACCAAGCATTTGGAGTAATACCGGACGAACTAGTTGCTGGAAAGCAATGTAGGTGGCGGCTGGTCTCCCAGGGAGACCAAACAACAAGGTTTCATCAAGTTTGGCGAACAGTGCTTGTTTTCCTGGAGACATGGCCACCCCGTGAAAAATCACCTCACCCCCCAAGGTTTGGATCGCACCAGACACCAAGTCTTTATCCCCTTTGCCTGTGCCACCGGTGGTAACTATCACATCAGCCCTGCTCCCTTTTTCCATAAAACGGGCTAACCTTTCCACCTTATCTCCTGCAACCCCCAGGGCTCTGGCTCTGCCTCCGTATTGGTGCACAAGGTGTGATACCGTATGCAGATTACTAGCGAAAACCCCGCTCTGATCCAAGGACTCGCCCACTTCCACCAGCTCGCTACCGGTTGCCAAAACCGCAACCACAGGCTGCCTTCGCACCTTTACCCTACTGTATCCCTGGGTTGCCAGTATGGTCAGTTCCTTGGCTCCCAGGACCGTGGAGCCGGAGAGAAGGTGCTGGTCCATCTGCAGCTCAGTCCCAGCAGAAATCAGGTAGTCTCCCGACGCCACAACCGCCTTTACCACTATTCCTTCGGCAACAATCTCGGTCATCTCGTGGGGTACCACCACGTCTGCCCCGGCGGGCAAAAGGGCTCCCGTCATGACCCGTATCGCCTCTTTTCGCTTTAACTGTTGATCGATTTGCTGGCCGGGACCAACTGTTCCTACCACTGTTAGAAAAACAGGCTTCTCTGAAGAAGCAGCGTTCACGTCCTCACTGTGGACCGCATAGCCGTCCATGGCCGCCTGGGTTGCTGGGGGCTCATCCCGTAAGGCCCGCACCTCTTCCGCCAGCACCCTGCCGCTACCATTTTCGAGCTGCACTTTCTCCGTGGACAGAGGCACTGCCGCCGCCAAAGCAACTCGTTGTGCTTCCTCTAGCGAAAGCATCTTTTCCACTTCTTTCGCCATTTCACCTTCCACCCAATTAATTATTCCTATTTACGTCTGTTCCCTTAGCTCCACATATTGTCAATACTAGATTCCGATATCCACTTTTATTTACTAACCACGGAGACACGGAGAGCACAGAGGGAACTATTTTTCTTGCCCGATCGGGAGACGGCGATCGGGCAAACCGGGAACCCGCCCGAAGGGTGGGACTCCAAGCGAAGCGCGGAGAAGAGATCGCAGCCCTACGGGCACGATCTAGTAACTGGGTGGCTGCATGTCAATGGTTGGATCTAGGCTCAAGAGCTTTCGCCGCAGGCGAAGGCTCTTTTCACTGGCCGTCGTCTCCCGGCTAGGGAAAAACAACATCCTCTGTGTACTCTGTGCCTCTGTGGTGAATTTTCAAGCAGATCCCCTTCGGCCTTCATAACGCGGCGCTAAGGGAATAGGCGTATAGAACATTGTGGGTTGCCAATGGTTGCTT
>JBFFBS010000093.1:0-13266 GCA_041560295.1 Syntrophobacteria bacterium | reverse complement strand
TTTATCCAGCCGGTGGGGCCCAGAAAGCTATTTCCGGTGCCTTGCGTGAAACAAGCCAGGGATGCCGTTTTTCGAGATCCTCAATCCTTCCTTTGAGGTAATGTACCCGAACTCGCATGTCTCCGTCCTCGGGATCAGCTCTGAGGGCGGCCTCTGCATCGCGCAAAACTGTCCTAAGCTCGAGATACTCCGCCTCCACGTGTTGCACCTCCTTGCGAAATTTGTGAATGCGTCTCAGCAGCCAGTCAGGATCTCTAATATCGGTAGGCGGTTTCTTGTTGTCTTCACTCATAGCTCCACATGTCCTTTTACTGAAAGTGTAATGTCTGCAATTTTATTACATCTTGCCAGGTGGGAGCAACATCTCTCTAATGTGCCGTCGGTTAAGAACCATTTTCCACGGGAATCAACACCTCATTGCGGCGGAGAAACCAGGGCATGAATGGCGGATTATACCTGGCAAAAATCGGTTCGCCAGCAGGCTTCAGATTTTTCTGCCTCATCAGGGCCTGCAAACGGATTCTCTTTTCCTCATAGCGATCTTTACTCCAGGTGCCGGAGTATCTGAAGGCTGCAATAAGCTGGCCTGGAACTGCTTTTAACTTTACCCGGTCATCGAGGGGTTCGGGCAGAGTCTCCATGGTATATTTAGTCGGCATGACAAAAGTGATCCGGTACTTTTCGCCCACTCTCACCTGATTGACCGGTGCGGTCATGGAGATCTTCTCGGATTCTGTTTTTTGAGAAACCGGAGCAGTCATAGAGATTGACTGCTGTTTGCGATTCTTCCCAGAAATATAATCGAAGAGCCGCCGGAAACCTTCGTTTCCCACTGTATCAAAGTCACCCTCCACCATAGTTTCTGCAACCAAGTATGGTTCGTATTGTCTCAATTCAAAATTGCCTTCCTTCTCCACAACAGTATACTGAGCCCTCTCTATTGCCATTGCATCCTCAACTACCTGGGGTAAAGTAAGAGAAAACAGCAGGACAAGGAGAAAAATACAAGCGTTCCGGTATTTCATTTTTCTTAAAATCCAAGCCAAACTCATTTATCAGGCGGTTTAATCCTCGTTCCAAAAATCAGAACAAAAGCTATTCCTATAATACCGAAGAGCCCTACCCGGCTTACTTCCTCAGGGCTGGGATACTTTTTATTGGGGTAACGCCAAAGGGTGATTCTGGGGTCCAGTTCCACGGACTTCCTGTAATCTGCCCGAGCTAGCTTGTCCTGGCCCTGCTTCCAGTAGATCTTGAACCTGGTTTTGTAGGCGTCAGCCCTGCTGCGCGCATCACCCTCGAGGTCGATGGCTCTGGTAGCATCCCGCATGGCTTCCTCCTCCCGTCCCATCAAACGATACGTTTCAGCTCGGTTGGCGTACGCTTTCACTTGCCCTGGTTCCAGCTCCATGGCCCGGGTGAAGTAGTAAAGAGCAGGTTCGTAAAAACCCTTTTTCTGGTAACCGATTCCCACCATTCTGTAGGCCTCACCCGTGGCAGGAGCAAGATCAATGTAGGTTAGATAGTCCTGAACGACCTTGTCATAGTTCTCTTGGAAATAGTAGAGCAAACCTCGTTTTTGGTAAGCCTCAACCAGGTTAGGGTCCAGTTCTAAAGCCCTGGTAAAGTATTCAATCTTGTTCCGGGTCACCGAGCTTTGCACACCCAGGTTGAAGTATTGCATTGCATCTTCACTGTAGGCGGGGCCTGCGACCAGCAACGCTAGGGGCACCAGTAACAGTATGAGCTTTTTCATCTTTTCCTCTTTCTCGCTGCTTGAAGAACAGTCTTTTCAGATCTTACCGACCCGGCTATGATCCAATCTGCTCATGAAACGTGCGGGCTTGGTTTTGGCAGTCATCAATTTTCGCGAGTTTAAAAAAGCTAAACACGCACAGTTGAAAGTGCAAGTTTGTGAGCTGTGTCGCTAAGCGCAGAGCGCAAAGCGTGCGTTAACAGTAAACGGTGAACGGTAAACCGATTATGCTCACTCTTTTTTCGCTCTACGATCTTTGCTTCTAATTTTTATGCAGGTTCTCAGGAGTTATCTCAGCACCATCCTGTAGTGTCTTACTCAAGCGCTGGAAAACTTTCTGGTCGTACTGACGAAGAGACTTGTTCCTTTTGCGGAGGGTAGCCATGATCATCCTGAGGCGGGGGTTGTTTTTTAGAGCTTCTTGATGTCGGTCAAGAAAACTCCAGTAGAGGTGAGTGATAGGGCAATTCTTTTTGGGATCGAAAAGGCAGCTTTGGCAGAAGTCTCCCATTTTATTGATATATGCTGCCCCGGAGGTGTATGGTTTGGTGGTCATCAGGTCACCGACTGCATAGGTGCCCATGCCCAAGACGTTAGGCTCCACCACCCAATCATAGGCGTCAGCATATGCAGCCCAGAACCAGTCAGTGAGTTCTCGTGGTGAGATCTCCAGGAGGGTGGCGAGATTAGCAAGGACCATCAATCTGGTAATATGATGTCCGTAGCCTTCTCGCCAAACCTGAGAGACTACCTGATCAAGACAGTTGAGTCCTGACTCCTCGCCCCAGTAGGCCTGAGGCAAAGGATTATTAGCCCCCAGGAAAGAAGGCTTTGCGCCGCCGTCGGGATCTTTTCGGCTCCATTTGTCTGGCCATGCTTTGCCTGCCCAACGGCTGTAACCGCCATCTCCCGGTTTTTTAGCTACGGGGATCTTGACTGTGGGCATGGTGCGGAACCCGTCTGTGGCCAGGTGTACATGGTGGACAAACTCTCGCCAACCCAGCACTTGACGAATGAATCCCTCCTTACTCGACAGTGGCAGGTCCATCCCGAGAACGTCATCCACTATCTCTGCTGGTAGCAGTCTGTGGATGTTCAGGAGAGCCGATATGCGGGTATGGAAAAGTGAGCTTGATCCCTGGGACATGGCGTCCTGGTATGGACCAAAGTGGCGTAGACATTCGCTTTTGGCCCAGGACCAGAGCTTTTTTGCCTCGGACTTTGTCCCAGGGAGTCTGCGGAGATCTAATTTCCCGGGATGGTGGCTTAGCCGAGATTCAATGAGCTTGGCCACTTCTTTCTTAACGGGATTAACCGGGAATGTAGGCACTTCAGGCGCTGGTGGTTCACCTTTCCAGGCCAGTCGATTTTCCACATCGTAACTCAGTTTACCCCCCACCGGTTTCCCCTTCTCCATGAGGGTCCCCGTCTGGCGACGAATATAGCGATAGAAAACATCCATGCGCCACGGTGGTCCTTTCTTCTTACTCTCATGGAAATGATCGCTTGTGGTGAGCCATCCATCGTGGGGGAGAAATTCAAGGTCACCTTTTTTCTCCAGCTCCTGGAGGTCCACCCGCAACTCCCTTTCGGCTGGCGTCATCATTCGAATGGGGCCTGTTTCGGCTATAATTCTCTCTAAGGCATTCCCGTATGCTTCGTGGGCCACAACATATTTTACTGCCACACCGCGCTTCGCTTGTTCCAAGGCGAAGTTACGAAGATTGGTGAGTATGAGGGCAAGCTTCTGTTTGTGGTAGGGACGTCTTGCCGCCTTCCAGGTGTTTTCAACCAGAATGATTCCCAGGCTCTTGGGGTCTTCCGTCGCCAGGGGTCCAATACCGTCGGTGAGTTGATCGTAGGGGACGAAAAGCCAGCGTCGACCGATGGAATCCGACTGTCGTTTATTGAGTAATTGTTTGAAGACGCTCATTGAATAATTTCTCCTCCGCCGACAACGTGCCCTTAGCCCGGATATTTCATGAACTGCTGTCGCGAGACCACGAAGATGGGCGTGCCACCTGGCAACTCGTCCCGCGGTACCGCGGGATTGGTTCCGAGGCGTACCTGAACGGTACGTCGCAGGTACCGACACCCGAGGACGCCAGGAAGGACGGCCATATCCGTGGTCGCAGCAAGTAATTCATGAAATATCCGGGTTAGGTTCATGAATACTATCAACTCGAGGAATTGTTGGCCAGGGCTAAGAAGGGAGCCACTTTTGACTTTAAAGGGAGTAACCCAATGGTGCTGGCCATTTGCTCTGCAATTGACTGCTGAAAAATGGCTGGTTAAGATGTTAAAATTTGAAACAAGATGAAAGGAGATAATGGAATGGCAAATACTTTTGACCTTATGAGCATATTCGACCATGATCAAGATTTTCTAGATTTAATGAAACGTATGCTCGAGAATGCCATTGAACACTCTTTCCACGGGATTATGATTACCAAGGCCAAACCTGGATATCCCGTCGTCTATGTTAACGATGCTTTTGCAGAAATCACAGGTTACAGCTCAGAGGAGATTGTGGGCCAGTCACCAGCTATACTGCAAGGGCCAAAGACCGATCCCGCCGTATTGGCTCGGCTGAATCACGCATTATCTGAAGGTAGACTGTTCCATGGTGAAGCTATTAACTACCGAAAAGATGGTTCTGAGTTTGTCATGGAATGGAAGATAGTCCCCATAAAAAACGAGGAAGAAGTGACCTCTCATTATCTTGCCCTCCAACGAGATGTTACGAAACCAAGAGACAATCGTTAGAAACCGCAAGCTTAAAAGTCACACATGATAAAAGCCATAATCTTTGATTTCGGTAGGGTC
Source organism: Syntrophobacteria bacterium (assembly GCA_041560295.1). Taxonomy (GTDB): domain Bacteria; phylum Desulfobacterota; class Syntrophobacteria; order BM002; family BM002; genus BM002. The sequence goes on along the minus strand of JBFFBS010000093.1, from coordinate 8,684 downwards.
ATTTCAGCTCAAAAGCCCCCGTCACTCTTTCGGAGTTACGAAGATAGACTAGGGCTGGAGTCGGGTACGATTAACTCCATTATGTTCGACAGCGAGGCGTGGCGGGAGGCGTTGGTCGGTCGCAAAACAGCTGAAGAGTTTTGGCACGAAATTGGTCCTGAACTTGGGCTGAACAGCGTCAATGAAGTCGACGCATTTCGCCATCGTTACCGTGCTGATGAGGAAATCAACGAGGGAGTCCTGAATTTAATCTCCCGGCTCTACGGCAATTACAAATTGGCCGTACTCTCCAATTCACCGCCTGGTCTTTCCCAATGGCTGGCCGACTGGAATGTGCTCAACTTTTTTGAGGTGGTTTTTTGTTCCGGGGATGAGGGCACAGCCAAACCTGATCCCAAAGCCTTTGAGTTGACCCTGGAACGGTTGGGGCTCAAGCCCAATGAAGCAGTGTTCATTGACGATACCAGAGAGCACGTGGAGGCAGCCCGGAAACTGGGACTGCAGGGGATACGTTTCACAACTGCCGAAGAGTTGGAGAAAGAGCTAAATCTTTTCCTTACGCCCTGAGCCCTGAACCGTGTGCCCTTCTGGATTCTGGCTACTGGCTACTTACTACTGATCATTTACCTTTTAGACACTTTAGACATTTTAGCTCATTTTAGGCATTTAAAATGATAATGGAGAGAAAATGACAACAGTAGTTAAAAACGATCGCATCCAAATAAACAGGCTAGAATTGGGTCCCTTTGGCACCAATAGCTATACTCTAGTCTGCCAGAAAACAAACGAAAGCGTCGTGGTAGATGCCCCGGGTGAGGCGAATTTAGTTTTGGAGAGATTAAAGGAAACTCAGCCGAAATATATCTTAATGACCCATGGTCATTTTGATCACATCGGTGGACTGGTGGAGTTAAGATCGCTTCTGGAGGTTCCTGTTGCTGCGCACCTTGCAGATGCCAACGATTTGCCCCTCGAACCCAATTTGCTCCTCAATGATGGGGATGAGATTATGATTGGAGCTATCAAACTAAGGGTGCTCCACACGCCGGGACACACACCGGGTGGTCTATGCTTTCTCACAGACAAGTATCTCATTGCAGGGGATACCTTATTCCCCGGAGGTCCAGGCAAAACACAATCACCCGATGACTTTCGTCAAATTATTACATCAATCACAGAAAAGCTCTTTGAACTACCGGAAAACATCCAGGTGTTTCCTGGACATGGTGAGGCTACTACCATTAAGGAAGCAAAGCAGCAGTACGAGGTTTTTTCCGCCCGACCGCACGACCCTAACCTTTGTGGGGATGTGGAGTGGTTGTCGTAAGCGCATAGCGCCTAGCGCAGAGCGCAGAGTGTATATCCAAAAACTGCAAAGTTTCTTGAATACTATAAACAAATTCTAGTCGTTAAATTTACCAGAATGATGTTTGTCTAGCCGTTTTTCCAAACGCTATGCGCTATGCGCTATGCGAACTTACCAGCCAATCTTCACCCGATGAAAGCCTTCTGCCAGTTCAAAATCCTCCCCTTCTGCCATCTCTCTGCACCGCTCTTTCAGCCAACCTTCCGGGTTAGGGTTAGGGAAACCTTGAACCTGGCTTTCATGGCACCTTAGTGCCGCAATCTTAACGTCAAAGGTATCGGTTATATCGGAACGATAGTTTATGTCTTCCGCCGCCCAGAACCATATTTCATCCACATTATGGGGCTCCAGACCTTCCTCTAACAAATCGGGATAGGCAAGATGATCCCGGGAATAGGGGAAAACCGCGTCCAGGGTAACCTGGCCGGCAACCCGATGGTCGCGATGCCAGAGGTAGCGACGATACGGGTCCGAGGTCACCACAATCTTCGGCTGATAAATCCTGATCATGCGAACGAGCTCTTTGCGGAACTCTGGCGTATCCTCCAAACCCTGATCCGGATATCCCAAAAATACTACTTCTTTAACTCCCAGGACTTTCGCCGCAGCCTTTTGCTCCTTCTTGCGAATTTCGGCCAATTTCTCTGGTTTCATGCTGCGGTCACTCGTACCTTTGTCGCCACTCGTACAAACAACGTAGACTACTTGCTTTCCTTCTCTGGTCCAGCGCGCCACCGTACCTGCCACGCCAAACTCGGCGTCATCAGGGTGGGCTGTTATAACCAATATGTCAACTGGTGTAATCACGGTACAACTCCAAATAAATAATCGAGGTCCAAAGGACCGAACTTTGAATTTATTTCAACGGAACGGCACAAGGCGTAAGGCACAGGGCGCAAGGAAAAGATTTACTCTTCTACTGCCTTGAGCCTTTGGCCTTGAGCCGTGAGCCCCTCATCAATCTGCAATCATAAATCTACAATCTGCAATCATCCCAGCACATCTGCGTATTCGTCAATCATGGCGGATGCCACACCAGCCCAACTAAACTTGAAAACTGAGGCCCGAACCTCATCGGCCGATGGAGCGTGTGGCCGTGAGATTAATGTTTCTATACCGTCTGCAATTGACCGGGGAGAGCCATTGCTCACCACATGACCTGTCTCTCCCTCTCTGAGGATACTCTCCATAGCCCCGACCTTGGTTGCCACCACCGGCGTACCTGAAGCCAGGGACTCCAGTGCTACCAGACCAAAACTTTCATAGTGGGATGGCACTGCCAAGACATCTGCGGCACTGTAGTATGGTGGCAGTCCATCTTGCTCGATCCTGCCTACAAAAGTTACCAAATCCTGAATGGACAATTTTCTAGCTAATCTTCGGAAGTTTTCATACTCTGGTGCGCCATCACCATCGCCTCCTACAATTACCAATCGAATCCGCTGATGGTGCTTGAGGTGGGCTATGGCTTCCATCAATCTGTCTATTCCCTTCACTGGTGCGAACCTGCCGACATACAACACAATCGACTCATCTTTAGCAAAACCCAACTGTTGCCGAGCCGCAGCTTTGTCTAATGGGCGAAAAAGATCCAGGTTCACGCCACAGGGTACAACGCCAATGGTCTCTGGGGATGCCCCATAGTGTTGCACCAAATTGTCTCTTTCTCTATCAGTTGCGACAAGTATACGGTCGCACTTTCTTGCTAAATGTTTTTCAATGGCCGTGCGAAGTTCGGGTTCTTTCTCAGAACCAGCTATGCTGTTCTTTACCGCCCCAACAGTATGGAACATAAAAACATGAGGAACTTCCCAGCGTTCCTGCGCCCAGTTCCCTACCCTACCTGACAGCCAGTAGTGACTGTGTATGAGATCATAGTCTAGAGACTTGCGGTTTCTGAATGCCTCCAGCTCTTGGAAGAATTCATCCAGATGAGCGTAAAGAGCCAATTTATTCATCTGACCGTTATTTCCGGCGTGTAGATGAATAAGCCGAACGTTCTCGTACAGTTCAGCTATTTGGTTTTGTGTGGAACCGTTTAGCCGGGTATAAATGTCCACCAAATGTCCCCGGTTTCCTAGCTCCCTGGCAACCTCTCGGACATAAACACTCATACCTCCCGTATCTTTCGCCCCTAGCTCGCCTACTGGGCTTGAATGGACGCTCAGCATTGCGATCTTTAACTGCTCTCTTTCCAAGTGAACCACCTCTCGAATCCCAAATTATGAGGGATTAGTAAGTCGTACAGCTCGTAGAGCTTAGCGCAGTGCATTGAGAGTATTTTCGCTCTGCGCTCTGCGCTATGCGCTTTTCACCCAAGTTTAACCTGGCATCTGTACAAAGGGACAGGTCTGCCACCCAAACGATGTTTATATTCTTCAGTGCCTTTTAGAAAATCGTATTTCTTTTTTCTTGTTCGAATGCTTTCTTTAATGGTCAAGACCTTGCTGAGTAAACCCACACTCAGGGAACTGAATCTGCCATCATAACCATTGTTGTAAAGGTAGATGGTAGAACCATAATCAAAGCACATCACCGCGGCCGCAGGTGTACCATCGAGGTCTAAGAAAGAGAGTTTCAACAGGCTTTCTCGCGCCATGGTTTCTGCCAGCGAGCGAAAATACGTAGCCATTTGACCGGTCATAAAAGCCGCCTTATCTGATCGACTCAATCCGAACAGTGCGAGGAAAGTCTCCATTTCATCCATCACTTCTTTGAAGCCTCCGACAACCCGATAATTGACCTCGGCAGCCTCATTCAACCTCCTGAGTTTTCGTCTTACTTCATGTCGCTGTTTACCGGTTAACATTCCCAAGAATTCATCCCAGGTTCCTGGCAGGTCCAGTTCATAAGTAACATCCTCTGGATCACAAAAAATCTCGCATTTGAGGTTTTCAGCTATCCTGGAAAATTCGCCGAGGATCTTGGAATCCGCCCTCACAGTGTTCAGGTCCAATCTACTAATACCTTCCCCCCTCAAGTGGTTTATGAGAGCCTCGAAAAAATCCTTTCCCCTCTTCGGGGCAACAATGAAATCTTGGTAATCGCAAACATCAGGATCACCGATGAAGCGTGCTTCTTCTCCTTTCACCATAAGGGGCGCAATGCCGATGATTTTGTTTTTGTCTCTGACAGCGGAGAGGTAGGGAGTGGATCCGTTATTGAATACCCTCCACCACACCTTCAACCAGCTGGGCAAAACAAAAAGGCAATCCCACCTTAAAGGATTTTTTGGGTCCAGCCAGTAAGAAGAAAGACTATCGAATGTCTCTTGAGTAACGGTGTATGCCATGTTTACCAAGGAAAAATTGGAGTAATGGAGTAGTGGAGTAATGGAGTGACGGAAGATTCGACAATATCCCAATACTCCAGCACTCCAAAACTCAGTGGAGAATTCACTTCTTTTGCAGGTGAATTCTCTACAATCTAACTGTTTTACCTGTCTTCGCTGCTTCTGCCAGTCCATCCAGTACCCGCATATTGCGAATACTTTCCTCCGGGGGTAAGGTCAGTTCCGTCTTGCCCAAAACCACATCGGCAAAATGTTCCACCATGAGTAGATACTCATCGGCACCCGGCGTCACCTGCTTCTGCCCCACCTCCTGGTCTTTTCCGCGAATGGTGAAAACTGCATCTTTTTCCCATGGGATAAAAGCATCGTGAGGCAATTCGATGGCTCCTTCGCTCCCTACCACAGAGTATGTCTGCTGCATTGACGAAATAAAACTGGCTTCCAAAGTAGCAAGTCCATTTTCAGGAAATCGTAGCGATGCTACCACGTGCATATCAACGCCGCTAGGATGATACACAGCCTGTGCTTGCAGTTCAGTCGGCTCTGCTCCCATGTACCAGCGAGCCACACTGACACTGTAGCATCCCACATCCAGCAAAGCACCGCCTCCCATCTCTGGTTTTAACCGGGCATTGTTACCGCTTGCCAGCAATTCCTCGTCCATCTTGTAACAAAAGGCAGATCGAACCAAAGAAACTCTCCCAATTTCACCTTTGGTAACCGTTTGCTTAATGCCCTCGCTCCTGGGATGAAAGCGATACATCATCCCTTCCATCAACAGTAAACCCGCAGCCGCAGCCGCATCTACCATTTCTTGAGCCTCAGACTCGTTACAGGCGAGAGGTTTTTCGCACAAAACGTGTTTACCTGCTTGTAGGGCTTCCACGGTCCACGGGTGGTGGAGGTGATTGGGTAGCGGGATATAGACAGCGTCAATATCCTGATCAGCCAACAGCTCATCATAGTTGTCATAGACCTGATGAATGTTGTTATCGGTTACTGTTTGCCTGGCATTCTTCGGTGACCGGGTGGCAAATCCATGAACCATACCGTTTTGGGATTTCTGTATGGCCGGGATAACACACACGCGGGCAATCTCGGCATTTCCCAACACACCCCACTTTATTTGCTCAGTCATGCAGTACCTCTGCCGTACCACCTGTTGCCGCTGACCTCGCCGCCGCTTCCAAAATTTCCACCACTCGCACCGAGTCCTCGAGTGGCGCAACGATCGGCTCTCCTGTCAGCAAATGATCTGCCAGGTTACGGTGAAAAAGATAGTGCTCCCGCTCGGGTAAAGCAAGTTTCTGGGCCACAATCTGGCCAGAATGGTGCCGGTGATAAAGAGTCAAGTCCGGCACCATTTCAGTAGCAGGGATGTCGTGCTCATGGAAATAAACAATGGGGTCAATTTCGTAAGAGGTCACATCTCGCCAGTGGCCGACAATAGCACCCTTCGTTCCGAGCAAATACCATTTTGGCTTGCGCGCAGCGGCAATATCGGAATGGATGAATTCCGCCTCCAAACCCCCAGCAAATCTTATTTGTATTCTCTCCTGGTCCGCGTTCGTTACATCATGCCAAACACGGTTCTGGCGAGTGGAGATTACTCCCATTACTCGCTCCGGGATCAGACTCACCACCCAATCCAGGTAATGAGCGCCCCAATCATATGTGGTGCCTCCTGAGACTGCATCATGGGAATGCCAGTAACCACAGGGATGGCTGAAGCCGCCGACAAAAGTTTCCAGGTAAAAGAGATCTCCAATCAGGCCGTCGGCCAAAGCCTGTTTGATCGCCAAATAATCAACGTCCCACCGCCGATTTTGGTGACAACTGAGATGTACTTGTTGTTTCTCAGCCATCTCCACCATGGCGGCTGTTTCTTCTCTATTAAGTGCCAGGGGCTTCTCACAGACTACGTGTTTGCCTGCCGCCATCATTTGCAAAGACAAATCGGCATGGGTATTGGGCGGCGTGGTTACGATGACCACATCGACTTCAGGGTCCTTTGCCAAACCGTCAGCCGAGTCATAAATCTTCACCTCGGAAAAATCCTCTTGAGCCTGCCTGAGCCGTTCCTTATCAAGATCGCAGGCTGCACGTAGGATCAAACCCGGTGTGGCCTCAATGCCCAGGCCGTGAGGCTGACCCACAGATTGAGCGTAGCCCAACAGCCCAACCCCATAGGTTCGTTGGGTTTCGAAATGCCCGGCTAGCAAGCGTAACAATCGGTAAAGAATCTGTTGGAAAGCTGGATCGTCATAAGCTTGCAAGGTTGTACAGACAACCTGCCCTTCACCGGCAGTGCGACGCACCAATACCGGGCTATGCTGGTAACGCCAGTCAGCATAGAGAACCGTTTCTGTGTCTTCGCTCGTCTTATTCAGGGGTTGGTGACATCCCTTGAGATAAATGGCCTCTGGCAGGCGAGTTGCCAAGGGATGATCTTTATTTTTAAAGAGAACACGTAACTCGGCCTCAGGTCCCAGAGGATTTGGCTGGGCCCCGAATAACTGCGGCAGGGGTTTATCCGATAGTTTGACCAATCCCAGCCATCCACCACCTCCGTATACGAACTTTGTCAGTTGTTCGTTGTCAGCTGCAAAGGCAGCAGTGTTTTCAGTGACAACAACATCATAGCGGCTAAGATCCTTCACCATTTGCGCTTCGACAGTCAACTTGAGATGGTCAATATATTGCAAATAGGACAACAACGGCCGCAGAGATGAATCTTTTCCGTCGGTGACGAAGAGTATGGCTGTAGGGGGATGGACAATCATCTTTCATGTTTCCTTTAAGCCCATGCTATTGTGGAATGCGGATTTGTCCTGCGGACTCCCACCCTTCAGGCGGGTTCCCGGTTTCGGATTGCGGAACCCGTGTCGTCCCGCTGTGCCTAGTGCTTAGTTCCTAGTGCCTAGTTGCAACGGCTGCCCGCTGTTAGCTGTCTGCTGCCTGCTGTCTTCTGTCCTCTGGCTCCTGACTACTTTCCTAAGATTTCAATCGCCAGCGTGAACCATCTTCTGCATCTTCCACGATTATCTGGGCCCGCTCGAGGCTGTCCCGAATCGCATCGGCCTCTTGCCATTGCTGGTTTTGCCTGAATTTCTCCCTCAGGTTGAGCATGTCTTCCACAAGAGGGGCAAGACAATCTGCCCTGTCTTTCGGAGAAGCCTCCAATCTCATCCCCAAAAGCACAATAAGATCCCGGAGCACTTCCCTGGCTTGGGAGATAAACTCCTCATGCTCTAGCTCCTGTGTAGCTTTCCAGATGGTTCGATCCAGCTCAAGAAGAGCGTTGGTGGTTTCTTTTGCATCGTCTTTTTTGAGACCAGCGCGAAAGGCCGTTTCGATGGCATGAATACTGTCCCAAAAGGACTCCCCCTTTATCTCAGGGCCCGCCTCCGAAACCGTCTGCTCCCGAACCAACGGTTGCCAATCTTTGCCGAGATCTTCACCTCGGAGGATATCAAGAGAAAATCGATCTCCCTTTGTAAAGACGATCTCGCCTCCCTGGCGTCGCAGGGTCACCGTGCCGAGCCCCTTGATTACAGCCTCGTTTTTATCGAGATTCATAAGGCAGGCCGTGTGTTCGTCTAAACCAAAAATGGAGACATCTTCCGGTAGGAGCGACTCAAGCTCTGCAAACCGGGACTCACCCATGAAACAGAACCGCGTGTCATGAGTCCCACCTTCCGCATTGTTCCAATGGGGTATCACCACAAGATTGAAGCCAAAGTGTTCGAGAATATTCATCCCCTCCACCCAATGCAAATCTCCTCCCACTTTATAAATCTCATATACGGGAAGGGTGAAGCGTCCCACCGTCAGAGCCGCAGCACTGGCAGCCACCAGGCAACCTCCATTTTCCACCCGCTTGGTAAGAATCTCTGGAATGGGTGTTTCTTGCCATTGGCGCACCGCGTAGCTGGGACTCCCAGGTCCAACCAGAAAAAAATTCGCCTCCCGCATGGCGTGAAAGGCCTGCTCCGCCTCCAATGGCGTAGACCTCTCCCTGGACTT
>JBFFBS010000092.1:0-13279 GCA_041560295.1 Syntrophobacteria bacterium | reverse complement strand
GTGGTCGAGGCCTTGAGAGCTGTAGGACCGGATTCAGCCAAGATAAGGGACTACATTGAAACCCGTACCAACTTTGTCGGTCAACATGGTGTTTTCAATTTCTCCCCTACCGATCACAATGGACTCACCAAAGAGGCATTTGAAATGGTGGTAGTGAAGGACGGCGATTGGGCCTTAGCCCCATAAATTCTGTCACCGGTGTTCTAGCAATGAAAGCCTCTCCGGTGGTTCTACCCGGGGAGGCTTTCTGTTGATGCTTGCTTAGCCCGGATATTTCATGAATCGCCTGCTGCGACCACGGATATGGCCGTCCTTACTGTCGTCCTCGGGTGTCGGCACCTGCGACGTACCGTTGAGGTACGGAAACCAATCCCGCGGTACCGCGGGACGAGTTGCCAGGTGGCACGCCCATCTAATTCGCGCTCGCTGCGCTCCGCTCAGTCCCGCAAGCGGGTTCCCAGTTTCACGGTCTCGCGACAGCAATTCATGAAATATCCGGGTTAGATCTCCATCATGGTGTGAGATTTTTCAGGTCATGACAAAAATTACTCTTACAGGGCAGCTCGTTCAGTACCTTTTCACCGGGGTCACTGTGGGAAGCATTTACGCCATGGTGGCCGTGGGTTTTAATATCATCTATAACGTTACCGACATAATCAACTTCGCCCAGGGTGAGTTTGTCATGTTGGGCGGACTCATCATGGTCTTTTTCACGGTCACCGCGAAACTGCCCCTCCCATTGGCTTTTGTCTTAACAATTGCGGCGGTCACAGCCGTGGGGGCTCTGATGGAGCGCTTTACCATCAACCCGCTTAAGAATGCCTCCGTATTGACAATGATTATCGTCACCATTGCTGTTTCCATCCTCTTTAAAGGGATTGCCATGTTCGTCTGGGGCAAGGATCCGTATATTTTTCCGCCTTTTAGCGGCAGTAAACCATTATTCATCTACGGAGCTGCCATTCAAACCCAGACTCTCTGGGTCCTGTTGATGACGGCGGTGATGGTTGTGCTGATGACCATCTTTTTCAAGAAGACACGATATGGTAAGGCCATGTTGGCCTGTGCCGACAATCCGGAGGCGGCCCGCTTGGTAGGCATCAAAGTAAACACCATGATTTTGATCTCCTTTGCCCTGAGCGCGGCTATAGGTGCAGTTGCTGGAGCCGTAATTACCCCCATATCTTTGATGGAGTATGACCGGGGAGCACTCCTCGCCTTGAAAGGTTTTGGGGCCGCGGTGTTGGGTGGCTTGGGAAGCTTTTACGGGGCCGTGGTGGCTGGTGTTCTTCTGGGCATTATTGAATCCATGTGTGCCGGCTTGGTGTCTTCCGGCTACAAGGATGCGGTGGCGCTTATCTTACTGCTTCTGGTGCTCTATGTCCGTCCAAGTGGCTTGTTTGGCAATGTGGAAGCCAGTAAGATAAAGGAATTTTAGAACCGTTTGGCCGGTTAAGTCAGTTGGGTCAGTTAAGCCGGCTAAACCGAACAAACTGGCTAAACTTTACGTAGCTAGTACTGTTGACATGAGATCATCCAATCGAAAAGCTCTTTTCGGGCTGACTCTCTTTCTTATCCTGTTTCCGGTGGTGGCCATGAATGTCTCAGCAATCGGCCACTATCTGGACGTCATGATATTTGTGGGGATCTACTGTCTGATCAACATGGGTCTCAGCTTGCTCATGGGCTACGCTGGTCAGATCTCCCTGGGGCACGCGGCCTTTTTTGGTCTGGGAGCCTACACTTCGGGAATACTCTGTACAAAGTTATCCATGTCGCCTTGGCTGGCAATGATTGCGGGCGTTGGAATTACAGCGCTGGTGGCCTACATTGTAGGGGTGCCGTCCCTGAAATTGAAAGGACACTATCTGGCTATGGCAACCCTGGGTTTTGGGGTTATCGTCCACATTTTTTTCAATGAGGAAGTGAGCCTGACCGGCGGGCCTTCTGGATTTTCGGACATCCCAGGGTTATCCATCCTGGGGTTTAGCCTCGACAATGACCTTTCTTACTACATACTCGTCTGGTCTCTGGTGGTGCTGACCCTAATCTTTTCTCTCAATGTAATCCACTCCCGCATTGGTCGAGCCCTGCGCTCCCTGCATGACAGTCAAGTGGCTGCGGATGCCATGGGTGTTGAAACCTCGAGGTACAAGGTCATGATTTTTGTGTTGAGTGCTATGTATGCTTCTATTGCCGGCAGTCTCTACACTCACTATGTGGGTTTTTTGAGCCCTAGTTCTTTTGATCTCTTTCTTTCGATAAAATTGGTAATGATGGTAGTAGTAGGGGGAATGCACAACATCTGGGGAGCACTGCTTGGCACGTGGTTATTGACTTTTCTGGGCAACGAATGGCTTCATGTGTTCCATGATTTTGATATTCTTGTTTATGGTGCTATTCTTCTCGCTGTTGTAATGTTTTTACCCGATGGACTGGTTCACCTGGTACCACGCGTTTCCCGTGTCTGGAAACGAGGTTGAATCACTGAGTTTTTAACCCCTCCACTTGATAAGAAGAATAGATGAATACCGAAAGTTCCCCCGTTTTTCTCCAGGTAGAGAACCTGCAAAAGTCTTTTGGCGGCGTCCGGGCTTTGAAGGGGCTTAGCTTCAAGGTGGTTCCGGGAATCATCAAGGCGATCATTGGACCCAATGGGGCAGGGAAGACCACGCTTTTCAACGTGATTACCGGTATTTTCCCCCCAAATGATGGGGCTATTGCCCTCAATGGTAAGTTCATTGAAGGGTGTCAAGCTCGAGAGATCGCTCGCCTGGGCGTATCCCGCACCTTTCAAAATGTTGAAGTGTTTGGTCGCATGACTGTTCTAGAAAATGTGATGGTGGGAAGGCACATTCAGAGTCGAGCCGGAATTATCAGCACTGGCCTCAGACTGCTAGGGATGCGTCAGGAAGAGCGACAGATCCGGGAAAGCGCCATGCACCATCTGGCATTCGTCGGACTGGAGAACAGAACAACGGAGTTGGCTGGAAATCTGCCACTGGGGGAACAAAAGCTACTGGAGGTGGCGCGGGCGCTTGCCACTGACCCCAAAATACTGTTGCTGGATGAGCCTGCTGGAGGACTCAATACCAGAGAGACTGAGGGGTTGGCGGCTTTGATCCACCGAATTCTCGAACAGGGGATTACCGTTGTGCTGGTTGAGCACGACATGAATTTGGTAATGGATATTTCTGATGAGATTATGGTCATGAACTTTGGTGAGAAGATTGCGGAGGGCAAACCGAAACAGATAAAGAATGATCCCTTGGTGATTGAGGCTTATCTGGGGGAAGAGGTGGATTATTCAGACCTCTAGCCGATGATTGGATAATCCTAAGGGAGAAGAATTTAGGGAGGATTTTGCCCGGAGGAGAGTCTATAAATCCGAAATCCGAAGCATGAAGCACGAAACAAATCCGAAATTCAAATTTTTCAATGTTTAAAACGAAACGGTGTTTTGGTCATTTGGATTTTGGTCATTTGAATTTGTTTCGGATTTCGATATTCGATATTCGAATTTGTACCGCCGCTTTGGAATAAGTACTAGCCACAGCAACAAGACAGGTTTCGATTCACCTATGTTAACACTTAAGTCCGTCCATACCTACTACGGTAACATCCACGCCCTGAAGGGCGTGTCTCTTCATGTGAACCAAGGTGAAATAGTGACCCTCATAGGCGCCAACGGCGCCGGTAAAACCACGGTATTGAAGACTATTTCTGGAATTACTCCCGCCAGCCGGGGCTCCATTGCTTTTGAAGGTCAGGACATTACGCGGACGCCAGCCGAGCAAATCGTTCGCAGCGGTATTTCGCATGTACCCGAGGGACGAAAGGTTTTTGCTACCCTCAGCTTGCGAGACAACCTTGAGATGGGTGGCTTTATCCGTCGGAACAGGGGGGATGTTTTGGCAGATATGGCCTATTTCAAAGAGAAATTTTCCATTCTTGAGGGTCGCTGGAATCAAATGGCTGGTACGCTGAGCGGTGGCGAACAGCAAGTGTTGGCAATCACTCGAGCCCTGATGGCTCGGCCCAAACTTCTTATTCTTGACGAGCCTTCCATGGGGCTTTCGCCGTTGCTTGCGAAGGAAACCTTTAAAATCATTAAAACATTGCGCGAGGAGGGAACCACTATTTTGCTGATTGAGCAGAACGCCCGAGCCGCCCTGCACATAGCAGATCGTGGCTACGTCCTGGAAACAGGAAAAATCGTTCTCCAAGGAAAGTGTCAGATGCTGCTCGAGCACGAAGAAGTAAAGAGGGCTTATCTCGGCAAGGGCTACCGGGAAGTATGGGAAGACTAGCAGTAGAATGTTTAGACAGGATGGCGACGGTAAGTTTCTGATGTGAGATGTGAGATGTGCGATTTGAGACCAAAAAAGATCATAAGAATTAGGCTATGCTATCTCACATCCCATATCCCACATCTGTTGTCCAAAATTTGCCTGGGTTTTCGAACTTAGTCTACCAACCGCCAAGGGGATGAACGGCCATGAACATTTGGGATCAAGAATACGAATGTATGTCAAGGGATGAGCTCAGTCAGTTACAGCTTGAACGGCTGCAGGCAACGCTCAATCGGGTTTACAGAAATGTCTCTTTCTACCGGAAAAAATTCGATACCATCGGCTTTGATCCAGAGGATCTCGTTGAGCTAAATGATCTGCAGAAACTGCCCTTCACTTGCAGTCGGGACCTTAGCGACGCCTACCCTTATGATCTCTTTGCTGTGCCCTTGCGTGAGGTGGTACGGGTCCATTCTTCCTCAGGCACCACCAAGCCTGTTGTAGTTGGTTATACACGACAAGACCTCAAACACTGGAGCGAGCTTGTGGCCCGGATACTTACCGCCGGGGGAGTCACTGCCGACGATGTGGTGCAAGTAAGCTTAAATTATGGCCTTCTGACAGGAGGTTTAGGTCTCCACTATGGCGCTGAGCTTGTCGGTGCATCCGTACTTCCTACCTCGGTGGGACGGACTGAGCGGCAAGTGACGATCATGCAGGACTACCGGACCACGGCGTTAGTGGCGACCCCTTCTTATGCCTTTGTTATTGCCGAGCGCATGAAAAAAATGGGTATCGATGCCAAGACGCTCACTCTCAAGTATCTCATGCTTGCCGGGGAACCATGGACCGAAGAAATGCGCCAAGAGATCGAGGATCGCCTTTATGTAAAAGCCACAGATAATTACGGCCTTAGCGAGATAATGGGACCTGGCGTCGCCGGCGAATGTCTTCACCAGGCGGGCATGCATTTGAACGAAGACCACTTCATCGTCGAGGTGGTGGATCCGGAAACCGGTAAAAGAATGGAAGCTGGAGAAGCTGGGGAATTGATCATAACCACCATTACCAAAGAAGCGTTTCCCCTGATCAGATTCCGTACCGGCGATCTCTGTTCTTTGGAATACCAGCCTTGCCAATGTGGTCGAACTCTGGTCCGGATGAGCAGGGTGCTGGGACGCACCGATCAAGTGATCATAGTCAAGGGAATTAACATCATTCCGAGTAGGATTGGAGATATTGTTGAAGAGATCCAGGGTATCCGGCCCCCTTGTCAGTTGGTGGTGGAGCGGGAAGACTATTTGGATAAACTTACGTTGCTGGTGGAGGTGTCTGAGGACCTCTTCTTTGATAAGATGGGAGAGCAGCGATCCCTGCTGGATAGTATACGGGAAAAGGTTGCAGGGGGAATCGGGGTCACTCCACGAATTCAGTTGGTGGAAGCCGGCTCCATTATTCGTGAAGAAGAGACAGCTCCCGGGGTGGTGGATCGCAGGAAGCTATAAAGTTGAATTCTAAGATGATTTCCATTAACCATGGTCGGTTCCCAGCGAACACTGGCGAGCCGTTAACATCCGTCCGTTGTCCGTCGTCAGTCGTCCGTTGAGCTCACTTCGTTCGCCGCAGAGCGCAGAGCGCGAAGCGCATAGCATCTTGGTAAACGGTAAAGGGTGAACGGTAAACGGATTAAAGCATGGTCCCGCAACTGTTCACCGTTTACCATTCACCGTTTACGGTATTTCACGCTAGGCGCCATGCTCTATGCGCTATGCGAGCCTATACAACAAACTAAGGACCACTGACAACGGACACTCTGCAGAGTGAGAGGTTAAACATGCATGAGCTATTAACAGCCCAACCGGGTAGCAAGCAACTGCTTCTTGGAAACGAGGCGATTGTCCGGGGGGCTCTGGAGGCAGGCATCTCTTTTGCCACCACCTATCCTGGAACTCCTTCCTCGGAGATCGGTGATAATTTCTATAGGATCTCCCAGGAAACAGATCTTTATTTCGAATATTCAGTAAATGAGAAAGTGGCCCTGGAAACCGCCGCAGCAGCCGCAATCTCCGAGTTGCGTACCATGTGCAGTATGAAGCATGTGGGTTTGAATGTGGCAGCTGATGCCCTTATGACGCTTGCCTATGTGGGAGTGAAGGGGGGGTTGGTTGTAGTTAGTGCTGACGATCCGTACATGCACTCTAGTCAAAATGAACAGGATAATCGATATTATGCCCAGTTCGCGGGATTGCCCATGCTGGAACCGGCCAACTCTCAGGAAGCCTTGGAAATGACTCGAACTGCCTTTGAGCTCTCCGAGGCCTATAAGATTCCTGTATTGTTGCGCACCACCACCAGGATAAACCACAGTCGTACCCCGGTGGAAGTTGGTTTGCTCCAGCCACCACGTCGTACCGGGGCTTTTGAAAAAAGGCCTTTCAACCTGGTAACAGTGCCCATGGTAGGGCGCAGGCTACGTGTGGAACTACTTCAAAAAATTGAGAAACTTCGGACTGAGGCCAGTGCTTCCCCTTTCAATAGAGTGGAAGGGAAGGGCGGCTGGGGAGTGGTGACTAGCGGAGTGAGCTACAATTATGTTGCGGATGCCGTTAGAGAACTGGACATGGTTGACCGGGTCAGAGTGCTGAAGATGGGCATGACCTACCCGTTTGCTGACGAGATCTGTCTTGATTTTCTTAAAGGGGTGGAGAGAGTCCTGGTGGTGGAAGAACTGGAGCCGTTCTTGGAAGATAAGCTCAAGATACTCGCCCAGGAAAATGGGCTCACCCTAGAAATCAGAGGCAAAGGGGAGGGATTGTTACCGAGGTACTACGAATTTGACCCAGTTCAAGTGAAATTGGCAATGGCTCGGTTTTTCCAGCTCACCTATCAACCGCCGAAGGTGGAAATGGAGTCGGCTCTTCCACAGCGCCCGCCAAACCTCTGTGCTGGATGTCCGCACCGGGCCTCCTACTATGCTGTGAACCAGGCCCTGGGCGATGCGGCAGCCATCTTTCCCACGGATATTGGTTGCTACACTCTCGGTATCTTGCCGCCACTTGAGGCGGCCGATTTTCTTCTTTGCATGGGATCAAGCGTTTCTAGCGCTGGTGGTTTTGCGAAGGCTCAGGAGGGGCCGGTGGTGGCTTTCATCGGTGATTCGACTTTCTTTCATTCTGGAATTACCGGATTGATCAATGCGGTGCACAATGACCACAACTTTATTTTAGTTATATTGGACAACGGCACCACTGCCATGACGGGGCAACAGCCGCACCCAGGGATTGAGCTTACCCCTGAAGGACGCCAACCTCCAAAAGTGGACATTGAGGCCGTAGTACGGGGATGTGGTGTAGACCGGGTAGAGACAGTGAATCCTCTTCAGGTAGATAAAACAATTGCGGTGCTTAAAGAAATGCTTGGGGACAAGCAGCGCCCGGGAGTTAAAGTGGTCATCTCCAAATCGCCTTGCCCGTTATTCGAAAGGCGTGTCACCGGCAAGAAGCAAAAAGTAGTCTTCCAGGTGACCAATGAATGTGATATGTGCAGAAGGTGCCTGGATGAGCTTGGATGTCCGGCCTTTACCTACTGTGAGGATGAGGAAGAGTGCGCCTTCATTAGCATCGATGAACATCTATGCAGCGGCTGTAGTGTCTGTAAGCAGATCTGTCACGGCATAAAGCCTAAAAAGAAGAGTGCTTGATGTCAGTTGCCCGGAATCGCATAGCGCATAGCATTTTGGTAAACGGTAAAGGGTGAACGGGAAACGGATCAAAGCATGGTCCCGCAACTGTTCACCGTTTACCATTAGTCGTTTACGGTATTTCACGCTGTGCGCTTGGCGCTCTGCGCTTTGCAGCGAACAGAGTGAGCTCAAAGGACGATCGAAAAAGGAAAGATTAAATGCAAAGTTGGCGTATATTTTTCACCGGAGTAGGCGGACAGGGCACCCTGTTGGCTACTCGAGTGCTGGGGGAAGCAGCCCTACTCACTGATATTCCGGTGGTGGTGAGCGAGGTTCACGGCATGGCCCAGCGGGGAGGTGTGGTCGAGTCTGCGGTGGTTATGGGAGCGGCCCAGAGTCCGGTTATTTCCGACGGTGAGGCAGACATTCTTATGTCGTTTGAACCGTTGGAGACGTTAAGGGCGTTGCGTAAGTGTTCATCGAGCAGCCTGGTAATCTCGAACAACAGCCCCATTTCTCCATTTGCTGTTGCCAGCGGCCGGGAGCAATACCCGGATGTGGGTGAGATGATGCGTACTGTGTCAAATCATGTGAACAAGCTCATTGATTTGGACGCCAGATCGCTTGCTCGTGAGGCCGGGTCGGAACTGTCGGTGAACATAGTGATGATAGGTGCACTCATGCGACACGCGGAAATGCCCTTTGGTAGAGAGGTTGTGGAGACAGTCCTCAATACGAAAACAAAGAAGGCTTTCTTACAGATGAACCTGAAGGCCTTTGACTTGGGTTTTCAAGCGTAGTAAGCCCAATTTTAGGATTTGAGGCTTAGGCGTTTTTTTTCTGTTTTCTGCAAGATCCTCAGGAGCAAGTATGGTGAAACAGCGCATACTGAGATTGGTGGGACTGGCGCTGCTTTGGCTTGTGGTCGCCAATGCCACGTGTGATGCAGATAGAAATCGGGCAGACCTGCTCAGCTCATACCAGCTTGCTCAATTTTATTTGCATGAGTGTCAGGCCATGGGTGCAGAGAGCTTGGACCCTGAAACCGTAGCCAACGCCATGCGTTTAAATGAAGAGATTGAGAAGATGTTGGAGAGTGGGAGTTGGTCAGAGGCAAGTGAGTCCGTTGATCAAATGGAGCAGATAGTAACCCTACTACTGGATGGGTTGAAGAATTGGGATCCAGATGGAGATGACCTGAGTAATTACGCCGAGTATATGTTGTATGGAACCTCTTGGTCCGACGTGGACAGCGATGGGGACGGCTTTTTTGATGGCAGTGAGGTTCTTCTTTACCAAACAGATCCATTAGATCACTGCGCAGTGCCTATAGGTGAACCTATTGAGACTATGATCCAGCGAGACTGTCCTCTATTGGAAAGACTGAGATGAAGGAGAAGAGATTCAGGGGAAAGGCTCCAAAAAGAGATGACGGTGTGTAGAAAATTCCTGTATAATCATAAAGAAAATCAGCATCGAGCAGTTTCTGAACGCTCGAACCTACATCTCTGGCCAGAGAAAAGGCAGTCACTTAGGATGTTTAAAGGAAACACCTTATGAAGTGTAAGGCGTGTGGTGCGTTAAACGATGCTGAAGCGAGTTTTTGTAAAGGATGTGGCATCAAACTTGAGGTAAGTGAGTGTTACCAGTGCGGTACTCCTGCCGAACAGGACGCTTTGTTTTGTTCAAAGTGTGGGAGCAAGCTAGCTTCCAAAGATTCGGTCGAGGGGAAGACCTGTCAGAGCTGCGGTTTTGTCAACTCGGCTGGTACGATGTACTGCCATAGGTGCAACCAGAAGATATTGTAGTTGATTTTTTTCAGGAAATTGAGGTAATAATCCCAACGAGAGAACGTTTTACCCTGGCCCGGATATTTCACGAATTATCCGGGCTAGTATGGTGGTATCTGCCAACTGAGATATAGCTTCTATTGCGAAGAAGATGCAGTACCAAGAAGTCTCTGTACCCAGCCCGGATGTTTCATGAAGTGCTGTCGCAGCAAGCGATTCATGAAACATCCGGGCTAGGAGATACCCAGCATGGAAGTCAAGCATACGGTTGAATACGAGGATGGAGAACTCATCCTCATGGAAGGCGGAGAAAGTGACCGAAATATTTATGTTCTCTTAGAAGGTCAGGCAAAAGTGACCAAGGAGACAGATAAGGGCCAGGTAACTCTTGCCTTACTAGAAGAGGGCGATATTTTCGGAGAGGTTTCTTTTTTGGCCCAGGTATATGGCGCTCGCTCTGCGACTATAGCCGCAAGGGGTAAGGTCAAGGTTGGGGTTCTTGACCAAGAAAAATTGACAACTGAGTATGGGAAACTCTCACCTCTCTTCCAAAAGATATTGAAAGATCTGGCAGAACGCTTTAGCACCACCACCGTACTTGCATCTCGCCTTGCCGCTAGGCGGATGGAAAAACCGACGCTGGAGCGTCGGAACGGCAAGCGAAACCCGTTGCAGAAGTTGCGTATCAAGGTCGAGTATTTGTCCCAAACGGAGACCGGTAGGCAAACCTTGAGCGGCTCTGAATCTTACCAGGGCATTCTGCTGGATTTGTCCAAGACCGGCATGGGTCTCGCCCTGTATACCACTGGTTTTAGTGAATCGACCCATCAACTGGGAGCCAAGTTCCTTTTCCAATTCACCCTTCCTGGCAAACCCATGATCCGCGTGCCGGGCCACATTGTCTGGGCGCAAGCTATGGGTGGCAAGAAGGCCCGTATGGGCGTCGAATTCAGTGAACCCAATCCCTACCTACGCAAGCTCGTTGAGGAATTTCTCCAGACCGTAGAAGACGAGTAAAGAGCACTGCCTTCCATTTCGTGGTCTCACGACAGCAATTGAAGCTCCCTGCAGCCCCGCGGAGGCGGGATCTCCGCTTCGCTCCGACAAGCTGCAGTCCCGCTGAAGCGGGATTCGAAATGTAAGGTATTTATACCATTCTATTATAGTTCGCTCGCTCTCCCCGTCCGCCCTAGGCGGACTACGGGGGATGCGCTCGCTGAAGCATTTTCATGAAATATCCGGGTTAAGGGGGATAGGTATGGTGCGCCTGTAGAGATGGGGGGCGTACTGAGTGGATCGTTCCTCGTGCTTGTTATCTACTGGGACCAGGAATATCGATAGTGGCACAGGTGCCGCCACCGCATGATTTGCTGGTAACCTTAGTTTTGTCAGAGTCTCCACTTGAACTACTGCTGCCCATGACATAGCTGACGCAACTCAAGACCCGCTCAATTTCCTCAGTTTCACAACTTGGACATTTCATCTCCAAGGTATCATCTTGGCGAACAGAGAGCAGTTCGAAGCAGTGGTTGCAGGAAAGACAGCGGAATTCGTAAATCGGCATTAATACCCTCCTAGCTCAAAATAAATTTTTCACTTACTTTAATTCACAGCGACAATATTGTCAAATCTCAGGAGACAGGAGACAGGAGACAGGAGACAGGAGACAGAGAACAGTTTTGCGGATTGCGAATTTACGATGTGGGATGTGAGATGTCGAATACCTTTTACCGCTTACCGCTCACTGCTCACCGTTTACGACCTCAACGACTTGAACGATTTACCGCTTACCATTTACCATGTACTAAAGAAAGCAAATGAAAGTACTCCAGGAGCTAGTCGAGAGCTTAAGGATAGACTTGCCGGTAACCGCCGGGGTTGTAGGATCCCATTTGATCGCAGTGGCAAGCCGAAGGCTTGGGCTGGCGGCTCATCTACACGGCAAGGGGCAGACCGAGGTAGTTGTTTCGGAGGAGGGGGTTAAGACTCTGATAGGGAGGAGCGCTTGCGATCTGGCATCTTGGCTTCTCGAGGATCACTGGGTCAGAGCTGGTATCGGCATGGCGGCCCTTAATTCCGTTCTCGAGATTGACCACCAGGCTTTGATTGAGGTGAACGCCAAGCAAATCATTGCAGATCGGGCTATCGGTAAGAATCTTATGGTGGTGGGACACTTTCCCTTTATTGGACAATTGCGCTCGCAGGTGCGCAACCTCTGGGTGATGGAGAAAGAACCACGCAATGGTGAGCTATCTGAGGAGGAGGGCTACCAGGACTTGGCAGAAGCTGATGTGGTGGCCATTACGGGGAGCTGCCTAATAAACCATACCTTTGACCGAATTATGGCCAACTGTAAACCGGGAAGTTTTAAGGTTATGTTAGGTCCTTCCACCCCATTGAGCACCATTTTACTAGAGTACGGCCTTGATGTAATTGGTGGTGCCTTGGTTGCAGAAAAGAGCACGGTTTTGAGGATGGTTAAAGATGGAGTTCCTTTTCGCCAAATGGAAGGGATCCGTACTGTGGTTATGACAAAGGATATCCTATAGGAATTGAGACAAATTCGAATATCGAATATCGAAATCCGAAACAAATTCAAATTACCAAAATCCCAATGACCAAAACACTTACTCGTTTTGAACATTTGAAAATTTAGATTTTGGATTTGTTTCGTGCTTCGTGCTTCGGATTTCTGATTTGCTGACGGAGGAACGACGGAGGATGTTAGACCCTGAACAAACTCTCTATGTCTATGAACTAAAGGGGGGAGTGCCTCCAGCGTTTTTGGATCTGGAAGGACTTCTGGGGGTATGGCCGGAGGCAGATTACACCTATCTGTTTTTTACTAGTCCTGCCGAAGCTATATTGGAAACATTCTTTCAGCAACATCAGGAGTTTAGTCTCACTCGTCACTATCAGATGCCATATGGACAATGGCAGCAGCTTGCTGCTCAGGAGCCCCTTATTATAGACCGCTTCAGCATTATCACCCGGCAGAAGTCGGTGGAACTGATGCCGGGTGAGATCTTGCTGTGGATTGATCCGGGTGTCATGTTTGGATCCGGCCTACATCCCACTACTCGGGGTTGCTTGCGAGCTCTGTCCCAACTCTATGCTGAAGCCAGACCGGTTAAAGTTCTCGATTTAGGGACTGGGACTGGTATACTGGCCATTGCCGCTGCAAAACTCGGGGCCGAGCGGGTGGAGGCTCTGGACTTGAATCCAATGGCCATTTCCACCGCAGCGGCTAACTGTGAACGCAATGAGGTGAGCGATGTGGTGCGGTTGCTAAGGGGTGACGCTCGGGATCATTTGCCTGATGCAGAGCTGCTTTGTGTAAATATACACTTCGACTTTCTTGAAGTTTTTTTCGACGGTCCAGTGCTCTGTAACTATCGTTGGGCTATTATCAGTGGGTTTCTCAAAGAAAAACTCGCAAGGGTTCGCGAGCTACTTCCGTCCTGTGCCAAGGTCAAAGAACCGGTGCTGGAAGAGAAGGGCTGGATAACGCTCAT
>JBFFBS010000091.1:0-13435 GCA_041560295.1 Syntrophobacteria bacterium | reverse complement strand
GCCACAGATATCTATGGTGTGGGGGAATTTACTCATTGCAAACATTGGGGATGTAGAGGCTCTCTTATCATTGATGCCCGTCTGAAAACCTACCACGCCCCCCCCTTGGAAGATGATCCGGAAGTTGAAAAGTGGGTGGATGGTCTCGGCGCCCCTGGCGGCCCCTTACATGGAATAATTTAGCTCGGATATGCTTTCTTGGCTGCATCCGAGCTAGCCCGGATATTTCATGAATTGCTGTCGCGAGACCGCGAAGATGGGCGTGCCACATGGCAACCGCAGGGTATTGGTTCCGAGGCGTACCTGAATGGTACGTCGCAGGAACCGACACCCGAGGACGCCAGGAAGGACGGCCATATCCGTGGTCGCAGCAAGTGATTCATGGAATATCCGGGCTAAGAAAAGCTTTTGATGGCATCTTCTTGGTTATCAAAGATTCTTGCGAACTTAGTAATGCCGACCATGTCAAAAACTTTCTTGAAGTTATCAGAGAGTCCGGTGATGGCCACCTCCACGTTGTTTCTCTGACTGTTTGAAAGGAGCTGAATCAGAAGGGTAATCCCGGCCCCATTGATGGAACAGTTTTCATTGAAGCGCAACACGATCTGGGTGACTCCCTCATCAGAAGCTTTCTCGAATGCCTCAGAAAGAAAGGACTCTGATAACGACGTCACATTGCCCTCAATATCCATTACGGTAACATCTTTTTCTGTCCGCAGATGGATCTCATTTTTTTCCTTCTTTTCGGCAACCTTAAGCCTATATTCAGCTCTTTTGAGGGCCGAATCGAGGGCCGGCCTCTGAATCGGTTTATTGATAAAGTCCGTGGCGTCGAGATCCAAGGCTTTCACAGCCAGCTCCATGTCTCCGTGTCCGGTTATCATGATGACTTCAGTCATTTCGTCCAATTCTTTTATTTGTCGTAGCAGCTCAATACCGTCCACTCCTGGCATCTTTATGTCGGTAATCACAATGGGCGGCTTTTCTTTCTCAAAAAGCTGAAGACCTTCAGTGCCATTTTCTGCTGTCAGCACAGTATACCCATAGGCGCTTAGGAAAAGATGAAACATACTTAAGGTGGATTTTTCATCATCGACAACGAGAATTTTATGCATTGACCTTTTCCTCCGTCGCTTCTCGGGCGCAGGGAATGCTGACTTTAAACATCGTACCTGCACCTTTCTCGGTCTGAACCTCAATGTGCCCATGGTAGTCTTTGACTACCTGGTGCGTAATGCAGAGCCCAAGCCCCTTGCCTCTGCCCGTTTCTTTGGTGGTAAAAAAGGGTTCAAAAATTCTGCTCCTCACATGGCGGGGGATACCGGCACCAGTGTCCGAAATCGTAAAGACCACACGATTGTTTTCTCTAAAAGAATGAATGTCTATCAGACGGGTACTCCTTTCCTGGCCGTCATCTTTTTTCTCGTTTATGGCATCCCTGGCATTACTCACCAGGTTGAAAACTATCTGTGCCATTCGGTTGCTGTGGGCCAAAATAGGTGAGAGGTTCTCAGCTAGGTGCAAGTTGTATTCTATGTTTTCCAGACGGAGCTGATCCCCGATTACCCGGAAAACACTCCTGATGGGTTGGTTTATGTCCACTTCTTCCTTATCAATGTCCTGCTGCTGATCAAAAACTCTCAGTCTATTGATGATCTCAGCGGTCCTGTCCACCTGATCACTTATTTCATTGGCCACCTGTGACAGATGCTCTTGAGGAATCTGCGCCTCCTGCTGAATCATCATTTTCAAGAACTCGCTGCCCATTTTTATGGCATTGAGGGGCTGATGCAGTTCGTGGGCCATAGCGGCAGACATCCCCGGCTGAGCCGGCATGAGTTTGGCAAGGTCCCAAGCCGTCACCAGCTCCACGTGGAGCATCAGGGAGGGGAGTAGCAATAAATCTCCAACTAAGGCCGAAAGCATGGTGATGACCATCAAGAGACCGAAGATGGCCGTGGGCTTGAAATGGGAAAACAGTAATATGGAAAACCCAACACCAATGGTAAGGGTGGTAAAAATGATCGGTTTGCCTACGCTTTTGATCGTATCGTGGAGAGCTCTATCTTTGTCCATGTCTTTCTTGAATTCACTGTTGTAGCGAACCAGGTAGTGAATAGTGTCATCAACCGCCAAACCGATAGCAATGCAGGCAATTAGACTGGTTGCTATGGAAAGCTCTATTCCCAGCCACCCCATGAGGCCAAAATTTATGACAATGGGAAAGCAATTGGGGATCAGAGCAATTAACGCTGCCTTGCCGGAAAGAAAAAGGAGAAGCATCACAAGGAAAATGAGGACAAGGGTGAGAGAAATGCTCTTCACCTGACCTTTGGTAAGCAGATGACTGCTCTGAGAAATCACAATACCAAAGCCGGTGACCTCAAAATCAAAATCTTCAGGCAAATTCTCCCCGAGATAATTTTGTATTTTTTCTTTGATCAACAAAAAATCTCTAGAGCTGGCTATATGAGTCCGCAAGACAATGTTTATTTTTGAGATTTCGCTGTTCAAGAATCGGTCGAACATATCCTTCCCCAACATACTTACGTAACTGTTCATCAGCATGCGGACTTCAAAGGATTCCTCTGGAAGGGAGTAAAATTCTTCTTTGTATTGGTTCGTGGCATAATGAATCAGCTTTAAGTAATCGACAACTGATATGGTCTTGTCCACGTTGTCCAAAGAATCGAAAAACTGTTGTAGACGGGATATCATCCTGAGATTATCAGCGTCTTCGAAATAACTCTCGATTTTGCTGTCCAAAACCACATTCAAGGGAAAACTTCCGGCCATATCCTGATAAATGTCATGAAAATGTTGGCTAATAGGTGTGTCTTTTTTGAAATAGTCCACAGGGTTAGATTCAACTTTGATTTGCGAGATGCCAACCAGACTTATCAAGGTTATAAATGCCACTATCGGCAAGGTAACGCGCTGATGACGTACGTTTAAAGTTATGATTTTCGCCAGTAGGCGATCAAGAAAATCATGTTTTGTTTTTGGCTGTTTCTTTTTCTTTTGCGGCAAAGGAAGGAGAGAAAGAACAGCGGGCAAGACGATGAGCAGAATTATCAGCAAGCTGCCAATGCCAAAACAGGAGAATATAGCGAATTCACGAATGGCGGTGATCTTGTTCAGCAGCAGGGAGCCAAAGCCAATGGTGGTTGTAATTACCGCCAGTGCGGTGGGAAACCCCACATGGGTAAAGCACAACATTGAGGCCTTTTTGGCAGAATCTGATTTGCCAATGGAGTCGAAATAGGCTGCAAGTATATACATACAGTAGGCTGTCCCCACAGCGATTATGACAATCGGCACGATCATGGTGAGCATGGAAAGGGGTGTTTGACTCCAGGAAATTAGGCCGAAAGTCCAGATCAAGGCGATCAACACGGAACCTGTAGGGACCAAGACGCCTAACAGATTACGGAAAAGGCAGAACAGGATAACTGCCATGAGCAAAAAGGTAATGGGAGGGAGATGGAGAAAATCTTTCTCGGTGTACTCTGCTAAGGCCCTTGAAACCAGGGGCATTCCGATTTGGTAAAGAGAGAGCCCGTCTTTTTCTTCTGCAAGTATTTCCTCTATTGCAGGAATAACCTCATCTTTTACCTCAATGTCTTCCAAGATCAAGGTGATGATGGTCTTTTTCTTGTCGGCGGAAATGAGGTTTCTCCGGAAAAGCTCAACGGGAGCGACGAGCTTTTCGAAATCGGCAAGGTTCCACCTTTCGGTCAGGTCCATATCTTTTCGTATTCCAGGCAGACTGATGACTCTCCTTATACCGTTTACTTCTGCCAGGGCTTGAGCCAACACCTCGATCCTCTGAAAGGTAGCGGGCTCAAAGACATTCTCCGTGCTGGCTACAACGAAGATCATTTCGTCGGTACCGAATTCTTTTTTGAAGGACTCATACCGAACAGTTTCTGAAATATCTTCCACAGCGAGATCATAGATGGATGTCTGGAACTGGAGCTTGGGGAGTTGCCAAGCAAAGAGAACAGTAATTATGAATGCTGTAAGGAGGATATGAAACGGATGGTCAACGATGAATTTGAGCCATCTATTCTTTTCGGAAACCGTTCTTGGTCGCGGCATGGCAAGTGCCTTCATTATTGGGCGAAGGGGAATGTGAGCTTGAACGTTGTGCCTGTGCCTTCATCGCTGTAGAGTTCGATCTCGCCGCCGTAGTCCTTGACAATTCCGTAGGTTATGGAAAGGCCAAGTCCCATTCCTTTTCCCACTTCTTTTGTGGTGAAAAAGGGTTCAAATATCCTGTTCTTATCCGGTTCGGGGATGCCCATACCGGTATCTGAAACTGAAATCGCCACCCTGTCATTTTCCTTAAAGGAGCGTATGGTAATAACCTCGTCACCGCTATCAAGACGAGCCTCTTTCTTCTCATGTATGGCGTCTCTGGCGTTGGTTACCAGGTTGAGGATCACCTGCTCAATATTGTTGTTATGACCCCAAATGTGAGGAAGGTTTTCCTCAAGATAAACATCTAGGTGTATATTCTGGAGGCCGAGCTGCTGCTGGACCATACCGGCAACCATTTGAATGGGTTTATTGACGTCCACCTTTTCTTTGGCGAAATCGGGTTTGTGCCCAAACTCCCTGAGGCGGTTTATTATTTCTGAGGCCCTGTCCACTTGTTCGCTCACTTGGCTGGCTACTTCCAACAAATTTTTCTCAGGGATGGAATTTCCTTGTTCAACCATCATTTTCAGATATTCGTTACCCATCTTTATTGCATTGAGCGGCTGATTCAGTTCATGAGCAACTCCGGCAGACATTTCACCGAGCATGGTCATTTTGTCGGCCTGTAAAAGTTGAGCTTCCTTCTCCAACATTTCAGTAATATCTGTGGTGGCAAGAATGATAGCCTCCCTGTCTTTGTATCTGATCGGACAGGCCGTAACTCTGACGTAAAAAGGTTTCTTGTTCTTTTGGTAGTGTTGAACTTTTGAGCCTATCACACAGGCCTTTGGCCAATCATAGTTGTCAAAATTGGCCAAACCCTCCAAGACATCCTCTACGGGCCCAAGATCCACAAAGGGCCTGCCAATTAAATCTTCCTTTGCATAGCCGTACGTCTCCTCAGCCATTGGATTGGCATCCAATATCACTTGGGTCTCTTGGTCTACTACGAAAATCGGATTGGGTCCGCTGTTAAAAAGTGAACGGTATTTCTCTTCTGATTCATGTAAAGCTTCTTCAGCCAGTTTGCGCTCAGTTATGTCAAGAAAAGCTCCTGTGATGAATTCAATTTCCCCGTCTTCGCCGTATACTATTTGCCCGCCCTCCTCTATCCAGATAAGTTTTCCGTCTTTTGATTTAATTCGATATGCACGCATATATGATTCATCAGTTTTCAACGCTTCCCTGAATTTATCTTTTGTGGTTTCAACATCATCTTCATAGATGACGTCAAACCAGTTTTTCTTTCTTGATAAAAATTCTTCTTTGTTATAGCCGGTAATGCTTTCTATCTTGTCATCAAAAAAATCTACTGAGCCATCGAGATATCCCTTGTAGACAATATTGGGAAGATTTCTCACCAGCAATTTATACTTCCTCTCGCTTTCTCTGAGCGCTTTCTCGGAACGCTTTTTTGCGGTTATATCCATGGCTATACACAGGAGCCCGCTGACATCGCCGTCCTCCGGTTCACGTAAGGCGTTAATTGTCATTCTGACCGGAAATTGCGTCCCGTCTTTCCTGACATATGTCCATTCAAGTTGTTCCGGCTGTTCTCGAACTGCATATTCGAAAAGAACATCAAATCCATTTACCTTGTAACCATGCTTTGAACTGAATCTGATACTGAACAAATCCAGTTCGGACTCTATATGAAATATCTCTGGAGTATGTCTGCCGATTAATTCTTCCGCACTATATCCCAACAGTCTTTCCGCTCCGGTGTTGAAAACAGTGATAATTCCTTTTTTGTCAGTTGCGATAATACAATTTTGAGTCGCCGAATCGAGCACGGCTTTTCTTTGAGCATTCGCAACTTGAAACCGATGGAGTACTTTTTCTGTTTCTTCAAATTGTTTAACAACGAGATTGGCCGTGAGCTCCGCGGCTCTGCGGGCCACCTGAATTTCTTTTCTTAATAAAATATTTTCCTCGGCCAAAATTTGATACTTTTCATCAGTTTCAGTGAAAACGTGAGGAGAGTAATATTTTGCTTCCATAATGATGATCCGCTTTCTTTAAGGTTTAAAAAATATCCTTCGCAACAGCGCTCAGGTAATGAATGGGTCGATTAAGATAAACCTGCCTTGGTCGCTCATTGGCAAATGAAAGCTGTTCTTATGCTCAGATGAAAATAGCGCGAGGTCTTTTTTTGAGATTAATCGTATGAACTGTGCAGACTAAACACGGATCAAAGGATCTGATGATGTGGTCTAGCTCAACGGGATTGTCCAGATCCTTTATCTCTGTGCCTATCAAGGCTTCTTCCCATGGACCTCGCACACCCTTCGAATCGCGGGGCGAAGCATTCCAGGCTGTTGGGGTGATAATCTGATAGTTTTGGATCTTCTCCTCACCAATCTTTACCCAGTGGCCGAGAGCGCCTCTTGGCGCCTCGACCAAGCCGTAACCACCCCCGTTGTCGGCTTTGCCGTGATCACAATAAAATTCTTCTTTGCATGAAGCCGTCTCCTTGAGCCACTGCTCCATAACCGGGATCAAAAACGTTGTTCTCACCAACCGAGCAAGTTCTCGGAGATATACATTGGGGCCGTCTTCCTTTACCATATCAAGGATAAGCGGATTGGCGGCCATCACCATTTCTGCCAGAGGTCCAGTTTCAGCCGGCATGCCATCATAGCGAGGCGCCTTGGCCCAGGAATATCTCCCCCCCTCGCTTCCGCTGGCGTAAGGAGTCGTAATGCCATCGAATGGATGTTTGGCACCCTCGTCACTGAACCACGAGTGGGATAGGTCTTCAGTTATTTTCTCCTGATTGAATGTGTGAACCCGGGAGTTGTATGTGAAACCGGAGGGTAAGAATAATCCGTCATTGTTGTGGCTCTTGATAACTGTATTTTCAGGCATGTCCATGGAGCCGAAGCTAATAAAGTTACCGTGACCCTTGCCAAGCTTGTTTAAGCCTGCCTCTCTGGCAAATCGAATAAAAAAACCTAGATCGCTGTTGGCATGGGAGTCTGTTTCATCAAGCCACACGTCGATATCCGACTTGTTTTTTACTTCCAGCCAACGTTCAACAGTGCATCCCAGGACCCTTCTTTCGTACCATTGGCGAAAATTCATCAGCAAGAACAGACAGTGGTTTATCTCATGTACACTTGGGATGCAGACGACTCCCCCTGGCACCATAAATGATGAATGAGGCCATTGCCCTCCCAAAATCGCTATTATTTCGAGAACCTTTTTGGTCTCTTGGATAGTTTGAATCGCGGTCTCGCCCTTTAAGGGTTTGTATCTCTCCACCGCCTCGTTATAAAGCGAATGGTTCTTGTGCTCGGGATTGGTAAAATCTGACATAAAGAGAAGGAATGCATGCCTGAAATCGTTTTGCATTTTTTCGGCGATTAGGGTGACATTTCTGACCCTCTTGGCGTTGTCCGGCACTTTTGCCTCGAAAAACATGTCCAGTGCTTTCGCCGCGGCTTTGAGGTGAGAGGTACTACATATGCCACAAATCCGGGGGGTAAGGACCAGTCCATCTAACGGTGCACGGCCAACGAGAATATTCTCAAAACCTCTGTACATAATGCCGGCGCTGCGGGCTTCGGTTACAATTCCTTTTTTTATCTCAACAAACACTTCGAGATCACCTTCAACCCGATTGAGCGGATAAATTTTCATTTTTTTGCTGTCCATTGGGCCTACCTGTTTTGTTTTTTAAACCCCGGTCTTTCTGGTTTTTAATCTAATGGGCGCAGCGGCCGCAGCCATTCCTTTATAGGCCATATAGTGCGCCCGACTGATTCCTTCGGGCAGCTCAATTGGTATACCCTCAATGTTCCTGGTATAGAAAAATGGATACCTCTGGGGAAAATCAGGCCGGGTGCAGCCAAAACAGGGAACCCCCACTCGTGTCTTGGATGACCGTTTATTCCACAGCAGTTTGTTACATGGTCCATGGACGATGGGACCGTGACAGCCCAGATGAAAAAACATGCATCCCTTTTCCCCAAACTTAGTTTCTTCCACCCGGTATTCATGATACTCGTTCCGGGTACACCCCTGGTGCACCATCATGCTGTACCATTCCAGAGGCGTATTAAATTCACTGAATTCGATGTCCGTTCCTGTAATGAGGGCGGTAAGCGTACCTGCGACAATGTCACAATGGCACGGACATCCTGGCAGGTTGATAACTGGCAATCCGCCCCCTGACTTGAAATCTGCGCCAAGAAACCCACCTTTTTCCCATTTCAAAAACTGCAACCCTGTGGCTTCAATTTCGGTGTTCGCCCCAATGCCACCAAAGCTGGCGCACGTACCAATGGCTAAGATATACTTAGCTTTTTTGGCTAGAGCCGCGACCAGATCTTTTTTCGGTTTGCCATAAATCTCATCAAACTTTCCGGTACCCCCGGGACCTCTCAGGATAGAGCCTTCGATACACAAAATGTCGAGTTCTTGCTTACCTGATAGCAGGTCTTCATTGAGTTTGATTGGGTCACGTCTACTGTTGATTGATATTGCAGGATGCCAGAGCAGTTCGATGTGGGAGGAATCAAGAAGTTCAACAATATTTGGAGAGTCTGCATTGAAAAATGACCAGGTGTCGCCACCACATCCCCCGCATTGCAGCCAAAATACTTTCAAGGACATCTATTCATCTCCATTCCAATTAGTTTCTCAAGCTAATGGTCCATCCATTTGCCTCAATTCCTTCACTCAAAAAGAAAAACCATTCCAAGGCAGAGGTTGAGGACAGGGAAGGTCCTTTCTTACTCTTTCTAAGCCTCTTTCCCCATCTAACCGCGAAACTAGAAAAAAATATTCAGGTGTTTTCATATCCTACTATTTCCATCGTCATTCTATAACGAAACGATGTTATTATGCAATCTTGAGCTTTCATCAACTGCATTATTCTGGTTCTCTCTGATTGGTTCGGACTATCTCTTGCTGGTATGGAGAAATCTTTGTATAGAAGGGACGATGGTGATTTTAGGAAAGAATCTTCAGAAGTTAAACATGGAATGAAAGACCTCGCACTTTCGGCATATTTTCATCTTGCTATTCCAATCTCCTTGAACCTCTCCATGGCATATGGTTCCACTGATAAACCAACAGAGATGTCCGCTTTGGAACTCCCATGCCGGGCAATTCTCCTTTATCTCCGCGGGGCAGTCTTGAATGTCCCAACAGGGTTTGCCCCCATCTTGAGCGTCCTTCTTGGCCAGAAGGAATAGCGCCTGCCTTTCCACATGCGTGGGAATATTTCTCCATCCCTGCTCAAAGCTCTGCACGGCCTTAAGCGAGATTGCCAGAAGTTGGGCCATTTCCTTTTGAGATTTTCCCAGCCGCTGACGAATTTTGGAAAGTTCTTTTTTATCCATATGTTTTCTCCAGTGTGTTTTGTCCTATCATACCACATTGTGGTGGAATGTGAAGTTTTTCGTCGCTTCCCCATGGAGACCCTGATGGATTTCATTTTTTTGCAAAAGTAAGGGTCAATTCCTAGTTTTTTAATTGTAATTACTACCACATTGTGGTACAAATGGTGTTGTTCTATACCGTAGACATCCAAATGCGGTGGTTCTGCATGGACGAGTTCATTTCAGTAATACAGCATATTGTTCGAAATCTCTAAGCTCAGAGGGGGTGAAATCATGTTGGTAGAAACACTCAAGGATCAATGGATCTGTTCTTGCGGCAACTGGGTTGACCAGACATTTCACTGGTGTCCCGACTGCTGCGAAGAGAAGTTGACCCGAATATCTGGTGTTCAGAGGCATGAAGAGTAGAAGACGCGGTCTTCCTCCTGAACTGCTCTCCCTATACGGTCTGAGTAGTTCATATTCAGAAGGCTTTTCTCCAGCCAAATAGACTCTTCTTCTTTTATCTTCTGGCCTCCACAGAAAGGAGCAACTATGTTCATGCAGAAATCGAAGCTATTTAGAGGGATGGACCAGGAAGTCATAAAAGAAATCGACAAAATCATGGTTAAGAAGTCTTGCGATGAAGGTACTATTCTTTTTGAAAGAGGTGAATCTGCTCATAACTTATACGTCCTTA
The DNA here is from genome assembly GCA_041560295.1 of Syntrophobacteria bacterium. Classification (GTDB taxonomy): domain Bacteria; phylum Desulfobacterota; class Syntrophobacteria; order BM002; family BM002; genus BM002. Next base: position 3,205 of record JBFFBS010000091.1, on the reverse strand, counting down.
TAGAAGGAAGCATCGAGTTGACCATCGGAGACAACGGCCACGTGACCCATGTGGTAAAGAGTCCAGGGGAGGCTTTCGGCTGGTCCAGTTTGGTTAACCACCATGTCTACACGGCATCCGCGGTATGCTCTTCTCCAACAGAGCTGATCAGGATCCCAAGCGACAAGCTGAATATGATATTCGAAAGCAATCCTGCCAGCGGTCTCAGATTTTTTAAAAGTCTGGCGGAGATAATCAGCAAGAGAGTAGCCATTAGTTACAACTTGCTTATTCGTTCGAATGAGAGAACCTCCCGATACTTGCGAAGTGTCGGAAGTTTATGATTTTCAGGAACGCCTTTCCTAACTGCTACCAATAAGACGTATTTTTGAGAGAGAGCTTTGATCGGTGATCTGAACCTGTCGAAGCAGCCTTGGTGCGACCACTGGGTATTGCACTTTCTCAGCGGCACGTTCGGATCAATAGCCGCTCAACCAAGAGCCCACTCCACTATTAACACGATTCACACTCCCATACAGAGGAACGTTGCCGGGAAGGCTGCTTTGATTGTCTACACCATGGAGCGAGGGGATTTCTCTGCGAATACCTACTTTTCATGTATGATATCGGTTATACTATGGTCGTGGCAATTGATGAGATAATTCGTCTCATTGCGTCGCTTCTACCATATCCAGCACAAGTCAGATTCCTTCTGCAGTAATTCGAGCGGTTAACAGGGAGGCAACATACATTTATGTTTTTCACTATTACCCTATACATTTCCCTGGCCATTTTCGGGCTCGGCTTGATCTATAAAGTTTCTAACTGGTTTCGCTATTCCCTGGGGAGAGAATCCAGAGATATTTCGACCCCGGCGAGGGTTTTTGCAGCCATCAAAGGAATCACCCTGACCCTATTCAGTCCAAAGATCTTCACCTTGGTGAAGGTTTTTCTTCTGGACGTGCTTTTACAGCTCAAGGTACTTCGACAGGATTTTCTCAAATGGGCCATGCATATGTGCATATATTACGGTTTCCTGTTGCTCCTGCTTATGCATGGTCTGGATAAAATAGTCTCCACCGCTCTGTTTTCAAACTACTATCCAACGGTTAACCCGTTTTTATTTCTCCGTAATTTTTTCGGAGTCCTCATCATTGTAGGAATATCCATTGCCATCTATAGACGATTCATCCTAAAACTGCCCCGCCTCAGAACCAGCCCTATGGATGTTTACGCCATAGCCATCCTGGCAGTTATCATGATCTCTGGCTTTCTTTTGGAGAGCACAAAAATAACCTCTTACACCAAGTTTCAGGAGATGGTGGAGGAGTACACAATTCAGGCCGATGAAGAGGAGCTAAGAACCCTGGAGGCCTACTGGGTGGAGAAATACGGAGTGGTTTCACCTGAGGTCAAAGGACCCTTTGATGCTGAAACCTTAGAGGCGGGCCAAGAAGCGCATGAAATGAGTTGTATTGAGTGCCACTCTCCACCTCAATGGGGCTTCGCAAGCTACACCATCTCCAGGGTCACCAAACCTGCAGCACTGCTGCTGGACAGAGCTCATGTTCACTCTATTCTCTGGTATCTGCATTTTTTGGCGTGCTTTTTGGGTCTAGCCTATCTTCCTTTCAGCAAGATGTTTCATATCTTTACAACCCCACTAAGTCTATTGGCAAATGCTGTAATGGAAAAAGGAAAATCGGACCCTGCTAATATAGCCACCAGACAGCTTTTAGAACTGGATGCCTGCATGAATTGCGGTACCTGTAGCATGCAATGTAGGGTTGGCGTGGTCTTTGAAGCAATCCACAATGTCAACATTCTACCATCCGAAAAAATACCCTCGATAAAAGCGATTGTTGCCGGTAAAAAACTCAGCGATAGTGAAATCAGAATAATTCAAGAGGGCCTGTTTCTATGCACTAATTGTTACCGTTGCACAGTGGTATGCCCCGCAGGGATTAATCTGCAGGAGTTGTGGTTCAATGTAAGGCAGGACTTGTCGGAAAGGGGGCAGCCGGAGTTTTATATTCTTTCACCGCTATCCGTATATCGTGGAATCGTTGGGGAGCCGTCATATGAGCCAGACTATCCTGATCCAATAGAGTTGGCAATCGAGACTGTCTATCCTGATGGTGTTCCACTAAAGATGCTCGATCGAACCTTACCCCTAATCCCTAGCGACGATGGTTTGACAAGCAAGTTATTTTCATCGCTGCAGGCGAAAACCTTTTCCTACTGCTTCCGCTGCGTGACCTGTACAAACGCATGCCCAGTGGTGCGAAACTACTCCAACCCGTCGGAAGCCGTTGGCTTGTTGCCTCATCAAATCATGCACGCCGCCGGCATGGGACTATGGGATCTGATCTTCAGTTCAAGGATGTTGTGGGATTGCCTAGGGTGCTATCAGTGCCAAGAGCATTGCCCTCAGGACGTTCGAGTTGTCGATGTGTTTTATAAATTGAAAAACATGGCCATCGAGCGCGCTAGGGAAAAATTACTGAGTAGAAAAGACGGGTGATGAAATGAAGTTTGTAATGATGCGTTGCTGCACTACCCCGATCGTACTCCAAGAATACGAATGGTCTACCAATGCAGTTATGGAGAAGTTAGGTATAGAACTGGTTGATGTCCCAGAACTTGGTTGCTGTGGCTATCCGCTGAGAAACATTAGTTTTAGAGCTCATATCCTTGCTTCCGCCAGAAATCTGGCCCTCACTGAAAAGGAGAATCTGGATTTAATCACCGTCTGCAACTGCTGCTACGGAACTTTGAGATATGTGGACAATCTGATGAAGGATGACGCTTCCATCAGGAACGAGGTCAATACAACTCTGGAGAAAGAGGGGTTGAGATACGAGGGTGATATTGCAGCAAAACACATCCTCCAGGTCCTCTACGATGACGTGGGTATTGAAACCATAAGAGATATGATCGTAAAACCTTTTGACGGTTTGAGAATTGCCACTCATTATGGCTGCCGCATATTGCGGCCGAGCAAAGTTGCCCAGTTTGACAAACCGCACTTTCCCACTAAGTTCGATGAACTTGTGGAGGTGACTGGAGCTCAGAGCATTGAATGGCCAAAAAAATTGGAATGTTGTGGCTCGCCCTTGTGGGGAATAAATAATGAACTCTCTTTGGACCTGACTGAGAACAAGCTGAGGGGGGCCAAAGAATCCGGCGCTGATTACCTCTGCGTCGCCTGTTCCTACTGCCAGAT
>JBFFBS010000090.1:0-13522 GCA_041560295.1 Syntrophobacteria bacterium | reverse complement strand
TCCCTCAAGCTTTCGTAGGGCTGTTGAGGGATCCCGACTGCCGGGATAGTACCCTGCGAGGAATTTACCTGGCACCACCCAGTAGGAACGAGGAAACGGTACTGCGAGTTCTCCCATTGGTCTCTAATCCTTTGTCGTTCGTCTTCGCTCAACACTCATGGTATGTATTTCTCGCCCTAGCCCTGCGGGCTCTAGAGTACACAGAGAACTCAGAGAAGAAGATATTAATTGACGTACTTGGATCGCTTAAGGAACCCTGCGAAGCAGGGGTTCCGATGTGACCATCGGGACTAATGGAGAGTACCTGGCGCCCAGAATAAGCTCACTTATTCTGGCGCTCAGGATCTCACCATTATATCTTTAAGCGTTCCACTTCCAGTCAAATCAAATCATTTTCGCTGTTTTTTTTGGTTTTAGAGCTCTCTGAGAACTCTGTGGGCTCTGTGAGAGGTCAAATGCCGGTTATTGCCAAATCAGGCTATGTTCCTCCTCTTGGTTTTAGTAATGGACACATCCAGTCGTTGTTTCCCACCCTATTTCGCAGGGTGAAAGGGGTTACCTACGAAAGGGAGCGAATCTGGACACCGGATGACGATTTTTTGGATCTCGATTGGTCCAGGGTGGGGGCAAAAAGACTGGCAATAATTACTCACGGTTTGGAGGGCAATTCGGAACGTTGGTATATCTTGGGAATGGTCAGGGCAGTTAACCGTAATGGTTGGGACGGACTGGCCTGGAATATGAGAGGCTGCAGTGGTGAGCCAAACAAGAAGCTCCGTTCTTACCACAGCGGGGCTTCCGAGGACCTCCAAGCGGTCATTCAACACGTGATCGCTGCCCAAGAATACAGTTCCATTGCCCTTGTCGGCTTCAGCTTGGGTGGTAACATGACCTTCAAGTACCTGGGAGAGCGTGGTCCAAAAGTGAATCCTGCAATTGTCAGGGCCGTGGCCTGTTCAGTCCCTTGCGATCTAGCCTCAGGTGCTGAGAAGATGGCAAGGTTTTCAAATAAGTTCTACATGAAGCGATTCACTCGAATGCTCCATGAAAAAATAAAGGCAAAGATGCGCATCATGCCGGGCAGGATTAGCGACGAGGGCTACCACCAGATCAAAACATTCAAGGAATTTGACGACCGCTACACTGCACCGATCAATGGATTTCGAGACGCAGACGACTACTACCGTCAGGCAAGCTGCAAACAGTTCTTGCCCAATCTAGCCATCCCTTCTCTGCTGGTTAATGCCAATAACGACCCTTTCCTTGCCGAGCCCTGCTACCCCATTGAAGAGGCAGAGGCAAACCCCAACTTTTTTCTTGAGATGCCAGACTCCGGAGGGCATGTGGGGTTTATCTCCTTCAATAAGGAAGAAGAATACTGGTTTGAATCGCGGGTGGTATCATTCTTGAAATATCCGGGCTAGGATGTAACCCGATGTGGCGTGGAAAAGTTTCAACCTGTACGAATAATTGATGATTTCGTAAAAAGTCGTAAATGAGACGGCACAGTAAAAAGCTCCAGATGCAAGGCGCGCGAAACTGGGAACCCGCCACTAAGTGGTGGGACTGAGCGGAGCGCAGCGAGCGCGAAGAATCTTTAGGAATGAAGCGTACTTATAGGTACGCTGCAATGACTAAAGATGAAGCGCAACACAGCAGATGGACTTTTTACGAAGCCGTCAATAATTGGCACGATATGTGCTCCCTAAAGGAGTATCTGTTTCGTGCATAAGGAGAAAACCATGAAGCAAAAGGTTGATATGTTGGAACCTTTGAAGGCGAGCCTCTTGACCCTGGATTGGGAAATCAGTCCTCATACTATTAGGAAGTTTGAGGAGGAGCTTGTGGGACTGAAAGCGAAGCTCGCAAAGGATCCCTATAGCAAGAAGTTGATCGATTTGTCCCTGCCGATCTGTAATTATCTGAGAGTCAGAAAGGGATCTGCCTCACCGGCTTCCATGCAGTTTCTCCATGCAGCCACGCGTACCCTGCACTATTTTCGGCAGAGACGGCAACCAGCAGTTGCCGAGCGCAAAAAGGCGATAAAAAATCTTATTGGCAAGTTCGGGGATCTGATGGCAGATGTGAAGAAAATTAATATGGCGGTAGTCAAGGCCACGGCTGCGCCGAAGAAGAAAGCCCCCGCCAAGAAGCCCGCAGGCCGTAAGATCCGGAAGCAGTCACCCACGGTCGTGGTTCTGAAGGTAATAAAGAGTCATAAAAAGGGCATAGACATACCCGCATTAAAGAAGATAACAGGCCTCCCTGACAACAGCATCAGAAACATCCTCTACAGGGCGAGTCAAGAAGGCAAGATAAAGCGCATACGTCGAGGCGTCTATGCCTCTGCCTAGTCCTAGGTTATCCTAGTCCTTCTGTGTGACTAAGAGGTCTGTAAATCACACCAGTACTCGAGATAAACCCTTCGTTGTACTGACTACTACTGTTTAACAAGAACGGAGATCTGACAGACATGGTCCAATCGTACCTCGTTGCTGAGGAGGGGGTCACAAAGGGAATGGTGTTTCCTCTGGAGACTCGATTGACCATCGGCAGGGGAGAGGAGAATGACATTCGATTGTCACATTCCACCGTTTCCAGAAGTCACACCTTGGTCTATATGGAAAACGGTCAGGCTGTGGTAGAAGATATGGAGAGCAGAAACGGTACGTATGTAAACGGTGAGCAGGTCAACAAAACCGTTCTCTCCAGCGGGGATGTAATCTGGGTTGGAGATGTAGCCCTGCGTTTCTTGCAGGAAGATGAGCAAGATCGCATACACGTTGGAGCCGAAACTCAGGAACTCGGCGACGCCGATCTCTCGCAAGGGGGATCTGGTGAATTACCCGGGAGATCTCGAAGACTCATGGAAGCTATGTCTGAGGTCCCCTTTCTTGCCAATTTTCCGGATGAAGAACTCGCAGAATTGGGCCAGGAGGCAAAGCTCCTTCTTGTCAAACAGGGAAAAAATATTGTCCGAGAGGGAGATTATGGCAGGTCAATGTATATTGTACTCGAGGGCAAGGTCCAGGTGTTGACACAAGATGATCGGGGTGAGGATGTCCATGTGTCTTATCTGGCGGAAAACCATTTTTTTGGTGAGATTTCTTTTTTGACCGCAGCGCCGAGGTTCGCAACGGTACAAGCTGTGGAAGACACTCTGTTATGCGAACTCAGCTACGAAAGCATGAAAGAGGTGGTGCGAAGGTCGCCAGAGGTCAAAGGTGTTTTGGATGAGTACTACCGGGAGCGACTCAGAGAACTACAGGCCAAACAGAAATCTTCTTAATTTGCCTTCCTTTTATTATGAGCCCTTTTTTCTTCTTGTTGTATCCTATTCTCTATGAGCCCGATCACCTGCGTGGGTGATTGCTTGAGCAGGATTGTTTGGAACTGGGCGCGATAATTCCTTACACCGCTTACTCCTAGTACAATAATGTCGTAAACTTTCCAGGTGTCCCTGCGCTTCAGCATCCGAACTTCCACCGGTACCTCCACCCCCTTCCAGAGGACACTGACTTTGACGAGAGCTCTGGAGTCGGCCAGCGGGTGTTGACTCAAATAGATTACTTTTTCACCCGTATATCTCTCCTGCAGCCTGGTAATATAGTATTTGCACAGGAATTCGGAGAAAGCGTCTATGAATTGTCCCCTCTGACTTGAAGTGAAGGTGCGCCAGTTTGAACCCAGAACTCGCTTGGAGAATTCTTTGAAATCGAAGGCTTCCCAGGCAGTCTCGCAAAGGATTTTCTGCTGCCTGTCTTTCTCGGTGATGTCCTGGTACTGAGGATCTTCCAGAATGGCGATGCCCATATTGATGCTTTTCTGCAAAACATCTATTGGTTGCTCGCCGTGGCTTAGGGACGGTGTACTCAATACTACGAGCACACAAATGAAGAAGCTTTTTCTCATTTAAAAATCTCTTAATGAGGACCTAAATAGTAAGCACGTTCCTCATCTGTCATTATACCTCCTGGTCCTGCATGCGTGAGGTATCTTGTGGACGTTTGACCGACTCCAGAACTGTATGCTAACGTTGAGTATCAACGTGGAGTTCCCTTATGCTGCCATGAAATACCCAGGCTAGTTTAGCAAAGAACCAAGAAGGAAACTAGACGAGGTGAAAAAGGGTTAGAGGTGAAAGACAAGGGAGGCCAGGTTGTGGTCGTGACCTCGATTCGGCAGTTGGGCTGTTCTTTTCCCAGCACCGCGTGCCTCTTCTTGTTGCCAAAGGATGAGCCAAGAACAGTGTTAAGAATCTGATTGAACCTGCTGATGTGATAGGATTAGCGTGAGAAAAAGAGCTATCTACTCAATCCTAGCGTTTCTAGCCGCAGTGTTTTTCATCGGTTGCGAAGTCTCTTTTTTCGTAGGCTTTAATGGGGGCTCTAGTACTTTCTTTGTGCGGGTCACAGATGCTAAGCCAGCACTACCCTATGGGACTGAAGCAGTATATGTTACATTCGAGGATTTTTTTGTCCACAGAGAGGGAGGAGAATGGGTCTCCTTACCCCTAGCGCAAATACCATACGCTGTAGACTTACTCGAGTTCCATTCAGGAAGAACAACAACATTGGTTCAGCCGATCAGCTTAGAGCCCGGCACATATGACCGAATTCGAGTATCAATTAGCAGCGCAGCTGTGCTGAGGGATGGAAGTTTCCACTCTGTTGCCCTTCCCTCTGCAAACCTCGTGATTGAGATAGATTTTTTCTTTGATCTGGAAGACGGCAGAACCATGGATCTTACCATCGATTTTGATCTCAGCCAGTCCTTAAAACTATTCCAGACCCCGGTGGCATCTTCCTACCAACTGAAACCTGTCCTCCACGTCAATCAAACTGAAGCGGCAGCGACCATTCATGGAGAAATTTCTGCCGAAACTTTTGCAGAATACGACTCCAGAGAAGCTACTGTTTCACTGTTCGTGGATACAGATCTAAGCGGTGATTGGAGCGCAGGTGATGAAGAATATACAAGGGTTGTGGTAGAGAGGGACAGTCCGGTGTTTACGATCTTTTGGCTGGTTCCTGAACAAGGTTATACAATCCAAATAGAGATGGACGGAACCGGGTCTCCTGAGTTCGAACAGTTTGCCTTTCCGGCTGATTTACAGAAGGGCGATAGTTTTGAACTCAACCACGGCAGCCCAATTTAACGTGATAATCTCTGCAGCGACTCGACCTGAGCGACACGACTTGAGCTCGTCGACAAGTCTCGTCGACTGGTCTTGTTGAAAAAATCGGAAATTCTAGAAGCGATATTCGATTGCGCCGGTAATGCTACTCTGAGTGACTACCTGCCCCTCTAGGTTTATTAATAAACCGGGAGTCAGGTGGACACTGAGGCCACCGTAGGCACCGAAGTTATTTTCCTCTTCGAGGTCATCTTCGAATTTCCTCGAAGTGAGGGGCGCCGGAATGTTTTCCAACTGTTTCCGATCGGTATCTTCGCTATAGACGAAATAGGTACCCCCAAGATAAACCGCAAACCGATTCCTGGTAATGCCGATCTCTCCTTTCCCAGTAAAGTCCCACCAGTCGGCGTCCTTGGAAAACCTGTTTCCCGCAATGGACTGGTATTCAGTCTCAAGCTTGCCTTTGTGGTAATTTGCCTCCAGTGCAGTGTAAAATCCTCTTATGCTGCCAGTCTCTACCTCGAAGAGATTCAGTCGTGCTCCTCCTCCGTAAGCCAGATTAAAGTCTTCGAAATCGTCGTAGCATGCTCCTATCTCCCCATAGACCTCTAGAAAGTCTGTAAGTCCTAGCCCGACACGCAACATGGAGAGGTTCATATCGGTATCGAAATCATTTTTCTCGCTACTAGAAATAGGAATATTCTGAGTTGTACCGTCAGAATCGATCTGTTTGCGATCGGTCAATTCAGTGTTGACCTCCCGGTACGTTTGCCGCAAAGAAAGGGAAAGTTTGCCGGCGGCGATGTTGCGGCCATATCCTCGCCGCTGCAACTCTGATACCTCCTCTGAGGGTTCTTTACTGATCTTAGCATCGGGTTTTGGTGGGCGCTCTGCTGTAGGGGAAGCAGTTGAGGGAGCCTTTTTCGCAGCCTCTACTCTCTGAGTTGTAGGAGGCTTTTTGCTAACCGGCGGTGCTGTTGTAGAAGGCTGGCTGCGCTTTATACCTGCCGTAGCCGTGGCTATCGGCGCTGCCTTCTTTGCAGTCCTGACCTTTTTTACCGAGTCGTCTCGGATAAGAGATTTTTTGTAGATCGCCGTGTACTTGGTTAGCTTATTTTTCTTTAATTCCGAGCTTTGTAGTTTGGCTAGTGACAAGGATGAAATTGGACCGACATAAATGCGATACCAGTATCCCTTGTTTTGCACTCGTTCGCCGCTAACCACTGAAGGATATCCTTTCTGTTGCAGATCCCGAGCGACCTTCACGGCGTTTTCCTTGGCCCTGAATGACCCGATATGGATGTAATAATATTTCTGGGATGCAGAGAGGTGAGTTGCGGTAATTATTACCCAGCAAACGGTAATGAGAGAAATGAGAGTCCACCACCAGATACTGCCTGTCCTTCCCGGCAAAGCTCTGGCCCATAGATGATTGCGCTTGGACCCTGTCAGGGTTCCTCGTTTCAAGGCTGTAACATCCCCGCCAATTCAGTTGTTTTTGATTGCTTGGTTTCCGCCCCGATGATTCCTAAACACTCTCGCAATAAAGGTGCCAACTAACAAAGGGAAGTAAAAGCTTTGAATGGGCTTAAAATAATAAGTAATATCAAGGTGATATCTATTTGACGGGGTGAGCTGTCGGCGGCGAGTGATCAAGGTGCTGCTGAATATCAAACACCAAGCTGCATGAAAAACCCATAACAAGGTGTCGTGGTAGGCAGCGGGACTGTTTTGTTGACAATTGCCTTTTCAGTGGTCATTATTAACCAATATTGGATGGTCGGGAGTGTTGCCTAGTTGCCATGATTAACATGAATAGAGTTGAGACGGTCTTCAGGAAAAATGTGTGGGAGGTGCAGTTGTCCTCTCTGCCCTGGTGGAAGGGTGTGCTCATCAGGCTGCTTCGGGTGTTCTACGTGGTCATACGTGATATGTTTGAGGGACAACTCACCCTAAGAGCCATGAGCCTGGTCTACACAACGCTACTGGCCATGGTGCCACTGCTTGCAGTCAGCTTCTCTGTTCTGAAAGGATTTGGGGTACACAATCAGATAGAGCCTCTTCTGCTTAACTTTCTGAAGCCAATGGGCGAGAGAGGGATTGAGGTGACATCCCGCATAATCGGTTTTGTGGATAGTGTCAAAGCGGGGGTCCTTGGCTCAGTTGGTTTGGCGCTTCTTCTGTATACTGTTATCTCATTGATCCAGAAGATCGAGCAAGCCTGTAACGACACCTGGCAAGTGAATCGGAGTCGCCCCCTGTCACAAAAATTCAGCGATTATCTGAGCGTTATCCTCATCGGCCCTGTACTGGTGTTTACAGCACTCGGCATTACGGCGTCGGTAATGAGTACAGTTGTAGTTCAGAAAATGGTGGCCATAAAGGTGTTTGGCAGTCTCATGGAACTGACGACTAAACTGGTTCCTTACCTTCTGGTCATTGCAGCGTTTACCTTCGTCTACATCTTTGTACCAAATACTCGGGTGCGGTTCCGCTCTGCCCTCACTGGCGGAATAGTGGCAGGCGCCTTGTGGGAAACCAGCGGCTGGGCATTTGCCTCCTTTGTGGTGAAGTCCGCCAAGTACACTGCAATCTACTCCGGCTTCGCAATTCTTATCATGTTCATGATCTGGTTGTACGTGAGCTGGCTCATCGTTCTTGTGGGAGCCAGCGTTGCCTACTACCACCAACATCCCGAGTCCGTGACTGCTCATCGGCGCGAGCTGCGGCTCAGTAACCGCATGCAAGAGAAGCTAGCCCTACTGGTTATGTTTTTGGTCGGGAACAACTACTATGACAACCGCCCTGCGCTGACTTTGGAGGAATTCGCCCAAAATCTCAATGTACCCATGGAAGCTTTGGAGCCCGTAATGGAGGCCTTGGAAGGGTACGGTCTTTTGACCCAGACTGCGGACGAGACGCCAACCTATCTTCCCGCCCGACCCCTGGATATTACAGGGCTCAAAGACGTTCTGGATGCTGTTCGTGGGGCTAATGAAATGGTTGATCTCAAGCCGCAGAGTGAATCGGCGGAGCTTGCCGTTGACCAGCTCGTTGCCCACCTCGACCAAGCCATGGCACGGGAACTTCGGGGCAGCACCCTGAAAGACCTGGCGCTATCAAAGCCGGCCCCGGTTACCCTGGTATCGCAATCATCACAAAAGGTGGACCCATCTTCCAGTGAGGGTTAGAAAAGGCCATCTATTGATCAATCAGTAGAGTTGAGGTGCGGGAACTATGAAGAAAGTTGCGATCATTGCTGTTATCTTAGCTGCTCTCACCTTTGGGATTTTAAACTATCACTTCATTCTGATGGACAGCAGTATCAAGCTTCTCAAGAAAGCAGATTTGACCTTTGACAATACGTTCGTTGATGCCAGGGGCGCAAAAAAATACAAACTATACCTAAACCCGGCCCTGGCTGAAGCCGGAGTGAAAGACTTGTTCGAGAATGAGAGTATTACCATTGGAAAATAGAAGACGAGCAAAGGTTGCATGCCGTTGATTCCGTCTGCCGTTTTTGCTCTTCTCTTATCTACTATCCCGGATTATTCACGGATGTGCCCGTCCTTCTCTCAGATCAGATTTCGCCTTTAGTTTTCTCAAGCTTTCTAGGAGATTCTCAATTCGCAATCTGCAGTCGTCGCTGATGTCTCATTGAATAATCTGATACACTTGTCAGCACTAACACCTATTCTTACGGTTTAATATAATAGATTTCAATGAGTTAACAAATATGATTATCACTCAGCCGTGAAGTGTCTCAAGACTGTCTCATCGAGCGTCCATAATCGCTCCTGGGGGCTGGTTGACATAACTGGATAAATACTTAATATTAAACAGATATATTGACAACTTTTCTTGTCGACTGGTTTGGCACGAAAATGCTCAAGCGAGCGCATTCCCCGTAGCGACACGACTTGAGCTCGTCGACAAGTCTCGTCGACAAGTCTTGCTGCGGGGTTAGCGAGCGAACTACAATAAAATGGAATTATTTCCTTACATTTCGAATCCCGCTTAAGCGGGACTGCGGCTTGCTGCAGGGAGCTTCAATCATGATTTATAAGTATCCATACAAATAGTGGTAGGCGGATGAAGGAGGGCAAGATGTCTGATGAGAAATGTCCACTGTGTGGATCAGAGAGTTTTTATGTTAAAGATCCTGCGGATCCCTATGAAATCTACGAATTTGACCTCAAGGATGGAAAGATTGTCTTTAACTCAGATACCGATGAATCCGAAATACCGGAGGTTCAAGGCGAGACCGAGACGTATTGTAACAGATGTGCCTGGCACGATAAGCTCAAGGCACTTAGGTGATCCAAGATTGCAGATTGCGGATTTAAAGTACAAATTTTATTGTGAACAATAAAATCCAAAATCCTAAAGGAGGTTTCAAGATGAAGAAGGTACTGATTGCCTACGACAGTAGGACAGGCAAAACCGAGAAGATGGCTGAGGGCATAGCTGAAGGAATCCGTATGGGAGGGCACGATCCGGAACTCAAAAAGATCACCCAGCTCAAGAACGAGGAAGAAGTGGCAGGTTATGATGCCTATGTATTTGGTTCGCCCACATACCACAGAGACATGATCGGTACGATGAAGACCTTTCTGTTTTTGGCACAGAAGGCAAACCTGGCGGGCAAGGTAGGCGGCGCCTTTGGCTCGTACACCCACAGCGGCGATGCTCCCGCCCTAGTGTTTGACACCATGGAGCACGTATTCAAAATGGAAATGACCAATTTGGGTTCCTTCAATATGAAGGAAGATCTTGTTGAAGACAGTGAAGGCTTGCGTGCTTGTCAGGATTATGGGAAGGGGATATGTGAGAAATTAGGGTAGCCACCTGATCCTACGATCGCATTTGTTCGAAAGAGCCATGTCCTCTTGACGTGGCTCTTTTTGATTGCGGATTTAAAAGCAAGGAGTCAGAATCCAGAATGAAAAATCAAAAAGCGCATACCTCTTTTCTGCTGACTACTGGATTCTTTGTTTCTTTTTTCTGACACCTGACACCTGACACCTGAGACCTCGAGATTTCGTGCCCAAGGTGGGAGTTGACTCGTTACCACGTTCGCTGGGCCACACTTTCTTTCTGGTTCTGTTTTGGCACGAGTCGTGCTAGTTGTAGCGAGTCAAGGAGGGATGCTGTCTTGAAAATATTGATTAGTCACATTTCTGACGAAGCCTTAATTGCTTTGCTCCTGAAGGATTTTATCGAGTCCACCTTTCTCGGGCAAGCTGAAGTATTGCTGAGCAGCAACTCTGGCGATAGTGGAGTTGGTGACAAATGGCTCGTGGGGCTCGATGGTGCGCTAACAAGTGCAGATCTTCTCTTGGTGCTCTGCAGTCCGAAATCAATTCGCCAACCGTGGATCCATTTCGAATTTGGCTGTGCTTGGACCAAGAGCCTGCCAATCAGTTGCCTCTGCCACTCTGGACTAGACAAAGTTGGTCTGCCGTCACACCTTCGCACCTTTGAGGTGCTGGAGGTTGATGATGATAGTTTTATGGAGGAACTTTTTGAAGATTTGAAAAAGCGTTTTGGTATCGGACGGCTACCGCGTCTGTCCTATGATACCATGAAAGCCGAGTTGCGGGCGACCTTGGTGTCGCTTGTACATGGTGATGAACCGATTTCAATCGATGATCTCGAGAGAGAACCTGAATTTGAAAGAGAAGAAGTTGAGACTGCTGAAGCGTCACTATTAATTGCTAAAGAGCTAGAAGAGAAAATCGATGAGAGGATTGAAGAAAAGATAAGAGAGAAAGAGGAGCCCAGTAAACCAGAGCGTCCGCAACCAAAGCCTCCGAAACCGAAGCCCCAAAAACCACGCTCATCACCCGGGAAGAAAGTGAAAGTAAAAGGGCTCCGTCGTAAGAAGAAAGATGCTCCGAAAGAGACCGAAAGTGTACAGAAAAGAGTTCTCAAGCTTCTGGCCGCTGCGGGAGATACAGGCTATCCTCTGGAGGACATGTCAGATCTACTGGGAATTGTTGAACGCAAACTGGAACCTTATCTGGATGTGCTCAAAGAGCAGGCATACATCAATATAGCTGTTGAGGTCGGTCGGCCTCCAGAATACAAAATTGCTGCGAAAGGTGAGCAGTACTTAGATGAAAGCAAACCTACTTAACCCGGATTTTTCATGAATTCACGCCCTGGCGTGACTGCGACCACCTCAAGATTTCAGATTGAATGCTATTTGAAACAAACTGGTTATTTGAGTAAAACAGGAATGAAACTTTAACTTCCATCGTTTATTTTGTCTTGCTCAGTTTTTTGCAATCTCAAATCCGCAATCTGCAATCTCCAATCCATGGCCGCTCTTTCTCTTTTCAGCGCTCGCCGAAGTCTGCCCCAGCAATCACTGCTAATGCCCGGGCCGCTTTCTTTCGAACTGTTTTGCTTTTGTCGGTTAAGGCGGCCGACAGTCCTTCTATGACCCGCGGGTCATTTATTTTAGCTAGCGCGTCCACCGCATTACCTCTCACCGTTGCGTCTTGATCCTTCAAGGCCGCAATCAGGGGTTCCACTGCACTCGGATCCCTGATCCTGCCCAGTGCCTCTGCGGCATGGGCTCGGACATCCCAGTACTGATCATTGAGAGCAGCAACCAGAGGTTCCACTGTTCTTGAGTCACCTATCCAACCCAGAGCTTTGGCCGCACTCATGCGAACATGTGGCTTCTTTTCCATATCCTCCAGAACCCTAATGAGGGGCTCCACCGCTCGAAGGTCATTAATCCTACCAAGTGCCTTCACTGCCTGTCTCTGAATGAGTGGATCCTCGTCATTCAGCACCGCAATCAAAGGTTCCACTGCGCGCGGGTCCTTTATCGCGCCTAACGCCTGCACTGCATTACTTCTGACAAGTGGATCGTTGTCTTTCAGGTCAGCTATCAGAGGCTTTACAGCCGGCTTGCCAATCCTCGTGGATATTTCTATGGGTTGCCGCCCGAGGGAAGCAGTCCTGGGTAATTCGTAATCTTCGTCAAGGTAGCGTTGCACTTTCTTTTCACTCCATTGGAGTTGAGTGGCAATTTCATCATCGTTTAAGCCTTCTTCCTGAAGCGATCTCACTATCAATAGCTCCGCCTGCGGTTGAGGGATGAGCAGGTAGCCTCTTGTTCGCATACAATGAGCGATCATTTTCTGATCAGTTGTATCTGATTTACATGCTGCCAGATCAGTCCTCATGGTTGAATCCAGGGTATCTTGCTGGTACCAGACTTGTTTGGGTTTGGTAGCGATGGTGGCGCAGGCCACCAGAGAAAGGCCAAACAGGGCGAGAACGATGATTCTTAGAAGGGGAGCCATAATCGTTGGTAATTTCTCATTTCGCATTGATCATTTCTCATTTCACATTTCGCAATAAGCATTTAACATTTTAGACTGAAAAATGAAAGCCCGCGAAAATCTTCTCTCTCGATGTGTAATGCGCAATGACAGATGTGCAATGTTAATTGTCGAGTGCCTAGTGTTTAATTGTTTTCTGCCTGCTGCTCGCTGTCTTCTGTCGTCTGACCTCTGACCTCTCATCCCCGTCTCGCCGTTTCTCCGTGTCCCCGCGTCGTCTTCCTGTGCCTAGTGCCTATCAAGCCCTTCCTCTCGCCATTCGGACTTCGAGTCTCTGCACGGCCAGAGAACAGGTGAAGGTCATTACCAGATATAGCAGGGTTATAGTAATCCAGATCTCAAAAGTGAGATACGTTGCGGCCATCAATTCCATTCCCTGAAAAGTCAACTCTTGGATTGAAATAACTGAAACGATAGAGGAATCTTTTATAAGGGATATAAACTGCCCTGCTAGGGGCGGAAGGATTCGTTGCACTGCCTGTGGGAGGATGATGTGGCGCATCTGTTGCCATTTTGATAGACCAAGCGTGTGAGAAGCCTCCCACTGTCCCTTGTCGATGGATTGAATTCCAGCTCGGACTATCTCGGCGATATATGCGCCCTCAAAGATCGCCAGAGTAACAAGCGCAGAAAAAAAAGCTGAAAGAAATGATGGTGGTGCAAACAGGAGTTCACAAAGCCGCTGTGTGGTCTCTGATTGTGCCAGGATGAATTCATTTAAACCCAGTACTGGCATTATTTGACCACTAACGAAGTAGTAAAAGATAAAGATAATGACCAAAGGAGGCATGTTGCGAATCAGTTCGACGTAAGAACGGCCAAGCAACCGATAGAACAGACTCTGACTGACGCGGCAGAGACCCATTATGGTTCCCAGAATAATGGCCAGGACGGTACCCCAGATACTGAGGCGAAGAGTAGTGAAAAGCCCTTGCATGATGAGATTGGCTACCCATTTGCCGCTCTCCTGGTCGTAACGATAAAGATACTGGGGTATGGCTTGCCAGTTCCATTTGTAATTCAG
>JBFFBS010000089.1:0-13551 GCA_041560295.1 Syntrophobacteria bacterium | reverse complement strand
GCTGTATGGCTCTTCCTTTGCCACCATATGGGCCGCAACTCTAGCAATTTCTCCCCTAAAACACCCTCCCTCGCATGAAATGACGGGAATTCTTTCCTCGGCAATCATCTTCTTGCCGACAACTTCACCCAGAGGACATACCGCCCTCTTGCCTTCTACCTCAATGGAAAAATTTTGTTTTAGTTCGCTCATAATAATATTCTCCTTTTTCTTTCTGACTGAATCGCACATGCGCTTTACCTCATCTTTACCCTTTATGACGTACTAGCGAAGGAAAAGGATACACCTACAGTCATTTTTTTTGGAGATTTAAACGAGAGGTCGTACAGTAGGGAGTAAATTAGAGATGGCTAAAGTGTATTTCCATGAATATGTAGACTTCTTACCAATACCTTGAGTCGAAGTCGGCTCAAAGTCTGAGAAGCATATGTGGACCGGGGTAGGTTTGTATGATCGATCCGGCCATAGAGCCACAGACTGGAGATTACATCCCTTAATTTACACTTATGCTGGTTTTCGCTCAGGCACAGAATATTGTGCACCGCCAAGTCGAGGCTATCGAAAAAAGCCCCCACTGACCAGTCCAGCAACCACGGCCAATGGGGGCAAGTAAAAAAGAGAATAAGAGTTATCTTGAAGTGAGCGACGTTCTCACTTCACAGCTTGAGTTATGCAAACCCTGTACCAATAAAAAAGCGGAGCCAGCGACTCCGCATTTTCTTAGTTTAAACCAAGATATTGTAGCTTGGTCTCAAGAGGTGTAGTGTGGATTAAAGTATGTAATCTATATTTTCAGAAAAGTTCGAGGAGATTTTTCATCCAACTTTCAAGCACACTCAGATTCACTTTACAGCAGTAATGTCCTCCAAAATTTGCATACTCTGTTCACTTCTCTTAACAAATTGAGTCAAAAATTTACTTTGTTCCTTCTCAAAAGCATTTACGTTTTTCCAATCTCTACACCTATATCCGGTTCCGTGAAAAATATCCTCTAAATATTTGATTGTTACACGAGTATCATTATCATTACGGATGGAGGTTCTTCTACAATATGCTTTAACCAAAAAACAGTTTGGTATCACATATCCCTTATCATCGAGAAAAATTTCTTGATAGCTAACCAGTGGTGACGAACTTGCATAAATACAAAAATGAAATCTCTTATTATTAATTTTCAAAGAACCTGAATCTATTTTGTTCTTTATTTTTGAAAATACATCAGGTAAATAGTGCCCCTGGCGCATTGTTGAAAACGATATTATTACTGCTGATTGAAGAGTATTGTTATGAATGCGCCCAAATATATAGGCTTCATTCTTGTGAAATGTTCCTCCAGGACTAGTTGTATAATCTCTATATATATTTGCATTTGCTTTACCAATAAATTTTAATTCTGGATCTACTTTTATATTTAACAGAGGATTTTTGGATGAATAAAATATATTCTTATCAAGAACCTTTCTTTCTGCTTTAACACAACCGAAAGTGAGCATGAAGCAGGCAATCATCGAATAAAATAAATTCATATATTTCATTTTACCTTGCCTTTCAATCACAAAACCTCGCCTCTAGACGACCTCCTTAAACGCAGTTTTTAAGCACTCATGAAGGGTGATGTTTAGATCATGGCAAATAAACTGTAAAAGCCTTTTCTAACAATTGTCTGTCTTTATAATAAACCTTAAATTTGTGTTCCCCTGGAACTAACTCCCACTCCACATCAAATGCAAAACCAATATAGCGGGGAATGCCTATTTTCGCATTTGTGTTATATTTGCTTACCGTGCTAACCTTTCCTGTACGCGGATTTTTCATGCGTGGATGTGTTCTTGTTACTCGAAGATCAATTTTCTTTCCCTCTGGACTCCCCTTAATCACATACTTAAATCCGAATCTGGTTCCCAGAATCGCTGGAATTTGTGTTGTAGTATCAATAAACTCAAAATCACTAGAAATTTTCCTCTTGCCTGAAAGCGTATCTTGAGCTTCTACTCTCTCCTCGTCGGTAGCTGTGTATATTCCGTATTTAAGGATCTTTGCCTCTTTAACTTCTCCTGACGTGGCACATCCTAAAAACAACATGAAAACTACAATTGTTGGCCAAAAACTCTTCTTCATGATACGCCCCCTTTCGTTTTGATGAGATATCTTTTTTTCTTTCTAGTTCAGAGTACTTCCAGCTTCTGGAGGTGTACTGAGAAGGATGGGCTAGTTCCAACTAGTGGGAATGAAAGGAGAGAGAAGAAATCAGAGATCAGACATGCGCTTGAGCAAGAAACTTCAAATGTATCTATTCATGCTACCAAAGGATGGACAAACCACCAAGAGGAAACATTCCTGGGAGGTACTAGCAGGGCAAAAGTGTATATTACATCCATTAATTCACACTTTCCCCCTGGAAAGTTCAGCACAGAATGTTGAGAAGAAAAAAGCGGAGCCAAAAACTCCGCATTTTCAAAACTTAAACCAAGATATTGTGGATAGTCCTCAGGATGAGAAGTGTGGATTAAAGTATGTAATCCACAGTCAGGATGGACCAGCATGGTCTGGATTTAATATACGAGAGCCCGGGCTCAGACGTCTCTTACACCATTATGTAATGGCAGGTACCTTTGTATTACGCACACTAACATTGTATCTACAATGTGAGGCGGATGGAGGTATCCGCCTCGATGGCTCTCTGAATAGCCGTTTTCAATTCTGACAAGTCAAATGATTTAATAACGTAGGAGTCTGCCGCAGTGGCCTTCTCATCATATTTATAGGTGTCATAAGCAGTACATAAAACGACCGGCAAATCATAGAACCGGTTCCGTATCTCCTGGAGCAGTTCGAGACCGTCGTAGTCCCCGAGTCTGATGTCCAGAACAACCGCTTCGGGTTGGAAAAAATCAATCCTCCTCAGAAGATTATGTCCCGAAGCCACAGTGAAGACCGTGTGACCCTCCTCGGAAAGCTCCTCTGTGTAGAATCGACGGATGTGCTCCTCATCATCCACTATAAGTATTCTTGCCATAATATTCCCTCCTGCAGTGTGGACGAACGAGCATATTAGTCGCTTTAACCACCCCTTCTGGCACTTTTCCCCTTAAAATATCATGAGGTAGATAGGTGATTTATCCAGCATTGGGCTTGATCTCTTTTCCTGTAAGATTTGCCTCCTTTCTGTTTAAGGGCAGGGGGGAGAAAATGGATTTCTCCTCCTCGTTGACCCCTTGCCCAATTTAATTAACTGCATACAATTTCCGATCAATCTAAGTATCAGGAATCCACCCCCTCCAAGTGAAAATCTCATGGCTGATATCCTCCTAGCTTGTCTAATCTGCCCAAGGGGTGATTCTGGCTTGAAGGTAGTTTTGAAAAATCTGGGGTAATAAGAGGTAGGTTTTTTGAATGGTCTTTCTTTGAAACGGCTATACCGTCTGCGGCCGCCAGTGTTTCTGTCCGCTTTGGGTACCGGTGCAACCGGGTTCTTTCCCTAGAGCGGGGAAGTGACATTTTAATGCCAAGGCGATTCGGTGGTTTCTATAAAATTGCCGGCCCAGGTATTGATAGGCCTGACAGCCTTGTCACAATTTCCACATATTTCGATGAATTATCATCAGCCTCCTATATCATGTACCACCTGGTGGGACTTAAACCACAATAAACTAAAGATGTCAAGTAAATAGACTCCAGATCCATTTGAATGAATGTTTTGTATGCTCGGTCCGACTAGAGAGTCGCAGACTGGAGATTACATCCCTTAATGCACACTTCAAAGGGGTGTAATAGGGGGATTTTGGAAGGGTGCGTGTGTTGAAATTATTGGGTTTTTTGCTTGTTTCTTAGATTTTCAGTCCACTGGTCTACCGACTGAGCTACCTCAGCATTTTGTCGAGTGAAAAAGAGTTATCTCAGAACGCAATGCACTGAGTACATAGCAGGTATGGTATTTTTCTAAAACCAGGCTAGTCGTCCTCAAACTCCAATTCTAGATCATCGACGGCCCCTTTTTTCTTGCCGACTTCCTCAGAATCCAGTTGACCTTCGAGTTCCTTGGCAAGTACTGAGAGGTCATCTTCGTTGAGGTCCAGCTCTAGAGCGTCTCCTGGATCTGCTGATGCAGCTTCTGGTTCCGAAGTCAAAACCTCTTCGAGATCGGCAAAATCGTCGGCGGTAGACTCATCTTCCTCAAATTCCAACCCCAAAAATCCATCACCTTCTTCAGCCGGGCTCGCATCCTCATCGCTCAACTCCGCGAGATCCCCCAGATTCAACTCTGCGGCTGCCGCATCTCCCAGGGCCGACGCCTCGATGGTCTCTAGGTCGTCCATGGCAATCTCACTCAGACTTAGCTCCTCAGAGGAGCCTGCGCCGGTTGCTCCCTCCGCCTCTGGCATATCGATGGATGCCTCTGCGGCAGGGGGCCCTCCCATGTCCAATCCCCCCAACTCTATCTCGGTTTCCTGAGTAAAGCTGAGATCTTGTTGGACACCACCGCCTTGCATCTCCCCTACCAAACTGCCGAGGAGAAAAGGCACTTCTGGCCTAAAATCCAGCAGATTGAGTTCATTTCGATCCTCCGAAAGGTCTCTGCTGCATTTCATACAGTTATCCAGGTGATCAAAACTGACATTGCCGCACTTAGGGCATTTCATGGTACCCTCCTTCTACATCCCCCCCCCGCCTGCCGGGGAGCCAAAGCATGGTGGAGTAGGAGTATGTTTTGTCTCAACCTTTGTGAGGCAGTATAGCCGAAGCGAACCACAGGTCAAGGTAAAAGACCCAGGTCACCCAGCTCGTATTGTAGCAGGCTAATTACTGTAATTGCAGCAGTTTCCGTCCTCAGTACACGCTGGCCCAAGGAAACACTTTGGAAACCAGCAGCAGTAGCCCGCTCAACCTCGTTTGCTGAAAATCCTCCTTCTGGACCTATAAGTACACAAGCCTGGCGGCTTCCCGCTTGCTCTTCAAGGGCCGTCCGCAGGCTGCCACTCTCCTCCTCTTCCCAGCATATCAGCTTAAGTCCTGTTTCTTTCTGGTGCGCAAGTAGCCGGGAAAAATCTGCCGGTGGCGATATGCGCGGCACCAGGTTGCGGCCGCTTTGTCTCGCCGCTTCTTGGGCTATGCGTTCCCACCTTTTGAGCCGGGAAGACCCTCTCTCACCTGCGGACCACCTCTGTGCTCTTTCGGTCTTTACCGGAACTATCGCCATCACTCCGAGTTCAGTGACTTTCTGAATAATGAGGTCCATGATTCTCGGTCGGGACAATCCCAGTGCCAGCACTAGGTCAAGGGACGACTCCCGGTCTATTTTTTTGCCAGCCGCCACCTTGAACCGAACGAGCTGTCGCCCCACCTCCAATATCTCTGCTGGATATTCGGTGCCACTGCCGTCAAAAAGCACAACAGCTTCACCGACTCCCAAGCGCAAGACCCGAGTTAGATGACGAGCCCGTTTCCCCGTGACTAGCCGTTCTCCCGGGCCAAGGACCTCACCCTCAACGAAGAATCGGCGCAGTTTCATGGAAACACGTCCATTCAACTGAGAGCATCAATGGTTGTGGTAAGCGCCATTCCGCAATCAGTTAGAGACAGGAGCAAGCAAGATAAGTGCCTAAATTGAACAAAAGCGAGCTAAAATGGCTAAAGTTATGCGAAAGGCAAGCCCGTTGCAAAGGAGTTGCGTGCCAGGAGTTACCCTATTTTTTTGAGTTAAAATCCACAAACACTCAAGACTTCTCTCTCAGGTTTTACCACCCAGGCTATGAAAATACCATTGAATAAGTGCCGGGCCCCAAAAAACGTAACTCATGGCACCCAAGGCCAAAAAAGGTCCAAAGGGAATTCTGGTGCCTCCCCCACTCTTGTCTTTAAACATAAGCAGAAGCCCCGCTAAAGAACCTACCAAAGAACTAGCAAAGAGGGTATAGAGTACGCCCGGCAACCCCAGGAAGGCACCGATCATGGCCAACAGCTTGATATCCCCACCGCCCATGCCCTCACGCTTTCTAAAGACTTGATAGCCCATCGCCACCAAGAAAAGCACTCCGCCCCCCGCCAGCAAGCCGAGGAGCGATTGCCACACGTTAAAACGAGGCAGCAAGAAAGAGGCTGCCACGCCTGCAACAATGCCAGGCAGGGTAATTAGATCGGGAATCGTGTAAGTATCCAGATCTATGAAGATCACGGCTAGCAGTGCCGAGAAGAAAAGGAAGTAAACCCCCAGTTCCGGACTCAGTCCAAAAGTCCGAAAAAGGGCAAGGGCCATAAGGCCACTCAGTCCTTCCACTAGAAAGTATCGCGGTGAAATGCGCGCCTTACAGCGGCGGCACTTGCCTCGCAGAATCAAGTAGCTGAGCAGGGGTATATTGTCATAGAACCGAATAGCGTTTTGGCAATGGGGACAGTGAGAACCGGGCTTGATAAGCGAGGCTCCTTTGGGCAGTCTCACGATGCACACATTGAGGAAACTACCCACCGCCGCACCCACAGCAAAGACCCAAAGTCCGAGAATCGAACTCGCCACATTCATACCTTCATCAACTCCATCCAGTGAACTCCAGGAATATCGTCTGGATCACTTTAAAGCATGAATCGTACCAAGGTTACGATTATGTCAGTGGTCAGTGGTTGTGGGTTGAGCCCGGCTTGCCCGGATATTTCATGCATTGCTGTCGCGAGACCACGAAACTGGAAACCCGCTTGCGGGACTGAGCGGCTTGTCTCGCCGAAGTTTTAACGTAGGCGGAAGCGCAGCGAGCGCGAAGAAGATGGGCGTGCCACCTGGCAACTCGTCCCGCGGTACCGCGGGATTGGTTTCCGTACCTGAGCGGTACGTCGCAGGAGCCGACAGCCGAGGACGCCAGGAAGGACGGCCATATCCGTGGTCGCAGCAAGTGATTCATGAACTATCCGGGCTGGGGTCTTCCTTATATCCACACGTTTTTTCCGGACAAGCCAGGTATTCTTCCCCCTTGCGGCTCCGGATCACCAGGTAAGCGTTACCGCAGGTGGGACAACCTTTGTCAACCGGTCGTGACCAGGAGATAAATCGGCACTTGGGATAACGGGTGCAGCCGTAAAATCTTTTCCCACGTTTGGAGGCTCGTTCCACCAATTCCCCGTCGCACTCCGTTTGCGGACAGGCAATCCCAGTGCCAATGGGTCGAGTATTGCGACAACGTGGATAGTTTTCGCAGGCCAGAAAAGATATACCCTGGCGACTTTTCCGGATCACGAACCGCCCGTCGCACTTATCGCAAGCTTCGTCCGTGTATTGGACAGTTTTTTCTTTCTCCTCTCCCTTATCATTTTGCAGCGAGCGTGTATTTTTGCACTCGGGGTAACCTGTGCAGGCCAAAAAAGGCCCGAACCGTCCATTTTTGGCTACCATGTCCCGGCTGCACAATTCACATGTGCCCCGAACATCCCCTTCCGCCGCCGCCTGAATCTTGCCCTTGCTGTCTCGGGCGAAGTTCTTGCTGTTCTTGCATTCTGGATATCCGGAGCAGGAAAGAAACAACCCGTTCTTACCCCAACGAATATGCATCTTTTTGCCGCACTTTTCACAATCGATCTCTGTTGGTAGCCCCTCTCTCTTGACATCAGTCATTTCTGTTTGGGCCCGTTCCACC
Organism: Syntrophobacteria bacterium; assembly: GCA_041560295.1. Lineage (GTDB taxonomy): Bacteria > Desulfobacterota > Syntrophobacteria > BM002 > BM002 > BM002. The sequence goes on along the minus strand of JBFFBS010000089.1, from coordinate 5,932 downwards.
GCCTGATGAAATTGCTGGTAGAAGTCTTCAATCACTTGGAGCCAGCCCCGACTGCCGGTCTCCACCTGATCCAGCTTGGCCTCCATCTGGGCTGTAAAAGCCACATTCAGAACCTCTGGAAAGCTGGCAACCAGCAGGTCATTTACCAGCATCCCCAGCTCTGTGGGCTTGAATCGTCTCTTCTCCTTGATGGTATATTCCTTTTTCTGAATGACCTGCATAATGCTGGCATAGGTGCTTGGCCGGCCAATACCTTTCTCTTCCAGTTCTCTTATCAGCGAGGCTTCCGTGAAGCGCGGTGGCGGCTGGGTGAAGTGTTGTTTGGGTTCCAGCTTCACCAATTTCAAAGACGTGCCCTCCTTAAGGTCTGGGAGTTTCGGCCCTTCCTCAAATCCATTCTCACCGTTGTCCGAACCTTCAATGTAGATCTGCATGAATCCGGGAAAGCGGAGCACAGTCCCACTGGCTCGCAGCATAAGCTCACCTGCAGCAATATGCATGATCGTCTGATCCAACTGCGCCGGGCTCATTTGGCTTGCCACGAAGCGCTTCCATATCAGTTCATACAGTGCCAGCTCATCTTTCTTGAGATAAGCCGCCATCTGCTCGGGGGTCCGAGTCACCGAGGTTGGCCGAATGGCCTCGTGGGCATCCTGGGTCCCTTTGCGGCTCTGGTACACCGGGGCCTTTTGGGGAACATACTCTGTCCCAATGTTGTCCCGTATCCAACTCCGAGCCGCCGTCACCGCCTCCTTGGCAAGCCTGGTGGAATCTGTCCGCATATAGGTTATGAGACCCACAGCACCCTTTTTGCCCAGCTCGACTCCTTCGTATAAACGCTGGGCGACGGCCATGGTCCGCTGCGCGGTATACCTCAGCTTGCGCGCTGCCTCTTGTTGCAGGGTACTGGTAATAAACGGCGGAGCAGGCTTGCGGGTCCGTTTCTTTTTCTCAACTTTTTCTACCTGGTAACTGGCTTGCTCGAGGACCGTCACCAAGGCCGACGCCTGTTCTTGGTTGGCTATTTTTACTCTTTTGTCAGCTTGTCTCCACAGCCGCGCCTCAAATTGCGGCTTTACCTCCCCTTCCAACAGGGCGGTGATTGTCCAGTACTCCTCACTATCGAAAGCCAGGATTTCATGTTCCCGTTCGCATATGAGCCTGAGGGCCACTGATTGAACGCGACCGGCGCTTAGACCACGATGAATCTTGTCCCAGAGGATGGGGGAAATCTGATAGCCCACCAGTCGATCCAGCAGCCTCCTGGCCAGTTGGGCTTCGAATTTCTGCTGGTGAAGTTCTCCAGGTTGCTTCAAGGCGTTCTCAATGGCATTGCGGGTCAGTTCGTTGAAAAGAACTCGGTAAATTTCCTTTTGAGAAGAACGCAGTTCATCGGCAATGTGCCAGGCGATGGCCTCACCTTCCCGATCAGGATCCGGGGCCAGGTAAATACTGTCAGCTTGCTTAGCCGCTTTCCGCAGTTCGCCAATGACTTTTTCCTTGCCTTTGATTACTTGATAGTGCGGCTCGAATTTGTTCTCGATATTAATTCCCAGCTCATTCGCGGGAAGATCTTTAACGTGTCCCACGGAAGCTCGAATATCGAATCGATCGCCAAGATAGCGATTGAGAGTTCGCGCTTTGGTGGGGGATTCAACGATTAGTAGTGACTTGCCCATTCAGTAGCCTTGATCCTTTCTCACGTACTAGGAAAAACCTATTGTTTTAAACCACAAAAATCACTTATGCGCAAAGCATATTGTCCAACGTCACGAAAGGTAATAGGTCATGGGGAATAGGTTATAGGTGAAGGACATCCCATAACCTATTACCTATTACCCATAACCAAAAATCGACGACTTGATGAATTGGCGCCATGTGCTCTGCGTTCTATCCGTCTTCTCCTTTATGGTAAAAGATGAACAGTGGTCTTAATATAACAACGAAAATGAAACTGGCCAGCTAACTGTGAAAATCTCGGATAAAAAAAGTGCCCGGGAGCTGTTTGACCAGCCCTCTGATCTCCAAACGCAACAGCAGCTCAGCTGTTTGGGAGACGTTAAATTCTAATTGACGAGCAATGGCATCAATGTGCACAGGATCCATGCCCAGTAACTCCCAGAGCTGCTTCTCTCTGTCACTCAGCTTAGGATGCGAACTCGTCGGGGAACCTTTTCTCACCACCGCCTCAACCGCAGACCTGCCGGCGACCATGGGTAGGAGCTCTTCAATCACATCCTCTGCTCTCTCCACCAACTTGGCCCCCTCTTTTATCAAACGATGAGTCCCCGCAACTCCGGGCCGGTCAATGGGACCAGGTACTGCGAAAACCTGACGATCCTGTTCCAGTGCCATTCTGGCAGTAATGAGTGATCCGCTTTTTGCTGCAGCTTCCACAACAACAACACCCAAAGAAAGGCCGCTGATTATCCGGTTTCGTATTGGGAAATTCCCTGGTTCTGGTGGAGTACCCAGAGGGAATTCACTAATGATTGCTCCTGAGGCAGCAATTTCCTGCGACAACTTTCGATTCTCCGCCGGATAAACGACGTCCAGTCCGGTCCCCAATACGGCGACGGTTCTGCCACCCCCTTTTAAGGCTCCCAGGTGGGCAGCACTATCGATCCCACGTGCCATCCCACTCACCACGGTCCAGCCCTGCCATGCCAACTCGCGACAGAGTTTCTGGCAAACGTTCAGCCCGTAAGCTGAGGCTTGCCGTGACCCTACTACAGCCACTGACCGCTCATCTTCCTTTAACAGCGTGCCTTTCGCATAAAGAAGAGGTGGCGGGTCCGCAATGTTCGACAAAAAGAAAGGATATTCCTCGGTGCCCCATTGAATCATGCGGATGCCGAGGGAACCCAGACGAAGCATTTCTTTCTCGGCAGTCTCTTTGAGCGCTCGGGATCCAATGGCATCAATGGACCCCTTCTTCAATCCCGGAACCTGCTCCAGATGACTCCGGCGAGCGCTGAATACTCGGTCAGGAGTACCAAATCGCTGAATCAACCGGTGAAATGTCCTGGCACCTATGCCCGGTACGAGAGTTAACGCTAGCCAGCCCAGATCTGCATCCATACCACATTACCTACAAGCTTAACCCGGATATTTCATGAATTGCTGTCGCGAGACCACCAAACTGGGAACCCGCTCGCGGGACTGAGCGGCTTGTCTCGTCGAAGCTTTTGCGAAGACGGAAGCGCAGCGAGCGCGAAGAAGATGGGCTTGCCTGCCCGCCATCGCGAGCCTGCTCGCTCAGGCGAGGCGGGCGGGCCACCGGGCAACCGTCCCGCGGTACCGCGGGATTGGTTTCCGTACCTGAACGGTACGTCGCAGGGGCCGACACCCGAGGACGCCCGGAAGGATGGCCATATACGCGGTCGCAGCAAGTAATTCATGAAATATCCGGGTTAAGGGCCTGCCTTTTAAGTAAAGAATCCGGGGTTTGAGGACCCGGCTTTAAGCTGTCCTTTTGACGCAAAGGGCTAAGCGCAGAGCGCAAAGCGTGCGATAAACAGTAAACGGTGAGCGGTCAACCGATCCTGGATTTTTACGCTATGCGCTATGCTCTATGCGATTTGACCTGGCCCTGAGGACCAGGTTGTTGATTTTAAATAATGCAGGTTTTCATTAAAAAAGGGGCCATGCAAGCTGGATTTCCAGCTCCATGGCCCGCAGCGGTTCTTGCTCACAATAAACTGATCAGTTTTCCGTAATGAGCCTAATTTTCTCTCCCGGCTCAAACTCGTTTAATGATCTGGTAACCAGGGCTGCAGCTGTTTCTTGTTCCACTGCCAACACCAGAATTTCGCCGATGGGCTGAACTTTGAGCATGATTTTGGATTCGTCGCCAGCGAGAAGATCCACCGCCTCAGGTTGCCGGAAAACTTCAAAGCGGTTTCCTGCTTTGATCTCGTCATTGTCGCCTAGATCGATGAAAACGACCTGCTTGTCTGCAATCAACCGTGTCTGCCCCCTAGACAAAATGATGCTTCCCCTTTTGGGCTCAGTGCCGTCACGAATGGCAATCTCCTCATTCCTCTTTTTGTAAGGCAACAACTTGTCTTTGGGTTCAATGGACTCATACGAGCTGCGAACAATTGCTATTGCATGGTCTGGGGCCACGTCGGTAATTTCCAATATTCCCAGAATCGTATTCAGGTACCCCACGTCCTTATTGGTAAGGGGGTGCTTGATCAACAGAGATGTCCGGAAGATGAAGAAACGGTCCCCCGCTACTGGCTGAGTGGACTCGCGGAACTTGAGGTAGACTTTATCTGCCGCGCCGATGAGCTTTCTCTCCCTCTCCTCTCCCAAGATCAAACCAACACCCTTGGGCTGGAAGGGGGTGATGAATCCCACCTGATCGATCTCCGAAAAGGTTAGAGAGGGAACTTTGGGCGGTGGCGGTGGAGGAGGCGGCGGTGGCGTAACCTCTTCAACCACGGGCGCTTCTTCAACCACGGCTGTTTCTTCAACGGCAGTGCTCTCTTCATAGTATCCTGCCACCTCATAATAGACTCGCAGCTCAGTGCCAGGGTAGATCCAATGAGGATTGGTGATGTGGGGGTTCATCTGCCAGACCTTCGGCCAGACCCAGGGATTGGCATAAAGGCCTTCACAAATATCCCAAAGCGTGTCACCCTTCACAACCACATGAATATAGGTTTCTTGGTCAGCCTGGCCGTAAGGAGTTGTCTCTTGAGCCCTCACGTGGTGAGTTTGGGTGAAAGCCAAGAGCAACGTGCCCGCCATCAAGCAGATAAGAATTGTTCGTTTCACGGTTGACCTCTCCTCTGTTTAGGGGGCGTCGGTTTTTTTACAGCTACCTTTATTATGTCCGGTCTTCTAACCTGTGACCAATACACGCATTTTTTCTATGTGTCAACCATGATGACCTAGCAAAAAACATACCTGCGAAGGAGTGGAGCAACCGTATCTATATGTATTATCCTGATATGATTAGTCTTTAGTTGTTTTACTGAACGAGGGTCAGGCGTGGGTTACGTTTGATTTTGTCTCTGTTCATGAATGATTCTGCGCCTTTTGACGATACCTAGCACACTAAGAAAATACTCTAATTCTATTTGATCTTTGTGCTCTTTGTGCCCCTTATAGCTAAACACCAATCTCCATGTACCAACCAATAGAAATCGCGGCTAAAAGCCGCTCCCACAGCCACCACTACTCCGGCATTCTTCTCTCAGAGTGCCCTTTATGACCTTTTGTCTTCTCTGTGATGTATACTGCCTTTGTAGAACGTAGATAAGCCTATACGCCATGCGCTTTGCGCTCTGCGTTTCCTAACTCTTCGCCGTGGCTCGCACTCGAGTAGAGGCAAACTTGGTTTCCCAGGCGATCAGTACTGGACTGGCAACAAAGATGGATGAGTAGGTACCCACCACCACTCCCACAATAAGGGCAAAGGCAAAATCATGAATCACCCCGCCACCCAGGATGAAAAGTGCGGTTACCACAGCCAGAGTTGTTCCTGAGGTAAGAATGGTACGACTGAGAGTCTGATTTATGCTGTCGTTGACTACTTCGGCAAATTCACGCCGTTTGCCCTTCCGCAAATTCTCTCTGATCCGATCGAAAACTATAATGGTATCGTTGAGAGAGTAGCCGATAATGGTAAGCAGGGCAGCCACTACGGTAAGATTAAATTCCTTGTTGGTAATGGCAAAGGCGCCCACGGTAATCAAGACATCGTGGACGAGGGCGCTCACCGCCCCGAGGGCGTATTTGAGTTTCAGAAACCAACAACAGACCATGGTGATCACCAGAGCCGCCACGATGAGCATGGGGATGCTCATGCCTACCTCGCGCAGGCCCAATACTCCCAGAAATAACGCCCCGGCCATAATGGCCGCCGGCATCAACTTTTGCTCAAATCTCCACGAGATGTAGATGGCGATCAGAAGCAGAG
>JBFFBS010000088.1:0-13561 GCA_041560295.1 Syntrophobacteria bacterium | reverse complement strand
CACACAGCTGCACGGACCGTCTTATTGCCTGCAGAACGTCGTGTGAACAAGAGCAGGAATCCACCACTGCAAAGTAGGAAGAAGTGGGCAAAGGATGTAATGTGATGAAAACCAATCACGCCAAACCTAACGTCGTCTGCCACCTCTTCTCAATCTATCAAAAGTAGACTCTATCGTAATCATTATAAATCCCAGTCTACGGTCGGCGATTTCTTCCCACTTTTCGGGTATCTCTGCTGGAGGCACGTTGTCAAATCGTAAGGGTACCTCTATTGTCTCACTTCTGTTTCCTTCTCTATCACGCACAAGAACCCTGAGAGTGAACCGATCTCGCCTAAGATTTGTATCCCTGGGAGTTCTCAAGGCTAGGTATCCGGCCACCTCCCCACTGTGTTTCCCCTCGATGCGGGTGGTAGAAGTACCAGCGGAAGCGGCGCCTGTCTGTAATAACCTCACTACGATATCTCTCATATCTCCATTTGTGTCTTTGGCATGGAGGTAAACTCTCCACGTGGTGCCAGGACGGATTACCTCGGCAGCGTAGTAGTCAATGATCACCGGCGCATCTGGATTGACCACTTGGGTTTCTGTCTCATATTGTGTAGAAGTGCCACATCCCCATATGATCAAGCTCAATGCAAGCGTCATTAGTGCTCTTTTCAGCATGTCTTGGCCTCCTTCGCCCAGTGAAAAACCCATTTTCATTGCCGTCAGGTTGATCAGAGAGGAGAGTATCATAAGGAGAGAGTGGGAGGCAATTATGTGATACTTGTACAGGTCTAGATCTCTGGGCATAAACAGGCTCATGCCTGTCGATCTGCACGTAGTGAGTAAAAACCTATCTTGATCTGAATCGGGTACCTTATCAGGAAGGTGCCAGGTGCAGATAATAGTACGCTTGTGAACTCATCTCGATTTTAGCAAGAGCTTACATTGCAGTCCTTTATCTACACCTTTGACGTATAGAATCTAGCACAAGATGTTGGGAAGAAAAAAGCGGAGCCAAAAACTCCGCATTTTCTTAGTTTAAACCAAGATCTTGTAGCTTGGTCTCAAGAGGAAAAGTGTGAATTAAAGTATGTAATCTGCAGTTTCAGAAAAAGGGTAGGAGGTTTGAAATAATAAGGCTTAAGGTTTTACACTAATTTCTCTGGCAGTGCCGATCTCAAGGTTTTCCCGCCTGAATTTCTTTTAGTGTTCTCCGATACTCCTCCACCAGCGGACCACCCAAATCAACCGCCCTATATGCGGCTTCTAATGCGTCCTGCTGTTTTCCTTGATCCCAAAGGACTTGGGCAAGGTTGTTAAATGCCATTCCATCGTATGGAAACCGGAGAGTTGCCTCCCGGAAAGCAGCCTCAGCTGATTCGAGATTACCTAGTGCATAGTAGCTATTGCCCAACCCCATACGGGCAGACAGGCTGTCAGGCCAACGAGCCAAAGCAGTATTGTATCCCTCAATAGCAGCTCTCCATTGACGTGCCATCTCAAGCCCCAGTACTGCAGAAATATAGTTGTGTTTTGTAGCCATGGCAGGCAGGCGAGACGGTGACAACACCAACAAACCCCAGTAATCACTTCGAGCCCAAGTGTTATAAAATACTCTAAAGGACAAGGGCTTTCGGGGGGTCACTCCTGAATGGAGAATTACGGTACCCTTGTGCAAGTCATATCCGACAACCACGGCATAGTGCCAAACCGGGTACCATGACAGTCCGAGATTCTGCAGTACGATTACCGGATGCCCGGCTGCAACTTCTTCAAACATCGCATCCGGGCCCGTAATAAGGTATGCGAGCCTTCCATGTCGGCGAGCTGCGCCGATCATCGCTGACTGGAGGCTACCCTTGCGTGAGGGGGTGAAAACCTCCGGGGTTATTGTTTCAGGATTCGCCTGTATTCCGCTCCACGTGAGTACCATTGAGAGCGATGCAGGTCCGCACTGGTAGGCTTCCTGCGGATAAAACGGTACTGAATCCAGCTCATGGCTGACCGGAAGGTGTTCGCTAGGTTGTGGCCATTGTCTGAAGAACACACCTCCACAGCCTGGGAACATCGAACTTACTATCAGAACCAGGAGAGCAATGATGATTCGGCGCATACTGAAGGTGCATCGCTCGGAGGTACTTGTTATCGGAATCTTATTTGACCTCGGAATGCTTTTTGACAAAGGGGAAAACGTCTGTATAACCCAAGATATCTGTGATGAGTAGAACGATAAACACAATCAGTATAGCACCGACAATAATACCGAGCGCACTTCCGCCTGCAGGAAGCTCCTCAATCTGATCGGCAAGACTCACAGCCTCAGCATCAGAAAGGCTTTCAACACGTGCCTTTGCCTCGAGCGGATCAATTCCTTGAGCTACTAGCGAAGCCCGGACGTCCTCGCGCGCCAAGGTCCTGTTCAGATAATCGCGGGCTTCCTGACTCCGGGTGGCATCTAAGACAGTTTCTGTCCCAATCATTCCGGCAAAAGCCGATTTGTGAGGCAACGATAGTAGGAGCATGCAAATTGTCAAAAGAATACTAACTGGTTTTGCAACTCGCCGTATCATTTTTGTTAATAACCTCCTCCCTAGATTCTAAACGTAAAATCTTCGTCTAAATGATCGGTTCTTCTGCTGGCCACTTCCGTAATTTCTTCTCAAACTGACCAGAGCTGCAAACAAAGAAGCCTGGCAAAGACTCTCCTCCCTAACCTCAGAAACCTCCACCTCGATATCAGTTTGGTATTTCAATGTCAAGGAACTAAGATTAGATAGCGATGAGAAATATAGCTTTATCTCGGTCAGTGCAAACTGGAGATTACATCCCTTAATTCACAGGTCTGCCCCAAGCATCCTTACCCTAAGGTGTGGTAGCTGGGTCTTAAGCGGAAACAGGCCTGACCCCTTTGTCACTTGATTTACCGCTTTTTCCTGCTTACTTGATCTTTAAAATCCAAGCTGAGGGGGGGCCAATCCCACCTGATCCCCGTCACCAAGTATCGCATCAAAATCGACAATTCTACCGTTCAAAAAAATGACCTTGACTTCCTCTTGGCTGAATCCCAATCGAGAAATCAGACTTCCCACTGTTTCTCCCTCGGAAATCTCTTGTTCGTTATTACCGGTGAAATCACACACGTCACCCTCTGACAACTTAGCAAAACACTTCAATCTGACCTTCATGGCAGAAAACTCCCTATCAAGGTTGGTATTTTTGGCAAAGAATCAACTCCGTAAATCAAGCATAAGAATAAGCCAATACGCTTTCAATACGAAAAACCACCATTTTAGTGGGAGTTTCGTACAAAAAAAGAGAGAGCAAACTGGAGATTACATCCCTTAATTTACACTTATAGCCATCTTGAATTTAGCACAAGATGTGGTAGTAGATTCTTCAGGTATTAAGTATGGATTAAAATGTGACAGGTGAACTTTCAGGGATAGGGAAGGGGGCTAAGACTCACACAGTCGTATTCCTTTCAGGGCATCAGATAGAATCCAATGCATTTTCGCTGGTGCTCATTCAGCTCAATGAATTCTACGCCTATTTGATTGCCCTTAACCCGTTTGACGACTGCTTTTAATTTAATCCAGTTCCGATCATTGTTATTGAGCAAGAATTTTATCTGGATAGTTTCTCCTTCATGTACAAGAAGGTTTTTTCGTCTTGCTTCAAATCCTGCGCCGCAAACGGATAGCGTTTTTACGGTCATCAGGTCCTGCACCCCAGATGCGTTCCAGTACTCCCCTAGCAGCCGCACCTCTTTGCGAAAATATTTTCGGCTGTCGAAAAGAACAGAAAAAGACTTCCCGCACTCGCATTTTGCCCGGACCGGTTTGTTGTGAAAATGTTCAGGGACCTTGGTGTGATGGCCTTTCTTACACGAAGGGCACTTCACTGTAGTTGTTCCACAGTGGCTCAAGAATACCTTCAATGATTCTGCGCTATGAGTTTGACTCGAGCAAATCATAAAACTGTTGTTTTTTGACCTGGTACTATTACTTTCTGCCAAACGTGAGTCGTCGCTGCACGGTGCCGTGGCCATGAGTGCACTGGTGTAGAAGCATTCTTGCCCTGCATCAACATTGAGCTTCGGTTGACTTTTACTGCGTATTGGAGCCTCTTTCAAACCTGATGGGATTGACCTTTTTTCGGCCAATAATTTGGAGATAATTCTCAAGAGCGAATTTCTGGTTGATTTACTGTGATCGAGAAAACGAACCGCTACACCGTATGGATCGTTCCGAACGACCATTCCTGTAACGGAAAAGGAGATTATTGGAGACTTGATCGACAGAGCGACCGTCGATGCTGGCTGATAGTGTTCTCTGGTTATCAGATAAGCCCCGTCCGCGCTGACGTTGGCAATTTTGGCTCGCGTGTTTTCCGAGCTATTTGTTGATACATACGCTTCCCATCCTATCACCGGAACACGAAGTGAAAGCCGTCTTGCTTTATTTAATTTCATACGGACTTCTCGTACTATTCCTTGTCGGCGGATATGCTTGGTGAGACTTTCATAAACAAAGACCGTGCCAAAAGGCAATATCAGAAATTATTATACGATTTCAAATAGTTAAAAAGATTTTATAGGAGAACTGTGAGGCAATTTCTGGGAAGTAAAGGTAACAAAATGGTAAAAAATTACCACTTTTTATAGAAGGAGTGGGGGGAAATTAGATCTTAACGAGAGAAGAGGTTCAAGGCGCAAGGCATAAGGAGAGAATAAGTTTTCTTTTATTGTTTTTCCTTGTGCCCTGTACCTCGTGCCTTGAGCCTTTCCCTAGGGGACTTCAAGATCAAACACATACGGTGACTCTTCGCCACCCAGAGTAATCCGATGTTTTCCACTTTCCAGTAATACTCGCTTCAGTTCTTCTTGGCCTCCGATCTTACTACTGTCCACCAGGGTTCCGCGGCTGCTTACCGTATCAACCACATAATATTCGTTATCCACGATGGTTATCAGGCAATGACATCGAGAAACTCGATATGGCTCTGTGTCTTCTAGGTCCAAATCATTGGAGCCGAACACGCTGCTCGTGGAGGCTCTGCCAATCTGAAAAGGTATTTTGCTGATATCTATCTCTTTGCCTTGCATGGCTTGTTCGGCCTCTTCAGTTTGGGCCGTTAGCCGAAGAGGGTGAGTCGCCAATTCCACGGTCCCGGTACTGGCTTGACCACAGAATGCCGTTACCATCTGGTTTAAATATCTGACGCGTTGAAAAACTTGCTTCAGTAACGGGATAACGGCGCGAGGGTTTTGCTCCAACATGGACTCAAAGCGCTCGCGGCTCAGAATTCTCACTTCGGTATCTTCCAGGGCAGCAATAGTGGCAGAGCGGGGTTTGTCATCCACAAGGCTCATTTCCCCAAAAATGTTGCCTTTTACTAACCTGGACAGTACCACTTTTTCATCCCCAACTTTTTTGTACACCTCCACGGAGCCCGAAAGGATGAGATAGGCGTTAGAGCCGGTGGTTCCTTCGTGGATGATGGTGGCTCCTTTTTTGAATCTCACGGTGTCGGTCATGTTCGCGCACCCTCTACAAGTTGCGTATATCAATGGCTAAAGTACCATTAAATCAACGAATTAGTCAATGACATACCCTGGTTTTTTATTAGCCCGGATATTTGCACGAATCGCCTGCTGCCACCGCAGATATGACCGTCCTCCCGGGCGTCCTCAGGTGTTGAACCCTGCGACGTACTGTTCAAGTACGCCTCGGGTACAACCCCCTGCGGTTGCCCTGTGGCACACCCATCTTTGCGGCCTCGCGACACCAATTGGTGAAACATCCGGGCTGGAGTCCATCATTGTGCTCGACAAAACCGTTTGAATCTATGCAAAATAAGAGTATTCTTGCTGAATGGTCAGTATTGAGTTCAACAAAGTAACCTTCTCCTACCAAGACGGCAGGGAGGAACCGGTATTTGCCGATTTCGATCTGAGTATTACTGCCGGTGAGTGGGTGGCAATAGTGGGTCCTTCAGGCAGCGGCAAGACCACGCTCCTGAAGTTAATGAAGGGTTTACTGCAGCCCCAAGTCGGAGAGATCAGGATAAACGGTTCTGTTCTTGCTGCAGGAGCACTCAACCACCTTGCAGCCTGTGTGTTTGCAAATCCTGAAAACCAGATCGTTTCACCGGTGGTGGCAGAGGACGTAGCTTTTGGTCTCGAAAACATGGGATTAGCTCCGGAGACCATTCAAATCAGGGTAGAGGAGGCCCTGCGGTGGGTGGAGCTTTGGGAACGGGCGACACATTTCAGCCACCATCTCTCCGGAGGGGAGCAGCAGCGGCTGATCCTTGCTGGCGCTCTGGCACAGCAGAAGAGATGTCTCCTGCTGGACGATCCTCTTTGTATGGTTGCGGGACGGAGCCGCGCTGAAATTCTAAACCTCTTGAAAGATATCCAGGCGAGAGAGTTCTGCACAATGGTGCATACCACGCATCTTTTGGAAGAGGCTCTCTTGGCTGAGAGGCTGGTTGCCCTAGAAAATGGTACGTTAGTTTTCGACGACTCGCCAGGCAGGTTCATACGGGAAAAGGAGCTTGTTGAGCGACTTGGCCTGGAAGTTCCTCCCATTGCTGATCTCGGAGAGATGCTCGCTCGCAGGGGGCTGGTCGAGCCGGATGAAGTTATCACTCTGGAGCAATTACAGGAGCTCTTGACAGTTCCAGGGCCCAAGAAAGATAATGAAAAGGAGTGACTCGAGGAGTAATGTATGGAGCAATGGAGTATTAAAGTAACTAAGAATTCCAGACAACAAATCGCAGAGAGTGAGGTTTCAGTGTTCAGGTTTCAGTGTTCAGGATGAAGTGTTTCCAATTTTGCTCCCTGACACCTGAAACCCTGGAATCTGGTACTTGGAAACCGGGGACCCGCCCGCAGGGTGGGGTGTCCGAAGGACCAATTTGAGATTTTACAATACTCCAGCACTCCGATATTCTACTACTCCAAGTAGAAAGGGAGGTGAGGGTAATGGCAGACGTGCAGGTAGGAGTGGTCAAGAATTTTTTCGCCAAACCGAGTGTGGCGGCCATTGAGGTGACAGAAGGGGAGCTCCAGGTGGGCGATATGCTCTGGTTCAAAGGGTACACCACCGACTTCAAACAGGAAGTGCAGAGCATGCAGGAAGAAAAACAAGCGATCACAAAGGCGGTGAAGGGCCAACTTATTGGTATTCAGGTCAAAGAGCGGGTTCGGGAAAAAGATCTGGTCTTCAAGGTGACAGACTGAGTTATGCTGGAGGCAATAAATATAGGCCACACGTTTTCTGAATCCACCCCTTTCAGTCGCCAGGTGCTCAATGGGGTCGGATTGAAGTTGGCGCTTGGTGAGGTTGTTCTGCTGACGGGGCCGAGCGGCAGCGGCAAGACAACTCTTGCAAGGATTCTGGCTGGATTGGTTCGGCCCGAGCAGGGAACCGTGCACTTCAATGGGCAAAATCTCTATAGCAGCAACGGGAGACGGTTTGCCACCACCGACAGGGTGGTGTTGGCGTCTCAGTATCCAGAGCGTCAGTTTTTTGCCAACACTGTTTGGGATGAGCTAAGTTGGGGCCTGCGAGTGGGGTTCGGTATGGGAAGATCAGAGGTTTACCGCCGCCTTCATAGAATCTCTGAGGATATTGCTTTTCCTCTCGCCCAACTTGCCGATCGTTCACCCAGATCCCTGAGTTCAGGCCAACAGCGGAAGGCTGCATTGGTGAGCCTGCTGGCCTTGGAACCACAGGTGTTAATCCTGGATGAGCCGTTGGCTGGCTTGAATGCTCGGGAACGGAGACGAGTGGTTTCGCTCCTGCACCACTGGAACAGAGGGGATCGGACCATGCTGGTCATTGCCCATGAGCTGGAGCTATTTCTTGGTTGGGTGGGGAGAGTGGCTGTCATGGCCGCGGGGAGACTTACCTTTTGCGGTTCGCCAGCCGAACTTTGTCAAAGCGCTGACCCGGCCGTGCGTCAGACGGCTTCACTACCCCCGACAGTCGAGCTGAGTTACTACTTGCAGCAGTGTGGTTTCAGTAAAGGGCCGGTGAGCGTTGACAGCGGAACCGTCCGCCAGCAACTCGAGGACGCCCTCACGCAACTAGGACATAGCTCTGAGGCATCCACTTGATCTCCTCAAAAAAGAAAAACCCTCCGTTTTGTAGATTCCAGAGGGCTTATATGAAACACCTGCGACAGGTGGTAGTTTCGCTGATTTAAAGAGTAGTTACATCAATGCTGCGAATGTAGCGTTTAACATCCTCCATAAGCTCCTGAAGTCGAACGTCTTCCTCCACATCACTATGGTCAGTATTCTCACGTTTGTGCCAGTTGCCGGCCAATTGTGGTGACCGCGACTCCGAATGGCCTACCTTTTCCCTTGCCAAATTGAGAGCAGGCGACAAGGGACTGGTTCGCATCGGGTTAAAGAGTTGTTCATCCATTGGCGATTTATCTCGAAACAGGGTTACTGACATTATTTCCCTCCAGAAACAGAATTTCCCGTGGCTAACGAAATCTCATTTGTTGTCTTAACAGTTGGGAAACCTCTTATTTTTTTACCACAAGAAAGGTAATCACCCAGAACAGGCTTGTAAAGAGGCGACTAGCCCGCATATTTCATGAATGGCCTACTACGACCACGGATATGGGTGTCCTTCCGTGCGTCCTCGGGTGTCGGACCCTGCGACGTACTGTTCAAGTACGCCTCGGATCCAACTCCCTGCGGTTGCCCGGAGGCACACCCATCTTCGCGGTCTCGAGACACCAATTCATGAAACATGCGGGCTATACCACCAATTGGTTGTCTTTGGGCAGTGATTGTGAATCAGCCATTTGATCAGGTCGCATCTGGCGATTTGGCCAAATTTGGCTATTTGGCCAATGGGGTAACTAAGATGAAGAGCTATATCTTATTGGTTTTATGACACTTTCCTGCCTTTCTACGTCTTGGCATCACTTTCGCTAACAGAGATAATATTCACTACATTTACACGTGCACAGCTGTTTTCGACATGGGTGTTTGCGGGGGACTGTATTTTGAATGAACGGCCGAGCGAAAGATGCGGAGGTTGCATCTGGTGGTATGAGGGGCCTCTCCTGTGTGAGGGATGTCCTAATAATCCGGATGCAAAAAGAAAGAAGGCGGGAGGGAGATAATGGCTGATCTTGAGAAGGGACTGAAGCCCTGTCCGTTTTGTGAGACAGAAGAGAACGGAGATGGCAAGATCCGAATGCATATTGCCGAGAGTTCTGAAGGTTATTTCTCAGTGATCTGTTGGTGTGGCGGCTCAGGCCCCATAATGGAGAGTAAAAGGAAGGCTTTAGAGGCGTGGAATGCAAGAGGTCCTGATGATCGACAACGGGTTCAGTACCCCTTCGACTCTTCAAAGTGCACGAATCCAGTTGGCTTCAAAGGGAACCTGAAGTCAGTGGCTCTGCCAACTATCCTGCAAATCTTATCAACTGACAACAGAACTGGGGTGCTGCACTTTGAACAGGGCCAGGCAATCAGGGCCATTTGCCTTAAAGACGGCAAAATTGTTGCGGCTAGCGGCAGAGAGAGACAGCGGCTGGGGCAAATCCTCTATGATAGAGGACTGATTTCCAAAGAACAGTTGGATGAGGCCCTGGAGAAGACCAAGGAAGAAAAAAAGCGACTAGGGGAGGTGTTACTGGATCTAGGTTACATCAATGAAGACAGCCTGAAAAAATTGATCCGCTATCAGATCCAGGAGGCATTGTTGGACATCTCCATGTGGGCGGAAGGGGATTTTGAGTATAGGGATTGTCAGATGGAATTCGACGAAAGAGGTGTGGAAGACATCAGTACCATGAGGATAGTTTTAGAAACAGCTGCAAGAAAAGATGAGTGGGCCGCAGCGTAACATTATTCTGCTCTTGGAAAGCCGATAAATCTTCAAGCTAAAGTTTAAGATCGCCCTCAGCAACCTGTTGCACTTGGTCGCAGTCCAGCAAGGTTACCTGGTCTCGATCAACCGCCACCACACCGTGCTGCTGGAGCTTCTTAAAGCTCCGGGAGAGGGTTTCGCTGATTGTCCCCAGCCGCGCCGCCAGGGCGCTCTTGGTGGTTTCAAGCTGGATGCTGACCCCGTCAGTTACTTCCCCATGTTCATCCCGGGCTCGTGTCAGCAGGTGACGGCAAAGCCGAGCGGCAACTTCTCGGAGTGAGAGGTCTTCAATCTTCTGGTTCAGGGATTGCAGGAGGGACGCCATGGTGGCGATCATATTGAGGGCCAGCTGTGGGCTCCCTTGGATGAGAGTGCGGAAGTCGTTGGCGTCAAAGTAAACAAGTTGGCATGGGCTCATGCATTCCGCGAAGACAGGGTAGGTGAGCCCGGAGAAGGCGGCTGCCTCGGCAAATGTTTGCCGGCTGCGTACCACTCGTAGAATGTATTCTTTACCATCGGTAGAGACCTTATAAAGTTTGATCTTCCCCTGGAGCAGCACGTAGAATCCAGTCGCCCGATCACCGGCAGCAAAAAGAATCTCGCCGTCGTCAATCTGGCGCATCCGAGCAATTCCCAGCAGAGCAGCCAGATCGTCAGCTTCCAGTCGGGAAAAAAGATCCGCCTTTTGCAGTTGCTCTCTAAGCTGTTTTTTTTCCATAAATCTTTACTCACTCAACTTTGCTATTTAAGTTTACCTACGTACAAGTACCGGAGTACCCACACCGCAGCCGGTAACCTTATGGGCGCTGCCATTGCGGACCGACACCTCCAAGAGACCACTGCTGCCAATCAAGGCAAAAGGGCGTAAAGGAGGCGCTTCTTCATAGGTAGCGGGACCTGTGAGTACCTGCTCGGTAGCAAGGCTGACCTGTAAATCCTCTAGCTGTCTCTTGGTTTCTGCATCAGGGATTTCAATATTAGAGATGAGGTTGCCAAAACGATCTACGTGAATGATTTCTCCCTGTAGTTTATCCTGATCCTTCAAGATCAGTCTGCCGGGGAAATGCATTCGGTAAGGGAACGCTGGCCCCAGTTTCTCCAGAGGTAGGCCGAGAGACAGGTGTCCGGCTGCTGGGGCGAAGATGTCACGGCCATGAAATGTGGCACTAACCTGCGGCAGTTGATATTCAGGGTTTTCCAAGACTACAACCTGATGAGGCGGATCAACAGCAAAAACCCAGTCAAATAGACCGTTGTCAGGACCAACAAAAAGGTACTGCTCAGTTGCAGCGGCCAAACCCTGGCGCTTCCCACCAACCCCAGGATCTACAACTGCCAGGTGTAGCGTGCCTTCCGGGAAATGTGTGCAGGCTGAGGCCAGAATAAAGCCGGCCTCCCTTATGTTTTGCGGGCTTATCTCGTGGGTGATGTCCACTATCTTGAGTGATGGATTAATGCTCAACAGCACCCCTTTGACTGCGGCCACGTAGTGGTCGCGGCTGCCGAAGTCTGTGAGTAGGGTAACGATGCGAGTCATGCAAAGTCACTCCGCTGAAGAAAGCGACACGGCGACACGGTGAGGGGGCGACGCGGCGACTGCTGGAAACGAGGTCTGCATCCGTTGCACAATTATTTTCTCCGCGTCTCCGCGTCCCAGTGTCTCCGTCTCAGTTTGACTCTAGATCTTAATATGTCCGTATTCCCCAAATCTCATCTGGCCTATGATTTGAGAACATGCGCTATGATTTCCAACGCTCTGTCAATATCCGCTGCGCTCACATCCATATGAGTTACGGCGCGAACGGTGGTGGGGCCGAAGGGAATCATGAGCACTCCCTCTGTAGCCAGTTTATCTGCAAAACTGTCTGCATCCAGACCGGTGCCAGCCACATCAAAGATGACAATGTTGGTTACCACGTGTTCGGGTTTAATCTGAAGTCCGTCCATCTGGGCAAGTTCGAAGGCAAGTCTCCTGGCGTTTTCATGATCTTCTTCCAACCGCTCCACATGATGGTCAAGTGCGTAGAGACAAGCCGCAGCCAGGATGCCAACCTGGCGCATGCCGCCGCCAAACATCTTGCGAAAGCGCCGGGCTTCAGCGATGAAGTCCTCGGAACCGCAAAGTACTGAACCCACGGGCGCCCCCAGTCCTTTCGAGAAACAGATGGAAACGGAATCCACCCCGCTGGCCAACTCTTTTACCGTGGTTCCAGCAGCTAAAGCAGCATTAAAGAGCCGAGCGCCATCTAGGTGAACTTTCATGTTGTGCTTGGAGACCAGTTTTGTTATGGAGGTCGTTCTCTCTACGGTATAGATAGTCCCGCCGCCCCGGTTGTGAGTATTTTCCAAGCAAATAAGTCGCGATGGAGGTTGATGGATGTCAGGAGGTCTGATGGCGGCCGCTATGGCTTCAGGCGACAAGATGCCACTGTCTCCTTGCAAGCATTGAAACTGGCCACCGGCGATTACCGCCGTGGCCGCACACTCATAGTAATAGATGTGTGCATCCTGATCGATTAAAATTTCATCGCCTGGTTGAATATGGGTCTTGATGGCTACCTGGTTGGCCATTGTACCCGAGGGCACGAAAAGCCCGGCTCCTTTGCCCAACAAAGATGCCATTTTATCTTGGAGAAGGTTGACGGTGGGGTCCTCACCCAAAACATCGTCACCAACCTCGGCTGTGGCTATGGCCTCTCGCATGGCCTGGCCAGGCATGGTTACCGTGTCACTGCGGAGATCAATCATGTGTCATCCCTCACTTTTCTTCTCGGCCCCTTTTAGTAGCATAGGGGCAAGGCCCAGTCAATCAACTGAAAAGCCCATGGCCCTGGTCCGTTGTTTTTACCCATTTCTTACCCGGTTAAAAATGGGTAATTTTTTCCAGCCGGCTTTTTCTTGACATGGAGGAAAATTTCAATTCTTATGGACTCAGTCGTTCAAGTTGGTGGGATGAATATTTGATTAACAAAGGAGAGGTGGATTATGGCGTATGAGGATATTTTGTTTGAGGTGGAAGGGGGAATTGCCACAATAACCTTCAACCGGCCCGAGGTGCTGAATGCCCTAAAAATGGGCACTCTCACCGAAGTAGGTGAGGCCATAAGAACAATTGAAGACGATGAGGAGGTCAGGGCGCTTATCTTGACGGGCGCGGGTGACAGGGCTTTTGTGGCTGGTGCCGACATAAAGGAGCTACAGAAGCTGAATCCTATCTCTGCCAAGCACTTTGCCGTTCAGGGGCAGGAGGTTCTCTTTGCCCTGGAAAGCCTAAGCATTCCTGTGATCGCCTGTGTAAACGGGTTTGCACTTGGCGGTGGCTGCGAGATCGCACTGGCATGTGACTTTATCTACGCTTCGGAAACGGCACAGCTTGGCCAGCCAGAAATTAATCTGGGCATTATTCCCGGTTTTGGCGGCACTCAGCGTCTGCTTCGTTTGGTGGGGCGGGCCCTGGCCAAAGAGCTTTGCCTGACCGGAGTCATGATCAGCGCTCAGGAAGCGAAAGACATGGGGTTGGTGAACAAGGTGTTTCCACCTGAAACGCTCATGGAAGAGACCAGGAAGGTTGCATCCCTCATAGCGACCAAGGGCAGAGTGGCGACTCAAGCAGTCAAACACGTAATCGACCAGGGAATGAATCTGGACTTGCTTAATGCCTGCGCCCT
>JBFFBS010000087.1:0-13694 GCA_041560295.1 Syntrophobacteria bacterium | reverse complement strand
TCGCATTGTTATCCACATAAATGGTCTTCACTGAGCAACCTCCTCAACCACCAAATTATCAGTGACAAGTTCCCGGAGCTTGCTTTCCACATAGTGCTTTAAGGTAATGTCCGAAGCCACACAGGTAGCGCACGCTCCTCTGAGGGCTACCAGCACTCTGTCACCGATAATGTCAACGAGCTCAATGCTGCCGCCATCCTTCGCCAGTGTGGGCTGGATTTCACGCTCGAGGGTTTCCTCGATGAGTTTCATTTTTTGAATATTGCTCAACCGCGATTTGGCGGGTTTTTTGGGCTCGATCTCCATTTCGGCCTGGCCCAGTATCTGCTGCAGCATACCTTCGATGCGCTCGTGGCACGAGCCGCAACCACCGCCAGCCTTGGTGTAGTCGGTTACTTGCTCCAAAGTCGTGAGGCTGTTGTCCAGGATGGCATCCTCGATCTCCTTTTCGGTCACCCCAAAACACTCACAAACGATGTCGGAATCTTCCTTGGGAAGCTTCTCTCCGCGATAGTTGGCTACGGCGGCTCGGAGAGCTTCCTGCCCCATGACCGAACAATGCATCTTCTTGTCGGGTAGTCCACCCAGATATTCCACGATATCCTGGTTTGTTATGGTCTCGGCCTCTTCCAACGTTTTGCCGATGATCATCTCCGTCAGGGCCGAAGAAGATGCAATGGCACTGGCACAACCAAATGTTTGGAATTTCGCTTCTGAAATGCGGCCCTTCTCATCAAGCTTAAAGGTGAGCTTGAGGGCATCACCACAAGATAAGGAGCCCACTTCACCGACTCCGTCCGCGTCCTCTACCTCCCCAACATTCTTGGGGTTGTCAAAAAGTTCTTTCACTTTGTCCGTGTAAACCCACATGTGGCAACCTCCCACATTCGAAATCATTATTTCACAGAGGACCAAATAGATCTGGCTATCCACAATCCTCTGACATACATTCATATCCGGTTAAAGTTAACTCTCTGAAGGACAGATTACAAGTGCAGAGTTGGGATAAGTGTCTAAAATGAGTAAAATTGACATAACCTAATTCAATTGGCTATCTTGCAAAGGTGAGCTGAGAATTTAGGGATTGAGGGATTGGGGGATTGGGGGATTGGGGGATGTGGGATTGGGGAGGCATGGAGCATGGGGCATAGAGTCTAAACATTTCGAAATTCGAAATTATTAATTCTGGCTACTCACTACTTGCCCTGAGCTTGTCGAAGGGCTGGCTACTAGATCTAAAATGAGCAATGACTAAAATGGAGCCCCCAGATTATAGCGGGATTTTCCTTGAGCCCGAAGATATACAATACCAAGAAATAGACCCTCCTCTCAGGAACCTGATTCGTCTCATTAATTCTGAATCTTGGGTCAAGACGTACGGTTGCTGCGCCGGCAACGCCCACCACGGAGAAGACTCAGACCCTGAACACCAATTTTTCATGGGGTTTTTCGTCAACCATGAAGACGGTGGCGCCAAGCGCTTGCGATCGTGGGTTGAGGAAGCCAATCGACTCAATGGGCCCACTGGATTACGCGCAGAGGTGGAAAGCGTTGACAAACACCCCTTTGGCCAGGGCAGTGTTGACGGCTGGTATGCTTATCGTATTATAGCGCACGAGATCCAGGGTAGAATGCATCTTCTGCCGGCGCAAACCTACCTGCGCATGATCAAGTGCTTGGAGACGGCCTGGGAAAAGTTCGGATCTGTTTCTTCAATTAAGGAGGTAATTCATCAAAAACCAAAACTACGGCCTTAAAGGAACATTCTCATGGAAAATATCTTGACAAGCAGATATGCCTAGGTTAGTAAGAGAGGTCCGGTCAGTATTCGACCGGTTTTTTTGGGGGCCTAGCTCAGCATGGTAAAACGTCCCGTCGTTTTCGACAGGAAGGTCGTCTGCTCGAGTTCCCTGTTAATCGTGACTAAGTGTTTTGCGGGGGCGTAGTTCAGCCTGGTTAGAACGCCGGCCTGTCACGCCGGAGGTCGCGAGTTCGAATCTCGTCGTCCCCGCCAACTTTTGAGGGGTTAGCCGAACAGGCTAATCCCTTTTTACTTGTTGGTTGCAGAATGAAAGCAGTCAAGCGCATCCTTGTTGCAGCACTCGTTTTGCTGGGTGCTGTACTTCTGGCGATAATTTCTGTCTATCTCCTGGTTGACGACACCACCCTGGTTTCTAAAATTGTTGAACAGCTGGAATCGTCGTCAGACATCCGGGTCCTGCACCGGGGTGATGCCCATATCACGCGGACCTTGGCCCCAACCCTGACGGTAGATGGCCTGGTCATGGCGGATACCGGGAAACAGTACCGGGTTGAAATCGCATCCCTGGAGGTGCAGATCAGCCTGCCAAGATTGCTCCTTGGCCAGTTGGACATACCTCACCTGTGGCTCGGCGATACCCAGATCGAAATCAAGGAAGATAAATCGACAGCGAAAGCGGCGAAATCGGAAGCCGGCCCAAAGCTCTCTCCCTTACCACTTAAACCGGTATTACATGATGTCCGGATTGCAAAACTGGAGGTCATTCATGAAGGTGGAATCCTGCTCCTGAAGGAAAGTCATGTAGGTGAACTGACCCTGGACGTTTCTCCTGACAACACTGTTGAATTAAGCGGACGCGCGAAGCTTGCCAAGCAGAACATCGATGTAAAAGCTGTACTAAAGGATGTGGACGATTACTTTGCCGGGCGGCCGCTGGCCTTCTCGGTTGGAGTGCAAAGTGCGCTGCTCCATCTTTCCCTGGAAGGGCAGATCGATTTTCATCAAGCCGAGCCAACCATCCAAGCAACTGCCCGTGGCTGGACACCGGATGAAAAGAAGATTGTAACATCCATCCCTGGAATTGCGATTCCCGGCACATTAACACTTGAATCGCAACTAAAGGGTACTTTTGCCCGACTTGCCGCCGAGCAGATTAAAGCAACATGGAAGGGTCCTAAACAGTCCGATCTAGAGCTCAACGGGAGCATTGCAAATGTTATCAAGCTCGATGGCGTGCGGTTCGACCTGACCGGCAATCTCGGTAACTCCCCCTGGCTCAAGCCACTGCTGCCGGCAAGCATAGGGGCAATAAAAAGAGCCAGCGTAGCAGCAAAGATCTCCGGCGGTTATCCAAGGCTGGCAGTGACCGACCTCGATTTTGATGGCCTCACAGAATATGACCTCGATTTATCGTTGGTTGGCACGCTTGACCTCGAGCTTTCCTCATCCGGTCTGGAGCTGGCAAACATGAGGACTAAATTGGTATTTGCCGCCCCTAGAACTCGAGCAGCACGGGTCTTGATTTTCGACGAAATACCGGAATTGGGAGCCATTACCGGCAAGGCCGATGTGCGCTCCACCGTGGGTGATCCCTCTATAGAGGATATAGTGATTCAGACCAAAGACCCCAAGGGTATACAGGCAAACCTGAGCGGTAGGATTGACAAATTTCCCCTGGCTGACCGACCCAATACCGGTTACGATCTGGACGTATCCGGGAAAGCAGCAAAAACCTCGGTCGTGGTTCAACGGCTCGGTATGGAAGTGCCTGCCCTCGGCCCTCTGGACCTGACCTTCAGAATCGAAGGTTCCACCCAGGCCTTGCAGCTCAATGAGATCAAGCTGGCCGCAGGTAAGGAGGACGGTATCCGGATCGGCGCCCTGGGGCACCTGTGGTTTGGTGACTGGGATCAAGCAGACCCGTTTGAGACCATCGACCTGAGGCTACAAGCACAGAGTCACACTACCCACGCCCTCTCCACATTCATCGGGCAGGAACTGCCCGAGCTGGGCCCACTCAAAGGTGAGGCCCGCTTGCACACGGTCTCCGGCAAACATCGGCTCGACCAGCTTCATATCCAGACCATAGAGGGCGCACCTCTGACTGCTGAAGTCTTCGGTTCGGCAGAGCATGTCACCCTGCTGCCGGAGTTTAGCATCCGGGAGATTAAGTTGGATGCCAACGGTAGCACTGACGATGTTGCGAAACTCAATACGGTATTCGGGCTCAAGGATGAGATTCCACCGGTTGGGCCACTCAAGGGGCAGGCCCAAATCTCCGGCGATAATCAAAATCTCGTTATCGATGGGATCTCAATTGCAGCCGGGCAGGAAGACCTGCTCCTGGTAAACCTGAGTGGCCGCTTGGGTGAGCTCAGTGCTGCCAATAAATGGCAACCGCAAAATACCAATCTTTCCATCCGGGCCACTTCCAGCAGCAGCCGCGCCCTTGCCGAAAAACTGGGCTACCGCATCCTGGAACTGGGCCCGCTTGCTGCCCAGGCCGAAATCCTCGACAGAAACAAAAAGGTTTCCATCCACTCCGCCAAATTAAGCCTGGGTGAGATGGGTAACCCGGTTGTGCAAGCCACAGGGTATGTCAATGACTTGTCGGCAATGAAGGGCGTCAAAGTGGATGCAGGGCTGCATTTGGATGGCAGGCGCTTTGCGGATTTTGCCGACTTGCACAAACTGCCAGAATTTGGGGATGTCACAGGCCAACTGTCAATCTCAGACAGCGATGGGACCCT
Source organism: Syntrophobacteria bacterium (assembly GCA_041560295.1). Lineage (GTDB taxonomy): Bacteria > Desulfobacterota > Syntrophobacteria > BM002 > BM002 > BM002. Next base: position 9,182 of record JBFFBS010000087.1, on the reverse strand, counting down.
GGGCATCGAATCGCTCCAGGTAGAAACCGGGCAGCCGGAACTGCTCAGCCTTAAAGTGGATGGCCGCTTCGACAATTTTAGAGACGCTTCCACCCTGCTTCTCAACAGCAGCCTGAGTGCACGAGACCTGCAGCTGATTGGGGCGATTTTCGATCGCAAATGGCGCCCCATCGGACCGGTACAACTGGATGCGGAGGTAAAACGCACTGGCAAAGGCGGTACCTGGTCCGCTGCGTTGACCGCAGGCGAAACCGAGGTGCAGGTAAAGCTTAACACACTCCTTAGAGCGACCCCCAAGCAAATTAACGGTACTATCACAGCACGCAAGATGCTCGTGTGGGATCTCGTGGAGGATGATAAAGAAGGGAAGAAAAAGAAACCTTCCGGCAAGGAGCCCGTATTCAGCCGGGAACCAATAGACTTCGACTGGCTGAAAAAAGCCGATGTGGATATTGTCATCGAGGTTGAATCCTTTGCCCAAGAACAGTTTCTGGCGGAGTCCGCCCAGTTCCATGTGGTGGTCAATTCAGGTCTGCTGACGATCAGCCCGGCCCGTTTTGTTTATCCAAAAGGAGAACTCGACATGGACCTGCAGCTTGATGCGCGTGATCAACCCCGGTTGATCTTCAAAGCCTTCGGCGAAAACATCGATCCCCGACGGGCCCTCGATATCCAGGAATACAAGGGAGAGTTCGAGGCGGAAGGGAATGTTGATATCTCCTTCAGTTCATCCGGGCTAAGCCCTCATGAATTGGCTTCAAATAGTGAAGGGAGCATCTATATAACGATACAAAACGGCAAACTCCCTGCTCCACTGATTGATCTGGTTTTTTGGGATGTGGCGGGTTGGGTCTGGAAAAGAGCGACAACTGCCAGGTACTACGATTTCGATTGCGGGGTAGCTGATTACAGCATAGAGGAGGGGGTAATCTCGACAAAGGCCTTTATACTCGACGCCCAGCACATTACCATTACCGGCGGGGGGACCATTGATCTGGGTGGTGAGAAAATAGATTACGTCCTGCTGCCCAAGAAAAAAACTCTCTACATGAAAAAAGCAGATCCGGTGAATATTGAAGGTCCCTTAAACGATCCCAAAGTGAAGGCTATTCCCTGGAAATCGGCCGGGATCACCGCCGCCAAGGTCGGTGGGATCATTTTTGCTCCCTTTATTTTCATACCGCTCACCGCAGCCGATTACGCCGCAGGCAAAGTGGAAAGTAAAGATGGGAAATCGGCCTGCCTGGAATATCAAAAGACCCATAAAATGGAAAAAAAGCCTCAAAATTAGGGGACCCCATCTATTCACCTCCTTCGATAAAGTCCACAAGCAAAGCTAAACTATACCATCCCGTTCGGGATGGGTTTTGAAAGTACTAAAAGACGGCCCTTACTGTCTATTACCTTGATTTTCCCTGAGAAATTCAGTATATATGACAGATCGATTGCAGAGTAGAGTCCAAACCTATGAAGCCAGCTGTTATCAATCGCGATCAACACCCGCTCTCCAGAAAGCAGATGAGCCCGGAGGTCCTCAAGGTTCTTTATCGCCTTCACCGGACCGGACACCTTGCCTATCTTTGCGGTGGAGGGGTTCGTGATCTTTTGCTGGGACGGGAGATCGGCGATTTTGACGTTGCCACTGATGCTGAACCCAGGAGACTTAAGCAGGTTTTCGGCAACTGCCGCCTCATAGGTCGCCGTTTCCGCATCGCCCACATCATGTTCAAGGGTGGCAAGATCATCGAGGTCTCTACCTTCCGCAAGCAGGGAGAAGAGGAGGAGGCAACAGACGAGGGCAACAGCCTCTTGATCAAGCGCGACAATACCTTTGGCTCTCCGGCCGAGGATGCCTTTCGCCGAGATTTCACCATCAACGGACTCTATTACAACGTCGCTGACTTCAGTATCATAGATTATGTTGATGGCAGGGCAGATCTACATGCCCGCCTCATCCGTTGCATAGGCGACCCAAATATACGTTTTCAGGAAGACCCAATTCGAATCCTGCGCGGTATTCGTCTGGCGGCAACTCTTGATTTCCAAGTGGAGGAATCCACCTGGGAAGCCATGAAGCATCAGGGCCATCACATTATGGAATGCCCGGCCTCACGAATCCGTGAGGAAATCATGAAAACCCTGCGGCGCAAAAACAGCCACAAGGGTTACGAGTTACTTGCCGCTGGAGGCATACTGGAACACCTTTTTCCCAGATTGGATGAGTTCCGGCTCTCCTGCCTGCAAAACAAGCCCGCCTCTGCTGATCCTCTCTTGCAGCACCTCGAGGTAATTGAAGATCTTCGCTCCAAGGGATCAGAGTTCACCGATTCCTTGCTGCTGGCCACCCTGACCTCCTCTCCAGTACTGTCCTCCTTCGAAACGCTTCCTCCGGGTTCCGATGTGGCCAAATGGCTGTACCAGTACCTGGAGGAAAACTTCAAACCGCTGGCCATCCCCCGAGTCGTGCGCAGCAACGTCCACCTTCTGCATCTGGCCCTCCGACATATGGTGGCCGAAAAAAGAAGAAAGCGGCGTCGGAGCCTGCGGCGGAGCCCATTGTTTGCCGATGCTCTAAAACTTCTCGAAATTCATTGCCTGGCAACAAAAAAGCACTGGTCTGCTTTACACCGTTGGCAGCGGACTCCGATGAATCGTCGACACCGTAGTCGAAAAACCAAGGGTTTGTCACCAGAGAGGATTTCATGAAAAAAACCGGCGTTTTCTACCATCCCAGCTTCAGCCGAAAAAGTTACCTCACCCGCGGATCTCGACTGGAGGATTTTCCCGAGGCGATCGATTATCTGCTGGCCCGCGACAATGTTGTTCTCTACGAATCACCAGCCATCGAGGAAGAGTGGATCCTCAAGGTGCACACCCCCGAACTCATCCGAGGCGTGGAGAGTGATCCCCTTTGCTCCACTGGCTGGCACTCGGTTGGTGGCGTGGTCTTAGCCGGAGAAAAAATTTGCACTGGAGAGATTTACAACGGCTTTGCCCTTATTGGTGCAGGCGGTCATCATTCGGGCAGAGATTATTTCGGCGGCTTCTGCTGTTTCAATGATGTGGTAATCACCATCACGTACCTGCGAGAGATCCACAATATTCAACGTTTCGCCATCCTGGATACAGATGCCCACCACGGTGATGGTACTCGGGATCTTCTCAAGAATGATCCTGACGTGCTTCACGTTTGCTTTTGCGGCATGGAGACCTGTTCAGAAGACGGCACCAAGGTGGACGTTCCTGCACCTGGCGGTTTCTGGGGGTTTTGGGGGAAAGCCGCTGACAATGTGGATGAGGCCTACGCCAACAAGGTAAGAGAAGAGTTCGGTCCTCGGGTGGCTGATTTCAAACCAGATCTCATCTTCTGGTATTTCGGTTTCGACACCCACAAGGGAGATTATGGCAGCCTGGGCCTCAGCAAAGCGTGCTTCCTGGACATTGCCCACTTCATGCGTCAGACCGCAGACGAGGTGACCGATGGTCGTCTGGAGGTGGTTTTAGGAGGCGGATCCCGCACTGACCTTGCCACAGCACTTATCCCACCAATTATAGAAGTCCTGGCGGACTTCGCATAGCGCAAAGAGCATAGCGCATAGCGTTTGAATTTATCAATTTAGGAATTTAGGGATTAAGAGTTTCTAATTCCTTTATTCCTCAATCCCTCAATTTACAGGCTTTGTCGCTCTGCGCTTGGCGCTATGCGCTTTGCGATTTCTGCACGATTTTTGCATCATTGATTGTGACTCTCAGAATGAAAAGAAGAATGGAGATGAAGGGTGAGAATTCCTGATATTTGTAAGACCTGTAAATATGTGACCATCCTTTCCCACGGAATTCGGTGCCGAAAAAAAATGCGGGCTCGATACCTCAGGGGAAAATTTATCTGCAGTAAGTATCGGATGTCTAAGCGCTATCAAACAAATCCTCTTCATGGATAAGGTGTAAAAGAAAGCATAGAGCATAGGGCATAAGGCATAGAGTGGAATTTCGGATTGCGAATTGCGAAACTGGGAACCCGCCCGAAGGGTGGGAGTCCGCAGGACAATTGCGAATTTGAAAATTAAAGAATTCAACCAGCAGATGTTGGATGTGCGATATGTGATGTGAGATTCAACATTTCAGTCGGGAGTTCATATCCCCCATCTCAGATCTCACATCTCACATCCAGCATGGAGCTATTTCGGATTTATCAACTTGCCCTTTACTCTATGCTCTATGCCCTATGCTCTATGCCCCTACCCCAACTTCCCTACCGTGATCATATAGAGTACCGTCTCTTCTTCGCCGTCCACCTCCACAAGCTTGTTCATTTCGTCGTCGTAAAAGGCGCCTATGGGGCAGGAACCAAGTCCCAGAGCGGTGGCTGCCAACTGCACATTCTGGCAGACATGGCCAAGGTCCATGCCAATGTATCTCACTGCCCTTTCACGATACTTCACCATGCATCTGAGCATCACAGCAGTCCAGATAATCACCACCGCTGCCTTGCGAACTACAGGCTGACCCAGACTGGCAGCAGTAATCGCGCCATTGAAATCACCTTCCTGTAAACACTCCAGCTCGAAATCCGCTACATCAAAATGGTAGATTCCCTGCGAAACGCCCTCAACCCGGTCAATGTAGACATAGGTCTCAAATGGATAAAGGGCGCCTGCCGAGGGTGCGGTTCTGAGCAGGTACATCCCCGCCCGAGCTGTTATCCCCTGGGCTGCCCACAAGACTTTTGCAAGCTCCTCCATGCTGAGAGGCTCTTGGGTTGTATTGCGCTCAGATCTCCGTCTTGCCAGACAATGCCACAGATCGACAGATTCGCTAAAATCTGGTTGCGGTAACTGTATGCGCTCAGCACCACGGTAGGTTTTAAAGTGATCAGGTGAAGGCATAGAACCCAGATCATCTTTAGGAGCTCGCTCTCGGGAATACTTGGTCTTTTGGACATACCTGAAGGCTAACCCCTTCTTATATTTAGACATGCATTTCTCCTTTCATGTTTGAGTGGATGTGAGATGTGGGATGTGGGATGTGAGATTACATCTGAGAGTTCTAGGGCCTTATATTCTATGGTATTTCTCTACGGAACCAATGAAGCATCCTTATCGCGGCTAAAAGCCGCTCCCACAGGATGGCTTACGAAATCTGGTTAGCGCGAGAACGCTTGCTGTATTAATTGCTCAATGAACTTTGGATACTCCGGATCATGAATGCGCACCTGGGGCCTGCCATCTTCTCCTTTCACCAGCTCTAAATCTCCCTGGGCCATCCATTGAATAGATTGCGAGTAAAGAGCATATTCAAGTTCGAGTCCCCGCCTTCGTACCACCTCCAAACTGTCTTCCGGCCAGATGGGATATATGGTCTGGGCAATAATGGGACCGGTGTCTTCTCCCTCGTCTACAAAGTGGACGGTGATACCACCGAAACGGCAACCATGCGCGAAGGTGTCCCCATACCCGTCGGTTCCCGGAAAAGCAGGGAGAAGCGCCGGGTGAATATTCATGATCCCGTAGCGGTCTTTTTTGTTGTAGTGGCCGATGAAATAGGGGGAGATCAACCGCATGAACCCCGCCAGGCAGATGAGATCGGGATGCAGCGGTTTCAATAGTGCTAAAACCTCCTGCTCGGCCAGTACTAAGCGCGCCAATCGATCTCTGATTTCCTCCGGCGGAAGGTCGGAATAGATACGCTGCCGCTTGCTCACCTCTCCGAATTCTTCCGGAAGGTTACCTTCATTAATCTCCGGCAGCAGTTTCTTGCCGTAATTCCTGTAATCCACTACGGCAGTGGGAATTCCGTGCTTCTGAGCCCTGACCAACCCATAGGCGTCCGGATTATTGCTCATCACCAAGCTGATCTCAGCATCCAGTTTACCAGCCTCAATGTGGTCAATGATGGCCTGGAGATTCGTTCCGCCCCCTGAGATCAGCACTGCCAGTTTAAGTTTTTTGGTTTTCTCCTTCACCTTGTCGCACCTCATTATTTCTTCAACACCTTTCAAGTCATCAGAGGCAGGATAGCAAAAATGGTAGTGTTGATGGAAGTTTTTTCGGTTTGAGAAGCCCAGTTTGTTGGTGGATACGCTTTTGCTGCGCACCCTTCGGCGGGCGGGGATAAACCCCGCCCCTACGATTAACTTATCTGAATCCAGACTTATGAGGTAGAGCAGGCCTCTGTGCCTGCTCTGTGGCAAGCAAGGACGCCTGCCCTACTTTTACTCCTATCTGTCCACTCGCCATTTGCATTCGCTGGTGTTATACTGCAGAGCAGTAATAGTAAGAGATATTTCTTTGCCCCGACGGCTCTTATCCGCGCCGCGATAATGATAAAAAGGAGTTTCCCATGTCCATGTGGCTTTATGATGATTTAAGGGAGATGGAGGATTTCCAGAACTATCAGAAGGAAGTCCGGCTAATTGAGAGAGAGTACCTTGAAATCCGGGTCCTCCTTCGTGCTGCCGAGGAGGATTATAAAAAAGAACCTGACAGTGAGTATCTCGAAGCAAAGGTGAAGTATCTGACAAAAAGGCTAAAGGGTTTGGAGAGCCAAGCAGCCCGGCTTGCCGCTGACCACCCGTTGGAAATATCCCTCTTTGCTCCGCCCCACGGTTAGAAGCAACCGGTAGGGATCAAATCTTGAGGGCTTGTAGCCCAAATAAGAACTATCAGACTCAGGGTCGAATCGCGGCTGAAAGCCGCTCCCACAGAAGCTAACTTTAGACAATAACTTAGACCTGCAGACGACGATTGGATTTGGGCAACAGCACTTTACTCTTGTCATATCGAGATATCTGATGTTTGAGCGCAGGCTGGATAACTGAAATGTCAAGAATAAAGATTTGACCCCTAACAGGGTGGGTAAAAGTCTCTCAGTGGAGGTCGGTGTCAAAATCATGACTGACGCAATCCCAAACCCCATCGGGATCACATTCTCTGCAATGGTAGTGTTCGCCATATAGAAGCCGACATTCGTAGGACACGGCTTCCTCTAAACGTATCCGCACTCCGCAGTGGGCACAGTCAACATATTTCATGTTCTCTTTTTTCATTACGCGGTGAGCATGAGGATTGAGATCCAGCTCATTCTTCACTTTCTTTACGTTCCTTAGGTTTGTGCATGGGCAGCCCGTAAATGGTATCAATATAATATTCAAAGTTTTCAGGACCTTGCTCTTCCACTTCTCGCCGGAATTTTTTGCAAATCTCCAATCCTTTCTCCTGGGCGCCCTCGGGAAAACCTTCCTCGTCAGACAAATATCGCTTTTCAATCTCATCGATCTTGTTCATGAACTCTTCATAGGTGATTTCCTCTATCGCCATATTCACCCCCTAACATGATGAGCTGAATTATGCGGATTATTCAAATGTACTCTCAATTTCGCTAACGGCTTTTCTGGCCTCGGCAATTAAATCATAAAAGGCGTCCGATTGATAGGTATCGAAACCGCCGCATCCCATGTCACCAGCTTTGTCAAAAACATGCTCTTTATCAATGTAGCTTACCAGATCTCTTGCAGCCTCAAAGAGTGTCACATACTCATCCTTCATTGGTACTTTCTCCTCATTGTCTATTCCGTCGTATAAAAGCTGGTCCTTCCCCGCATCGCCGGATCTTTGCTTGCTCAGGTCAGTCACGCCGGCGGCGGGATGGCGTAGCCTGATGGATGTGGGATATGGGATGTGAGATATGAGATATTACAACCATTCTTAAGATCCACATTCAATCACACATCTCACATCACACTTCGGTTGTTCCAAAGCCTTGCAATCTCAGCAGCATAGCTGGTGGGTTTTAGAACAACTACGTGTCTTGCTCGGAATCATCCTGCTCTTTTCCTTGCTGCTGTTTGTCAATTTCAGTCTTGAATCGTTCCATGAACTCCGCTTTGAATGGTTCTATCTCCATGGCCTCGTCATATTTGCCCATAAAGTACAGGGCCATGCCCTTGAATACCTGTGCTTCCTGGATCTCCGGGTGTATGGCCAGAGCGTCATCAAAGTATTTTATACTCTCATCATATTTTTGCAGCCCCAGCAAAGCGTGGCCTTTGGCGGTAAGGGCGTGCACATCATCGGGTTGCTGCGCCAGGATCTGATCTAAAATCTCGATAGCCTCTTCACACCTACCCATGTCGTTCAGGGCAAAGGCCTTCAACTGCGAAGCTGACAAATTTCCCGGTCTGAGGGCCAGCTCCTTGTCGCAACAATACACCACCTCTTCCAAAAGCCCCTTTTCAGCCAATAAGGTGGCTCCCTTCATCCAGGTTGTTTTGGAGTCCGGCTCGACCTCCATGACCTTCATCATCACGCCCTCGTAGGTCTCCTCCACGGTACGTCTGCCGGTGCCCGCCACGGGCACGCCGTGGCCGGGGAGTACATTTTCAATGTCCTTTTTCAACAACTGCTTGAGCCCGTACAAGTAATGATCCAGTCTTCCTCCGGCGGCTTTGTCAGCATCCCCAATAGCGTGTGGTAGTACAGTGTCCCCGGTGATAACGGTTTTTGTCGGCCCGTGATACAAACATATGCCGTCAATGGTATGGCCGGGAGTGTGAATCACTTCCCATTCAAAGCCGCTCAGCTCCAGAGTTTCCCCACCCTTTACTTGGGTTAGGGAGAATCCTTGCTCTGTGAGTATTTTTTTAAATTCCTCGGGCCCTCCTTCATGGTTGACAATCTCGATCTGTTTATTTTCATAGATAGGGGGGAATCTCAACAGTTCGAATACGCCCATGCAGTGGTCACGGTGCCCGTGGGTAACCACCACCTTCTTGATGTCCAGAGGATTGAATCCCATTTTTTCAAGCTCAGTAAAAACAGTATAATCATTTCCCGGATCGACGATGGTCAGGTAGTCACCTGCGAGCACATAAACATTACTGGATTCTTGATAGCCGATAAGAAACTTGCTCTTCTCAAAGACCGGATCTGATACCTTCATAACCTCTGCGATAGACAGCCAACCCGGGTGATCTGGTTCTAACTCGGCCGGGAGGACAACCCCTTCTTCAATGGGATCAAATTCTTCTGGAAACTCAAACTTCTCATCTTCTTTCTTTTCCTTGGTCATGTTTACTCCCTTTGATTTACTTTATTCAACATCGAAAACCTGGTCCTTGGGGCCAGGTCAGATCGCATAGAGCATAGCGCATGGCGCATAGCGTACAAATATAGGGTCTTTGACAT
>JBFFBS010000086.1:0-13726 GCA_041560295.1 Syntrophobacteria bacterium | reverse complement strand
TCCTTGAAAGGAGCGCTGAAATTGTCAGGCAAGGTGGTCGACTCATATCGATTGTGGATGATCCCACTGGTTTGGCAAAAAACGATATTTATAAGGAGTTTGTTTTCGTGGCCCCCAACAGCGCACAATTAACTGAGCTGGTCCGGATGGCAGAGCAAGGACGCCTTAAGACTCACCTCTCGCAGGTTTTTCCTTTTGGCCTAGAAGAAGCCAAAAGAGCCCATGAACTCAGTGAGTCCTTGCATACCAGAGGAAAGATGGTTTTGGTCTTGTCAAAATAGGGGGTAACAGGTATTTTTGCTCGAACCTAATAGCCACCGCTTCAGCGAGACAGGCGAGAAAGGGCCAAAGCGAGAAATGAAGCGACTAGGTGTAACAGGTGTCATCTTCATCCTTTATCGCATTTCTCGCCACTGGCCACTTATCTGTATTATCCAGGCAAAATGGCCCAAATGACTCTCTTATCATCAATATGACAACGAAATTCGAAAATGTGCTTATCATCGCCGACATCGAGGGAAGTTCGGGCTGCTGGGACTATCGGGCCTCATCCTTTATGACAGATGAGTGGAGCCGAGCTTGTGTGGAAATGAGCTTGGATGTCAACGCAGTGGTCAGGGCCCTTTTTGATGCAGGTGTTAAGCACGTCACAGTAAAGGACTTCCACCGCACCGGTTATAATCTTCTCTCGGAACTGATCGATCCGCGAGCTCAGATGGTCTTGGGCTACAAGCGCGGACCGGCTCCTGGCATAGGAAATCCGGGCAATTCAGAAGCTGTCATGTTTCTGGGTATGCATGCTGCTTCAGGTACTGAGGGGTTTATGGCCCATACCCTAACTTCACGCATAAGCTGGCTAGAGGTGAACAGAAAGCCGTTGGCCGAGATAGAGCTCTTTTCGGCATCGCTGGCACCTTATGGGGTGAGACCTATATTTTTTTCCGGCTGCCCCACTGCCTGTGCCCAGGCGAGCGCTGCAATTATGAAAATAAATTCCTATCCAATTGACAAGTCAGCCGGGCCTGATTTGTTTGATGCCGATTCATGGCGGTCCGGCCTTGTGAGCAGTGCGCTGGATTCCCTCAACAATAACGCCACGGAGCCATATACTCCGCCCGGACCCTTTCAGGCAGAAGTGACTTGGCGGGGTGGCGAAATTGCAGCTAAAAATCTTGCTCGAAGGTGGGGTTTTGATCAGGAGGGTGCTCGAATCTTTATTGAGGCTGCTGACATCCATCAGCTCTACAGCGATCTCATCAAGCTCTGTTATCTCACCCCGCTAACGGTGAGGATTCTCCCATTCGGGCTATTTTTGTATAACCTGACTGGCCGGTTCGGTTTGGCCTGGGCACGCCGCCGGCTCAAGAAAGAAAATTATTTGCCGTTGAGTACGTCGAGAAGTTGAATGGATATGAGATGTGGGATGTGGGATAGTTATAATTTTTTATCTCACATCTCATATCCCATATCTCACATCGTTTTTCGTTATTTAAGAGGAAAGAGAGTAGGCCAATGCGAACAGGTTGTGATGTATCGTCGCTGGATGAGCCAGAGGTACTGAAATACTTGTTTCACCCTAGGAAGGATCGCGTACAAGCTGCGCCCCAAGGTGTTGTTGACTTCTTGATACCTGTTGAGAAAGGGGTGCAGCTTGGTGCACGCTTATACCCTGCTGACCCCGAAGGGCCCCACATCCTATTTTTTCATGGCAATGGTGAGATCGCAAGCGACTACGACACCATTGCACCGGCCTACAACAACTTCGGCATCAGTTTTCTGGTAGTGGATTACCGGGGTTACGGACAGAGCACTGGATTACCCACCGCCAGCAACCTGCTCTCTGACTCACACATCGCCTTTAGAGAGGTGAGGTGTTGGCTCGAGGGTCAGGGTCGAACCGGGCTCATTATTATTATGGGAAGATCTCTTGGGAGCGTACCGGTATTAGAAATAGCCTGCTGCTATCAAGACGAGATTGCTGGCCTGATACTCGATAGTGCTTTCGCAAGGACCATTCCCCTCCTCAAACGGTTAGGAGTGGCAACGAACACCCTAGGAATCTCTGAAATGGATGGCTTCAGGAATTTCGGCAAGATCAGAGAAATAGGCAAGCCTACCCTCATTATTCATGGCGAAAAGGACGAGATAATCCCCTCAGAGGATGCTGATATTTTACTGGCAAACTCGGGCTCCATGGAAAAGCAGCTGTTACTCGCCCCTGGCTGCGGTCATAATGACATCTTGCTGCGTTGTGGTGAAGCCTATTTCCAGACCATTAGCCGCTTTGTAGAAATGCTAAAAAGATTGAAAAAAAAGGCTGCCAAGGGGCGTGGTTTCGATCGAAGATACCCAAAAAGATAGAGAGCAGCTAGCAGCTGACAGCCGACAGCTGAAAACGCTCACCGCTGACAATATGAAAAAACTTTTCTGGACTGCCTGCTGCCTCATGCTTGCTGCCCGCTGATTAGGCGGTCGGTGTTTCCCTCTTTAGAATCCTGACTTTTAACTTTTCCGTCAGATTCTGCACGTCATCCAAGATCACGTAGCCGCAGGGGACCAAGAGCAGGGTGATGAAGGTGGCAAAGAGCACACCGAACCCGAGGCTGACGGCCATGGGTATGAGAAATTGGGCTTGGAGGCTGCGTTCCAAAATCATTGGCGTCAAGCCGGCAAAGGTGGTCAAAGAAGTCAAAATGACCGCCCTGAACCTTAGGGCTCCACCCTGAGTAATGGCGTCATGTACACTAGCTCCCTCTCTGCGAATACGATTGGTAGCGTGTACCAGTACCAGGGAGTCATTAACCACCACGCCAGTCAGACCGACGATGCCAAACAAGCTCAAAAGGCTCAAGTTAAGACCCATGAGCAAGTGTCCGAACACAGCGCCCACGATGCCGAAAGGAATGGCCGACATGACCACAAAGGGCTGCCAAAAGGACTTGAACGGAATGGCCAACAGAGCGTAAATCAGGAAAAGAGCGATAACAAAGCCACTGATAATATCGTCCAGGGACTCCTTCTGTTCCTTTCCTTCTCCTTCCATGGTGTAGCGCAAGCCCGGATAACGCAGTTTCAGTTTCGGCATTACCCGGCCCTGCAGCTCAGTACGCACTTCATTGGCGTTGGTGATAGTCTCATCCACGTCAGCGGTCACCTTGATTACCCGGAAACGCTGAGCTCGTTCGATAGCGGCGTAGCCCTCCTCCATCTTCACTTCGGCCACCTGGTTGAATGGAACCTCGGAGCCGTCCGGCGTCCGGATATACATATCCTCAATAGAGCCCAATGACTTGCGCTTGGACTCGGGGTACCTTACCATAACCTTGACCTCATCCTGATCACGCTGCAAGCGAAGGGCCTCGGCACCGTAGAAAGCATGCCGGACCTGTTTGGCCAGGTCATCTAAGGTCAACCCTAAACTGCGGGCAGCGAGTTTCAATTTGAGCTGCATTTCGTCTTTGCCTGGCAGGAAGCTGTCACTGACATCGAACACCCCGGGGTAGGTTGTAAGCTCCGCTTTCAGTTCCTCTGCCGCCGCCTCCAGCAGGTCGTGATCGTCCAGCGACATATGAACCTCAACAGCATTGCCGGCGCTGAAGAGTACACTCTGATAGGTAATGGACTCGGCGTCCGGTACAATGCCCACCTTCTGGCGCCACAAGTTGCCTAATTGAGTTGCGGTCACATCCCTTTTCTCTCCCTCTAGGAGCTCTATTGTGATCTGGGCCAAATGGCTTCCCGACTGTGGTCCACTGGCCATCGGACCGCTCCCTCTGCCGTGCCTCCCTACTCTGGTGATGATACCCTTCAAGAGCGAGGGCTCATCTTTGGAACGCTTCTTTTCCGCTTCGGCCAGGGCTTCCTTGCCAGCCTGCTCTAAGAGACCGGCAATTTCTGCTGTCCGCTCCACAGGTGTGCCTGCCGGCATGGTCAAGCTACATCTCAAAAAGTCACTTTCAACCTTTGGAAACAGGGTGAATTTGATCCAGCCGGCCTGCCATATTCCCACAGTCACCAACAAGATGGCCATACCCAGCGCAACTGTGGCATAACGCCAGCGCACACAAAAATCCACCGCCCAGGCATAAGGGTGCCTGATGAACCATTTCAGCCAGCGGGCCGTACGCTTTTCCTCCATGCTTCGCTTTGTTCGGTGTTTGGATGCCACCAGGTGGGCCGGTAGAATCAGCAAACATTCCACCAGAGAGCCCAGCAGCACTAGAATGACCACAGTGGGAATGTTGCGGATGAGTTTCCCCATGACGCCACTACCTAAGAGGAGGGGATAGAAGGCCGCCACCGTGGTCAGGACTGCGAAAATCACCGGCCGCCCTACCTCCAGGGCTCCCGTAACAGCTCCTTCCAAAGGTTCGAGCCCCTCCTCCTGCCTCCGAAAAATATTCTCACCCACGACTATAGCGTCATCCACCACGATACCCAGAACCATGATGAAGGCGAACAGGGAAATCATGTTGATGGACACGCCAAAGGTAGGCAAGGCCATCAGCCCAAACATAAAGGATATGGGTATTCCGAGAGTGACCCAAAAGGCAAGACGCGCATTCAGAAACATTCCCAGGAGTAGACTCACCAGGATCAGGCCGAGGGCCATATTCTTCAGTAACAGCCGAATTCTGCTTTTCAGTATTCTCGACCTGTCCCGATAGATACTAATGTCCACTCCTTCGGGAAGGCTTGGCTTGATCTCCTCGATATACTGTTTGACAGTAGCGGCCACTTCCAGGGCGTTCTGATCGGCAACCCTGTAGACTTCGATAAGGCCGGCTTGTTTGCCCTGAAATCTGGTAAATAGATCCACGTCCTCGAAGCCATCTCTGAGATCGGCGATCTGACCGAGAGTAACCTTACTACCATCGGTATTGGTAATGACAGCGATATCTCGATAATCCTTCGCGTAGTAACGACGACCCTTGGTCCTGACCAGGATCTCACCCCCCGCCGTCTTGACGCTGCCCGCCGGTAGATCCAGGCTAGCCCTTCGAACCGCCTCGGCAACCCTGCCCAAGGTGAGACCATAACGCCGGAGAGATTCCTCGGAAACTTCGATGTGAATTTCTCCCTTGCGGAGACCTGCGAGTTCGGCCAGGGTAATACCAGGTAAATTGGTTATGTCGTCTTTTATTCTCTCCGTCAGGTGTTTGATGGTTGACTCGGGTGCATCGCCAAAGACGGTGACATTGAGAACCTGGCGTCGCCGGGTCACTTCCCGGACAATCGGTTCTTCGGCTTCGTTGGGAAAGGTGGAGATCCGGTCTACCTCTGCCTTTACTTCATCCAGGAGTTCCTGTAAATCCCAATCGTTCATTACCTCTATGGTCACCGTCGCAAACGATTCTCTGGCCACTGAATCAATTCGCTTGATGCCGGCCAAGCCCGCCACTTTTTCTTCAATTCTCTGTATGATGGCCTCCTCCACCTCTGCCGGCGAGGCACCAGGGTACTCCATGGTGATGGAGATCATGTCCAGCGACGTTTCAGGAAATATCTCGAGCTTGGTGGTCAGCCCTGTTACCGCACCGGCCAACAAGAGAAAAAGCATCAATAGATTGGCGGCAACGTGATTTTCGGCAAACCAAGTAACAGCGCCCTTCATAGTCAGTTCTCAGTTAAGTAAGTGATTAAAGTGCACTAAAGTGAGCTAAAATGTCTAAAATCTACAGTAGTCAGTAGCCAGTAGCCAGAATTCAGGAGAAAAACCATAAAAACTGAGTTCCTCTCAACTACCTTCCTTCTTCTGTCGTCTGTCCTCTGACTTCTGCCCGCTAATCCCCGTTTCTCCGTATCCCCTTATCCCCGCGTCGTCCTGCTGTGCCCTCTTCCTGCTGATAGCTGACGGCTTGCCTACCACACGTACCACCATTCCATCAGTAACAGCCTTAAGGGGCGTGGTGACCACATTTTCTCCATCCTCTAAACCTTTGGTAACAACAACATCGTCACCCTGAATTCTGGCAACCTCCACTTCACGGAAGCGAAGACGACTTTCTTGGTCTAACACCCAGACGACATTTCCCTGATGCAGTGCTCCGCGAGGAATAAGCGCTGCTTTCTCGATTTTGCGGCCTTCGATCTCCACCGTTACAAAAAGCCCGAATACCAGTGGCGGCTTCCTAGCATAGGGTTTATCCACCTGCACAATTACACGAATCATCCGAGTTCGCTCATCCAACCTTCCTTCAGTCCGGACTACTTTCCCTGGCCAACTCAATTCACGGCCCGCAAGACTGGCCCTAACCACCGCAGGAGCCCCACGTCCGTCTGTTGAGGTGAAAGCGGGTACATCAAACCAGAACAAATCTCCCCCTTCCAGTGGTACGGCAATCTCGGCCGCCTCCGTAGAATAGAGAGTTCCCAGGCTCTGACCAGGCGAGACATACTGACCTACATCCACCTTTTCCTCACCTACGCGTCCTGCGAAAGGAGCCTTAAGTTTGGTGCGCTCTAGATTCAAGAGCGCTTTGCGCAGGTCCGCCTTGTCAGCCTCCAATCTAGCCTGGGCTGCGGCCAGTTGTGGTTGTTTGGCCACCAGAGCCGGAGGCTTGCTATCTTTACTGGAACTATCTGGATAGAGTAAACGCCACTCTTCTACTGCTGCTAAGGCCTCTTCCTCGGCCAGTTCGAGCCGACTCTCAGCTTCTTTTACCTTGGCTTTGGCCAGGGTTACGGCCAGCTCGTAATCCACCGGGTCGATCTGAAGCAGAGTGCTACCTTTGCTAAATACGCCTCCATTGACCAAGGCAGGAGACGCGCCTACCACCTTGCCGCCTACTTCCGGCACCAGATTGATTTCCCGCAAAGGTTGAACCGTCCCCTCACCCTGGATAGTCACAGTCTGCGGGCCGCTCTTTGTCTGAATGGTCCGGACCATCGGCACAGGGGCGGGAGGTCTACGCTTCTTCATCTCGGGTTTGCTCGCCGTCAGCACAAGCAAGCCCACGACCCCTATGGCGATGAGAACCGCACTAATGCCAAACTGAACAAATCGTTTTTTCCTGGGACTCATGGATTCTCCATTTGTGAAAAACGCTTGGCGTTTTTGCGAGAAAAGCGGGAAAGGCAAGGAAGGCGAGAAATGAAGTTACCTTAGCTTATTTATCCTTTTCTCGCCTTGGCCCTTTCTCGGCTGTCTCGCACAGGCCGAAATTTCGAGTTATGCTATCTGCCTACTGCTACAGTTTACTGCTTACTACGTACGTTTATTTCACCGTGTGGCCCCGTCCCCGCGTCGCCGTGTCATTCCCCCCTGTTTTCTTCGTGATTTCTTTTTCGTTCTTGACCATGACCGGCCCCGGATCCGCCCAGCCGCCGCCTAGAGCCCGGTGGAGATTGACGCGATTGTTTAGCAGCACGAAATCAACCTCTACCAAATCACTTTCGGCTTGAAATCTGCTTCGCTGGGTGTCCAATACTGTGAGAAAATCAACCAGACCCTTTTCATATCGACTCTCAGCTATCCTCTGTGCCGCTCTGGCCTCATGCAGAAACTTAACCACATAATCCCGACGTTTCAACTGCTCCTCCCGAGTCAAGAATGTGCCTTCTACTTCAGCAAAAGCGGTTAGGACTGTTTTGGCGTATGAAACCACCCCTTGTTGATATCTTGCCTCAGCCGCCCGTTGGCCTGCCTGCAATTTGCCGGCATCAAATAGTGGCTGCGCTATACCCAGGGCAATGTTCCATAATTCATTTTCAGGCTTGAAAAGCCGGTCCAGATCTTCGCTGGTGTAGCCATAAGTCCCGGTCAACACAATCCGGGGGAAGCGGCTGGCCTTGGCCACACCAACCAGAGCGTTCAACGCCACTAGTTGAGCCTCGGCGGCTCTGATGTCCGGGCGCCGAAGCAGGAGTTCAGAGGGCAGACCAGGTGGTACTGGATCAAGTCGTTTGTAATAGTCCTCCGGCTGAAGTCGAGGTGGCCGGGTTTCAGGATAGCGTCCCAAAAGGACGGCCAGTGCCTGCTGCGTGGTACCTAAGTCCTGTCGCAAGGACGGAAGAGTTGCTTGGGCCCCGGCCAGAACCCTTCGGGCCTGCCTTACGTCCAGGACAGAGGTCAGTCCTCTCTTGTATCTGCTCTCCACGAGATTCAAGCTGCGGCGGAAGGATTCCACAAGTCGTTCAGCAATTTCTATTGCCCGTTCAAAAGACTCCATCTGCAAATAGAGGGTGATGGCCTCCGCCACCACGGTCTGGGCCACTGTGCGACGGTTTTCTTCGGCTTCTAGGAGATTAGCCCGCGCTGCCTCTTCAGCCCGAGCAAGACGACCCCATAGGTCAATCTCAAAAGAAGCGGGCAACGATAAATCATATGTTGTAATTTCTCTATCGACAGAAAAGGCCTGCCCTGGCACTGAAGTCTGTTTGGGTCTTTGCTGCCGCTCTGCGCCAGCCTGAACGTTCACCTGAGGAAAACGATCTGCCCGGGTTGAAACCAGTTGCGCTCGTACCTCTAGGACCGCCGCTGTTGCTATTTTTATATCCAGGTTATTTTTCAGTGCCTCCTCCACTAACTGGTTCAACTCCGGGTCATTGAAAACAAGCCACCACTGATCGTCAGGCTCCGGCATTGTCAGTTCGGTGGGGGCGTACTGGTAACCCGCTGGCACTTGCATACCAATACCGGGTTTTTGGTAATCGGGGCCTAGCTTCATGCAACCAGGTAATATGAAAAGAACAACGAGGGCTAACTGAGTATACATTAGCGAGCGCTTCACCCTTACACCTCCATTTCACTCACACCCAAACCTTGAAGAGAAAACTGGGTTATCTGTTCCACCAAGCGAGCCCTGAAATCCGTGTTATATTCACGTCCGGTGATACGACTGACCGCCACCCTGGCGAAATTAAAATAAAGCACCATTGAGAAGATGCTGAAGGTATTGAGCAGCATTTGTTCTTGCCCCATTTCATCGGTTTGAACAGAACGCAACTTGTCGGCAAACTCTTTGAAAAAGGGTTGAATTACCTCCTGGGCCACAAGCTCAAAAGCCCCGGTGGGTTGGGTCATTTCCCTGGTCATCAATTGACTATGGCGAAGACGCTCTTCATCCGATAGCGGGCCTTCCACGAAGGCCTGGGCCAGGGCTCTCACTACTTTGGGCGGCGATAGGGAGTCCTGCCCCGCCAAGGCCTTCCTGAAACTCTCACGTATTCGCGTAGCACGGGGTACCCAACGAGAACGGAAAACCTCCAGATAAAGGTTCTCTTTCTTGCCAAAATGGTAGTTCACTGCCGCCAGATTGCAGCGTGCAGCCGAGGTTATTTCGCGAACACTCACGGCTTGGTAGCCTTTCTGGGCAAACAGAACCTCGGCTGTGTCCAGGATGCGTTCTTTTGTAAGTTCCTCCCTATTTTCCCGCACCATTGATAACCCCCTATGCTATTACAAACGTTTGTATCAAACGATCGTTTGAATGTCAACTATTTTCTCCACCCTTATCCTTGTTGCTTGAAAATACGGGCAAGATTTTAGACATTCAGGTAGGATTACAGAATAGACATAGGAGTTATTTTTCTGTGTAATTCTGGAGGGATGACTACCATATGTGACAGATGTATCTCAAGAGTTAAGGTATGGTTGAAAGTATGTAATACAAGGTTTTCGATGTGCGCACTCCACCCCAATTAGGGCATACGAGCACCTGGCCACCAGTCTCACCACGGCGTCAAAAGCTTCTTCCTCTTTACCGTATTTGATGAGTAATTTAAGGTTCCTCTCCTTCCACTACCTGCCAAGGCGCACAATTACCCTGTCTGGATCTCCACTGACCATCGCTCTCTGATCTCTTCCGTAATGCCGCCTGGCAGCGTATGTCATTTCGCGATCCAGATAAACCTTGATTTCGCTTAGCGTAATCCGGCTGTCCGAGTTTCCATAGCGCTTGCTGTCGGCAGCACCGTAAAGCGCCTCGAGAAGGTACTTGGTGAAGAGGCCGTGTTGTGCCTCCTTGTCCCAACTGGCGACCTGGTCTATGCGGGCCGCTGACACCACGGTGAACGACACTTGCGGTATCTCTCTGGGAGTCACCCGAATCCCGGAGGCATCCCGGACCAAAGTCCCGCGGGGGCTTTCCCCTGAAAAACAGGCATCCAGAAACACCGACACCGACCGGGCATCCAACTTGGCCAGATTGCTGTAGAGTAGTTCCACAGGATATCCACCAATCTCGGCCTTGTCCGGATCCCCGTCCACTGGCAGGAGATACTGACGCCCGTCGTTCATTCCGGGCACGCCGTGGCCGGAATAGAAGACAAAAACATCAGACTCTCGAGGCCGCACCCATCGCCAAAGCTTTCCCTTGTAAGTTCTGGCATTACCGAACACGGCTTCCAAATCGGCCCGGATCACGTCACGCATGTCGATAATATTCCTTTCGCTGATTCCGAGAATCTCGACCACGAAACGCTTCATCGCTGCTGCGTCATTATGGGCAAAATCGACTGGTGGAAGGCGAGCCCCGTATTTCTTGTTGCCGATAATGACAGCGACTGCATCTGGATTGCCGGCGGACATCCTGGGTGCGGCGACAGCGGTTTTCGGTGCACGTGTAGATTTCTTGACAGAGGAGGAAACTCTTACCTTTGATCCGGCTGCAGAATATTTTTCCACTATTGAACCGAGTTCTTTCTCGTAGGCGGTCCAGAATTTACTCAACCCTAAGCGTACAGCTGTGGGTGGTGGCTGCAACCGTTTCTTTTTGGCTGAAGTACGTGTTTTGGCCCTGAGCCGCAGGCCAACGGAGACTTCGATACCCTCCCCTTTCTCAACAACGAATACGTTGGCCAACACCTCCTTGCCCGACGGGTCCAAGGTGGCCCACCTACCCATCACGCCCAGTTCATCTTGAAGTATGGAGCGCATTTCTTTGGTGTCGGCTTTTTGTACCAACTCCCATTCAGACATGGTCAACGGGGTCGGAGCCGGTGCGGTAACCAACATAAACCCGGTCTCGAAGGACTGCTGCTCGACCACCATTCCGAGCCGATTGGCAGTCAGCTGCCCTGCCATAAACCCCTGTTGTTTGGTTGCCTTGTAAAATCGACGTCCATCGCTCTCGAGGGTGCGGTCGTTCACCTCCTTCCAGTTGCCTTCCAACTTGAGTATTGCTCTATTGTAACTTTTGTCGGAAACACATGCCGTAACAGCCAGCATGAGAGCGACAACGATTAGAATTCGAGGTGCGTATCTCATAATCCCACCTCCTTGTTTGAAATTAAGTAGCCTTGCAGACAGCCTCTTTCGGATGAGTAATAGCAGGAAATTACACTTCTATTGTGATAGCAAAACCTGACACTCTTTGCAAATAGAAAGAGTACTGTCTGGGGTAATGCCACCCCTCGAGTGAGAGGGGTGGCATTATTTGAGACTTATCCAAATTTCAGCTTGCTAGGGCATAGGAGGCATCCCTCCCCCAACTTCTACCGGCAAACTATCTGAAACAGTAGCTCCAGATCCGTCGGTTACCGTAACGGTGACAGTAAAACTCCCTGGTATCATGTACATATGACTCGGCGACGGTGCTGTGCTCGTATTCCCATCTCCAAAATCCCACAAGAATGCATAGGGTGGAACACCTCCAGTAGCAGTGGCCTGAAATTGAATTACGCACGGCTCAGGTACGCAACCCGGTGGCTCCTCAGAAAGTATCGAGGCTTCTACGATCAGTGGTTCTGGTGATACTGTTACATTAACTGCAACAGTATCTGCATCTACAAATCCCCGAGAATCCACAACTCGCAGGACTGCTATGTAAGTGCCAGGGGCAGAATAGGCGTAAACTGGATTTTCCAGGACACTGGTATTTCCGTCCCCGAAGTCCCAAGAAAACGTCAAGCTCTCCCCACTCAGTGGATGAAAGGAGCCACGGCTAGAGAACTGTACAGGAGCATCAGGTCCTACATTATCTGGAACTGCGTTAGCAACTGCAGTTGGCAGCAAAGGTAATAATGCCCTGGGAAGACCAGGACGGTGCACAGGCTTGTAATTTCCTGCCATAGCTGTCATCGGACTCAGCAAAATCAATATTACCGATGCTACCACAATTGTTTGAGATGGCTTTACCATGATTTCCCTCCCTGCAATCCATCCGATGGATCACTTTCTTAATTTCGTTCACCTCTTGGTTAATGATGTCCAAGGTGAAATTTTTTTTTGCCTCCAAAAAGCATACCAGCCTTGGGAGGCCTCATATCGGTACTTTTGGGAAACTTTTCATAATAAAACCTCGCTGTTAAAGTTTGAAGCGACAGTACGATTCTCATGTAATGGTTGTGTCTCACCTCCTTGCTTACAGTAAGAATGTGCCGCTTTGGAAGTCTAGAATGGGAAACGGATTAAATGGCTCTAGCTCTATACTTGGGCAAGGAGTATGCCAACGCAGCAGCAAACCAACGGAATTAGGAGAAAAAATATAACTACTTAATTTAGCTGTATATTTACGCTGATGAGATGACAGCAGGATGAGAAATAACCAATCCCCATTTACTGGAAAAACGTCAACTGAGTTGACAGTTTTTTTGTGATGGCCGAAAGAATCTTTATTTCTGGGGAGTTAAGTGGCGTCAACTAGGTTGACGATCTGATGTCAACTGGGTTGACAGGAGTGGACTTCAACTGGAAGAACTTGCAGATCACGGTCATCTCAACCACTGCAATACTGTAGATTACATCCCTTAGTTCAGAAAAACGAAAGGAGCTGTTCTTGTAGCGGCGTAGTTTTAGCGAAGCCGTATGCCCCATCGGCCTGCATTAGTCAGTATATCCCTCAAAACCTAGATTCTCGGGTTGACCGAATTCTATTTTTTCAGAAGTACCAGTGACATGGAGCTTGTTATCAACAATGTCAAACCTGAAGTCATCTACCTGCACCTCACCCTTACCGATTATCCATACACCAAAATCTATCAGGCTTGTGTCACGAGGAATATCCAAAACAATCAGATGCTTACGCCAATCGGTATCTCCTTGGACCATTCTATCGTACATATAATCATAGTTGATCCAACCACCGTAAGTGGATACTCTCATAAATAACCCAGCTGCATTCTTCACACCAAGAGTCTTCATATAGACAGTCATCCTCACTCTTTCTCCAAACCAGGCAGGTCGTGGTTTTATTGCTTGCCAGAGTGAGCCTATAGTGTTTCTCTCGACCTCTCTTGACCTTATATATGCTGAGTATTTTCCAGTGAAAGGATTATTTGAAGTAACACCTGCCTCATAATTTTCTTGATTATGATGGGCCCAGGGTCTTGGCAAGGGCTCGGCAAGGCAATATGGTCCATTCAGGACGATGGACAGAATTATTAAGATGAATGCTCTCATCTTTTCCTCCATTTAAAACCATAACTAGCCCGGATATTTCATGAATTGCTGTCGCGAGACCACGAAACCGGGAACCCGGTTGCGGGACTGAGCGGAGCGCAGCGAGCGCGAAGAAGATGGGCGGGCCACCTGGAAACCGTCCCGCGGTACCGCGGGATTGGTGTCGAGGCGTACCTGAACGGTACGTCGCAGGGACCGACACTCGAGGACGCCAGGAAGGACGCCCATATCCGTGGTCGCAGCAAGTGATTCATGTAATATCCGGGCTAGGTCAGAACCTAGAATTCACATTACAGCCCTTAATTTACAGTTCTGCTCTAGGAAGGATATTACTACATGAGGGGCGGGTCAGGAAGGGCAAGAGTGTGCATTAAAGTATGTAAT
>JBFFBS010000085.1:0-14031 GCA_041560295.1 Syntrophobacteria bacterium | reverse complement strand
ACGTTGAGCTGTCTAAACGATGAGGCGTTATAAGTCGGTGATCAAAACTACAAAAGCGGTATAGCCCGTGTCCCCAGGGCAGGCTTCAAGACCAAAGTAGGCAATATTATCTGTAACCTTTATCTCTTCAAATTCTACCAGGGTGTCAACCGTTCCCCGCGTATCTAGAATTGTGGCACCTGGCTGAACATATACACTCTCGCCATTTACAGTCAGAGTTCGGTCGAAATCATTTACGATGATCACCTCTCCTTGACGCCGCTCAGCTTGGACAAGAACTAGCGTAGCTGTTAAAGGATCTAGGGTGTCTGGGTCGAGAAATATGCGAACTTGTCTTCCCTCACAGAAGAGTTCCATGGGAACGGAACCGTCTCCCTCGATGTTAATGGGCGTACCCGAGGGAACAAATACTTCAACCTCGCCCCCTGTTTCCTGCTCCACTGTGACTATCTTGCCGTCATATTCATCCGCTATGAAGGTGATTTCGCCAGAGATCTCCCGAGCTTGTAAAAAAACCACCACCGAGCGCAAAACGAAGGTATCGTTAATTTCTACCAGCTTGCCAATTACTCTGGCGGTCATGCCAGCCTGGATGGCTTCTTTTCCGACCTCGGTGTCACAACCAATAAGAACCAGAGTCTCGCTTGCAACTTCTACATCGAGCGGGCTAACGACTTCCTCCCCTGGGTTCGGGGTAAAGGGAAACAGGTCCGTGGTATCGTCCACCGGGCCGTCGACTTCGCCTTTAACCTCCAGAACTTGACCCAAGACTACGACAGATGCTTGCAATCTTCCTTCGTCATCCAGTCGTCCCCTTACCTTGACCTGCTCATTCTCCTGGTTGTTAAGGAGTTCTCTACCTCCAAATTCTCCGTTTTGGTCAAAAACAGCTGTATCGTCTGTGACCCGCACTTCAAGCTCACCCCTTCGCCCTGTGAGCTCAAGTTCAAAACCCACTATGACTCTACCTCTTTTGACAATACGAGATATGGTCCCGCTGACGATGCGAGGACAGGCCCGGACTGGTGCACCTTGTTCTATATCAACGAAGACAACCGGCCGAAAATTGCAACTTGCAGAGACGTTAAATGATTTGTTGGCGTCCACGTCCAGACGAATTGATAATGTACGGTTGGGGACAACCTCAATGAATCCACGGGGGTTAAGATCAATTTTGCCACTGGGAAGTCGTAAACTGGGGCAAGGCCCTCCGACAGGGTCGACATTTGAGATCTGGAGTCTAATTTTTTCGTAAACACCAGCCGGGACGCGCCTATTGACTGTTAGGAGATAGTCTTCATCCCGTAAGTCGAGGAGATCAACTTCAATTCCAGCCGGGTTTCGGAAAATCACAACTGGGCTTCGGCCCCGTCCTTCTGGGGGTATAAGCGAAACTTCAGTTATGGTTATAAGGATCTGATCGTAGTCGTCTGCGGGACCATCAGCTAGGAGTAAAGCAACTGAGCCAGAGCCCGACGAACCCGTTGCTGTCGATGACCCTCCAGAGCCTCCACCTCCGCAACTCACAAGAAAGAAAGTTGCAGAACCCATGAGCAGTAAAAATACCAAGAGTACCGTTAGCGCTCTGCGCCACATGTTCGCTCTCCTTTGAAATAAGACTCTGAACACCTAAATAATTGTTATTATTATACGAAGATGTGCGATATAGTTAAGGTTTGATTAAAAAGAAAGGGAGGTATCAGAATACTTCCGGACGATTCGGTCAGTTCGCTTCAAATTAGTTACGCCAAAAACCCTTGGGACCCTGAATTTTTATATACAACATTTATCAACACTTGTCAATCTAAGTGCAAGCAAACCTTACGAGATTTGTTTGCCGCCCTGGATTGATCATTCGAATTTTTGGATGGGTTTCTTTGGGACAATTGGCGTGAAACGACTACGGAAACCTTTTCTCTGCAGAAGTTCCCTTGCGAAGCAGACATCCGGGCTAGTAGTACCTTCTGCTTACCGCTTACGGCTTACTGCTCACTACCTAATGAATTGTTCTTTTCTTGGTGAAATGTTTCAGGAGGGCCTGGCCAATCTTGCTCTTGATATATTTCGGTTCTTTCTTGGGATTTACGGTGGCACCCGAGGCGTCCAGCAAAATTTGTTTGATCTCTTCCCTGTCTGGCCCACTGAGGTTCATGAAGCGCAGGATCATACCCCACTGATTCTTGATAACACAACGCTTGCGCTGAACCACCGAGCTATCGACCCGAATCGACTTTCCGGTCTGGGGATTTTCCACCTTCAGAGAAAAAACTGAACCTGAGGGTGGAGCCAACTTGGTATAAAGATGGCATCCTTTGGTGGAAAATCGGCTACCAGTGGCCTTCACAGTTTTCCCGCCTGTATTGTAAAACACCGGCAAGCTAATCTCGGCAACGTGCGGTGTATTCGTCAGACCGGGTTCTGTTTCTGCTTCTACTTCCGGCTGAAACCTCTGTTGGTTGCCTATTTCGCTGATCTTTCCCTTGAATTGTTCAGGAATCATGCTTTGGAGAAAAAGCCGATCTCTTTCCGGTATGGACATGAATTGGACATCAACCCCTATAGTTTCCGCACCGCTGACGGGGTTACAAATAGTGGTCCATACCACCCGACCGGTGATGTCGATGGGATAGTGGTTCGGTGGTTTGATCAACATGCGGAAGTCGTCCTCTAAGGGAGGCAATTCCTGACAGGAGACCATAACACCTTCTGAGCTGATGTTTACGGTTTCACCGGAAATTTTGCCTTGGGGAGTAATGAAAGATACTTCCCATCTAACCTCGGTTCTGGCGCGGTGGTGTCTTTTAAGTGACTTGAATGTATCCATCCCTATACTCCCGGGCGCACAGTTTTATACTTTCACCTGGGCTGGTAAATGAGCCTAAGTGGCCTTTAATAAAAGAGAAAACCGCTCTTGCTTAATGGGTGGTTGATGAGCGCACCTTAGTAATAGGCAAATGGTATGCCAGGGGCATGGGGAAAAGGCAAGCATGGCCTTATAATGAGCGCTGTCTGTTAAACGAGGCTTAGCTGGGTTACTTTTGGGAGGGAAACGATAAAGACCGTGTAGCCGTTTTCTGCAGAAAAAGAGAGCAGACCGCCCATATCTTTGAGCAACCTGTAGCACAGCGGCAACCCGATACTTTCACCGCCTTCTGAGAAAGGCATAAAAAGAAGGTCGGGATTTTTTAATACTGGTCCGGTGGTTAGATTCTTGAATTCGATTTGGATGTCCTCATCAGTTTCAAAGCTTTTTATGAATAGGGTCTCCCCTTTTTCCATGGCCCCCACCGCATTCAGAATCAAATTGATGAAAATCTGTGCCAGAATGTCTCTATCTACATAAGCGGCTGCCATCTCTGGGCCCAAATCCAGTTGGCAAGTAACCATTTTTCTTTTGGTCTCAGGAGACATCAGATCAACACAGCCTGAAACGATGGTATTCACGGAACATTCCTGCGGCCGGATCTTAACGGGTTTCAAATAATCCCTTATCCTGAGCAATATTTTTTCCAACCGTTTACACTCTTGTAGGATAATGTCGCATTCAGCAAACTCCGGGAATTTTTTTTGTAGCCTTCTGGTGAAGCCCCCAATTGAGACAAGAGGATTCCTAATCTCGTGGGCTACCTCTGCAGCGATAGCACCCAAAGTGTTGAGCTTGTCCCTTTGGGCCAGGGCCCTCTCCAGTCGCTTACGCTCGGCGAGGTCTCTCTTAAGCTTTTCAGTCGCCTCTCTTAACTCAGTTGTGCGCTCGGCAACGAGCTCTTCGAGGTGGTCACGGTGTTTCCTCAGTTCTTGTTCGGTGGACTTAAGTTCGGCCCTGGTTCGCAACGCCAGGATTCCATATGCGAGGTCATATGCCAGCCTGGACAGCAACTCAACCTCCTCTTTGTCAAAGGCATCAGGCTCAACTGCATAGATGTTCAGGCTACCGAAGGTTTGTCCATCCGCAATCAAGGGGAGGGCGATGGATGATGCATAGCCTCTTTTCCCCGCTTCAGCCCGCCACGGACCGTAATGGGGATCCGTCTGGATGTTTCTGACAATGGTGGGTTCCCCCGTGCGAATAGCCGTACCAGTAGGACCGCGACCCCTCTCAGTATCAGCCCAGGTTATCTCTACCGTCTCGAGATACCCGTCTTCAAATCCCTTCTGGGCAACGGGACGCACGGTCTTATCTGTGTCATGTTCGGCGAAGCCAACCCAGGCTAATCGATACCCACCCATTTCTACGATGATTCGGCAAATATCTTTCAGAAGACCTTCTTCGCTCGTGCTGCGTATCAAACATTCACTGCATCTGCTGTGCGCTCTCAGAGCACGGTTTATTTTGCGCAATTCTCGCTGAGTTCTCTCACGCTCAGCCTCTGACGCCTCCAACTCGGATAGTCGCTGGTGCAACAGCTTCAGTTCGTCCAAGAGATGTTTTTTCGTTTCACCCTTGTCTTTCATCTTGTGTTTTCCGAAAAATGACAGAAGACCATTATCTCATGATTATCCAAACAACCTTTACTATTTGGGCGGTGAGATTCCGTCCTGCGGGAAACTAGGAAAAATTGAGATGATGAACTTTCGGCACAGCAAGAAACTTAACTAGATTCAGGCTACTAAATGAAGAAAAAAGTGGCAAGGCAAAAAACTACATTTCGCGATGTTCTCCCTAGAGTAGTAGTTTAAGGTATTGCCTTTTGCTGGTTTCAGGTTTCAATTGTCTATTAATTAATGTAGTAATGAATTATCCGGGTTAAGCTCTCAAGGAGGGGCTCATGCGAGTGCAAGACGTTATGACAAGAGAACTGGTTACGGTGGAGCCTGAAACTCCCATCTTTCAAGCCCAAAAGCTCATGAGAGAACATCAGGTTCGGAAGTTACCGGTCGTGATGAAAGGCAGGCTCGTTGGCATGGTGACCCATGATCTGTTTATGGAAATTACTCCATCAAAGGCGACCGGTTTCGGCGTCCAGGAGATGCATTATCTTCTCAACGAGATGAAGGTCAAGGAGGTCATGGATAAGAACCCCGTGACGGTTTCGCCTGAGATGCCGTTCGAAGAGGCTTTAAACCTAGGGCAGCAGAAGGGCAACACTGGATTTCCGGTTATGCAGCACGGGGAATTAGTTGGGATGATCACGAATGGGGATATCATTCGGCTTCTGAACAAGTTCCTGGGGTTAGGGGAAGAGGGAGTTAGAATTACGATCGAGGGTCTTGGTGCCCGGTTGGGAGAAGTCAATATGATTCTCTCCATTTTAGATCGTCACAGGGCACCCATACTGAGTTTAATGACCAGATCCCGACAAGAAAAACAAGATTTGATCGCCCTGATTAGGCTGAAAGTCAAAGATGCGACGGCTATCGTTGAGGACCTGAGCAATGTTGGATTTGATGTAACGTACGTAAGCAAACCCCAGCCAAAACAAGCTGTGTGAAAACCGCACAGTAATCGGATTGGAGAAAACTACGAGGATCGGAAAAGGCCCTTGCGTTTCGCTCTAGCGCTGCTCCATTTGGTTGAAGCAGGGGATGCAGAGGGTCTTTCCTTCAAAGCGCCGCGTACGGGTTTCCATTACTTGTTCACTGCAAACCTCGCAAGCAACACTATCCATGACGCGGGCAGGGTGGGGGAGGTCCCTTTGCGGTTCTTGCAGTTCGAAAAGCTCATCCAAGGGGATGTCAAGGATCTGCTGCGAGCGGGCCGCGTGCAATTCCCAGAAGCGCTCGCGCTCTTCCGGGGTAGGGTCTTCGTCACCGAGTCTTTCTCGGAGAGCTTCCCATTCAGGATCCGGTTCACCAAACGCATCCGGCCTGGTAATGAGGCGGATTCCCTTGCCGTCCGAGCGGCGATAGAAGGTGAAAGCATTCTTGCCGTAGTCTAGGTGGATCAGGTTACCCTTGCCAAAAGTGCAGCCGGTTAGAGACTGGATGGCATCCACCCCACACATGTCGGTCTCCACCACTGCCACCACCTCCTCATCGTGGGCGTGGGGGCCGATGTCTCGCAATGCCACCTCCGCAGCTCTGATTCCAATGGCAAGTCCTGGGCACATATGGCCGTGGAAGGCCACTGTCTTCTGAACCATCTCCTCACTTATATAGTTGTCTTGCATGTGCTCGCTCTCCTGATTACATGGGTCCAAAGGAACACAAGCCCGGATATTTCATGAATTGCTGTCGCGAAACCACAAAGATGGGCGTGCCACCTGGCAACCGTCCCGCGGCACCGCGGGATTGGTTTCCGTACCTGAACGGTACGTCGCAGGGGCCGACACCCGAGGACGCCAGGAAGAACGGCCAGAGCCGTGGTCGCAGCAAGTAATTCATGAAATATCCGGGCTAGGCTCCCACCGGCATACCCATCAGGGGCCAGAGAAAGTAAACCGCGCAAGCCACTACCACCATGAGCATGATGCTGGCCAGTAGTCCGTACGTGAAAAATTCACCTGCAGTAAATTGCCCTGACTCGTAGGCTATGGCATTTGGTGCGGCCCCCACAAGCAAGAGGAACGGCATGCCGGCTGTTGCCAGCGAGGCAAACAGGATGACCTCCGGCGCTACCCCTAGATAGGGAGCGATAACAAGGGCCACCGGCAGGGTGATGGCAATGGCAGCCACGTTCATAATGACGTTGGTCATGACCAAGACAAAGAAGGCGATGCCCATAACAAAAACGAACCAGGTTGATTCCTGGAATAGCAGGAGCCACTTTACCGCGAGCCATTTGGCAGCTCCTGTTTCCCAGAGGCAGAATCCCAAACTCATTGCTCCGGCGAAAAGTAAGATTATGTTCCAAGGAATTTCTTCGAGATCATCGATATCCAGAACGTCCGTAACAAAAAGCAGGATTGTGGAGGTGACAATGATGGCCGTTTTATCTAGAGATTCTAAAATTGGGATAAAAGAACGGATGGACATAGTCAGTACACAACCAAAAATTATGGAAGCGGCAATGATCTCCCTCCTGGAGATTGGTCCAAGTTCCGCATTAAGCCGTATGGCTCGTTGTTTCAAGCCGGGTATAACTTTCTTTTCAGGCTTAAAAAAGATCAAGAAAAAGACCCAGAGTAAAAAGACCATAAGCCAGCCAATGGGAAACATGTAATAGCTTAACTCAAAAAAGGCTATGTCCCTGCCAACCACATCATTGAAAAAGCCGATGGCAACTGGTCCCCGTGCGGCCCCCAAGAGCGTGACGATGCTCCCGGCTCCGGCCACATATGCCATGCCAATAAAAAGACCCTTGCCAAATCTTGTGGGTTTGTCTCCCTCTCCGTAAAGGCCGTATATGGACAACAGAAGTGGGTAAATGGTTGCCGCCACTGCTGTATGGGCCATAATGTGCGTCAGAGCTGCGGTTACCACGAAACAGCCCAGATAAATCATGCTCGTTCTTTCCCCGACAATCACCAGCATTTTGTAGGCCAAGCGCCTAGTCAGTCCTGTCTTGGTGAAAACCATGCCTATAACAATAGATGCGAAGATGAACATCACCGAGGGGTCCATAAAGTCATTGAAAGCTTCTTTGGCAGGCCGAATAAGGAAAAAGATCTGGAGTACGCCTATGGCCAGGCTGGTTATTCCCACTGGCACTACTTCGAATACCCACCAGGTTGATGCAAGCAATGCTACAGCCAGAGCGCCTTTTCCCGCCCGGCTCAGCACAAACTTCTGCCCCAGTGGATCCACGGCTGTGGACCACGGAGGCGAATAGTAGACTACAGCGAAAAGCACTATACCCAAGAAAAGAAAAACAAGCCGTTTCCAATTGAGACTGTCGCTGCCGGTGCTGGATTCGAAATGGTCAACCATCAGTGGCTTCTCGCTCGCTGTCTAGAAAATCAAGTGCAGATCCTATTGGTTTGGCAGGTGTCGACTGTTCACTACTCACAAACGCTTAAGGTCTCGACAACTTGTTTGAACATATCTCTCTGTCTCAGGATTCCCACAATCTTTTTGCCCCTGGTGACCAGCAAAGACTGATAATGCCCCATGTCTAATTGGTGGATGGCGTCGGCCAGAGAAGCATTTTCATCTACGTATTCGCCTTCTGCAGGGGCGTGGAGCAGCCTTTTCACTTTGAGCACGCTGGCCTCTTGGCAGAGATCCATGAGCGGTTTTTCCCAGAATCGGCATTGCCTAAGCATGGGCTTCAGGTAGGCTCTGGTCACACCAAAACGTGATAAGTGCTTTGAATCTTCGAGGTGCTGTCCCTTTGGTTCCAGAGCTCTCAACACATCCAACTGACTGATTTTTCCTGCGATCTCTCCAGCCTCATCAACGATGAGAAGCAACCTGTGCTTCCCTCGGTCCTGATCGTATGCATCTTGCGCCTTTGTCAGGGCCAAGGCCGCCTCATACAAAGTGGCCTCCGCCGAAATCGTCCCGTACTCGGAAAGGGGAGTCATTATATCCTTCACGGTTTTTGTCTGCATGATGATTCTCCCAAAAGCCTGGTAGGCCGGAATAGAAAATGGATACCCTCTAATGAAAGCAACTAACTGGCACGTTGTCAAATGTTGTGTTAAGCGATTCTATATTCATCTATCTTATTTACCACAGACAGGTCTTGATATTGTATCCTAACCTACAGTGGCAAGGGGAGTCTGCCGGCTCGCATTACATATGCTTCCCTTAGAAGTGGCACGAATATTTCATGTTTCTACGAACACACCTCAGCTAAGGTGGTCGTGATTTGGAGAGTATGTCACTAATGAACGGAGAGCGAAAAGGTAGAGGAAATAAGAGAGAATGCTAGAGCTGAGCAAAGTACAATTTTTGGAGGCTATTGAAAACCTCTACGAAGCTTTGAAGATTCTGGACTCGGTGCGCGAAGAGATTGAAAGCGGCGCCATACGGGGCATGGTAACTTCACAGAACTTGGCGGAGGCGTGGTACAAGGTCAACTGTTGTCGGCTCCATACCCAAGAGGACGTGAACCTTGAAGAGCTCACCCAGGAAGCAATGGGGCTCATAAACGATGCCAAGTGCATGATGGACAGTCTTTTGAGTTGGAAGAAGGGAATGACCCGCCATGCGAGTTTTTACATCAGGGAAAACATCGCTTCTGCCGCCAAGAATATTTTCTTAGTTCTGAGTCAACTTGAAGATTGGTTGAGCAAGCTCGGAGAGGAAGGAGAATTAACTCTTTCTTTACAGACATAGTATTCTCTCAACATAATAGTCCTGCACTCCAACGTTCCCGTCTTTTGATACCTTATTATTCAATTTACATAATTTCTAAGCAACCTGATCAACCGATGAACACGAAGAAGACCACGAATTTACCCAAATGCGGCCAAGCCAGAAATGGGTAAAAGTTACCCAAAAGTGGCTTGACCAAAAATGGGTAAAAAGGAGAAATTGACGAGTCTTGCAAGGGAGAAGTGCTGGCTAGATGGTGAGTCTGTCACTTTTTAGGGCATAGGCGACAATTATTCCCACAATAAAAGCAACCGCCAAATTGGAAGCCAGGGCGATGCCGAGCATTAGGAGGACCACAAACAGGTCTTTACGATCTTCAACATCCTGGATCATGAGGGCCAATTGCAGGCCGGCGAAGACCAGCAGCACTCCTAAGAGGGAGAAGGGGAGTAGATTCAGGATGGCGACCATATTCTCGCCGAAGACCACGGCAAGAGCAACAAAGATCCCCCCAATTATCAGATTTGCCCCTGCTGTGCGAGCACCAAAGCGATAGTGAGCAGCCAGCCCCCCGGCGCCATGGCACATGGGGATGCCCCCCAGAAAAAAAGAGACAATGTCCGCCACCCCCTGGCTATTCGACACACTACGGTAGGTTGCCCGGTAGGCGCGCTCACCAAAGTATTCATGCATGACATCGGTGTTGGAAATAATGGCGTTGCCTATGGTCATCGGGATTTGAGGCAAGACCAGGACCGGCAATACCCAAAGAAAATCATTCAGAGACGGCCAGCCGTAGGGAATGAGTCTAGGGAAATGAAAGGACCAGTTAAAGATTCCCGTTCGGAGCGGTTTGCCGATGAGGATACCAAGACCAATGCCGAGAATAATAATGACTAAGGCAGCGGGCAGCTTTTTATTGTCAAGCAGAAACAAGGTCAGAACGATGCCCACCGCACCAAGTATTATGCTCATGCTGAAGGGGCCAAGGGTTTGAATAGCCAGGTTGGGATCCGGCATGATCATGAGTTTCAACCCCTTGACCATAAGAACCACACCCACCCCCAATTGAACCCCGCGCACCGTGCTTTTCGGCGTATACTTGCCAATCGTCTGAATCAGACCAGTGGTACCTAAAAAGAGAACGAAGATCCCCATCCACAAGCTTGATGCCACGATTTGTGTTGGGGTCAGACCAACTGCAATGGCATAGGCGCCTATAACCTTCATAGGCTGAACTGGACTAGTTACTTTGAAGTAGATTCCCGAGGCGATGTAGAAAAAGCCGACCAAGATGAAAACATTCGTGGCATAAAGCTTATTCAAAACAATCATGCCGATGGCGAGGGGCAGCATGGTACCCAGATCCCCCAAAGACCCGGCGAACTCCATACGATCGAATCGATATGTTGGAAGTTCCTGCTTGTTCATGTTCCTCCATATATCTTCTAAGTGGGTCTTGTGTCTAGGGAATTTGTTGTCTCCCGCGTCCTGCCTCCAAATTATTCCCCTATGCCTTATGCCCTGCGCCCTAGCTATGTTAATATAAGTTATTATAAGTTTCTTTATTGACAGAGGATAAGTGCTCTAGTACAGTATCGAACCCAGGAAGAGACCCTTCTAACGTCTTCCAGTATTTTCACTTGAAACTCAGCGATAAAACACAAGGAAACTATCCATGTCCTCACTGATGAACACTAAGGAAGCTGCTCAATATCTCGGAATCAATGAGAAAAAAATTTACAGTCTCATCAGTGATCAAGGGTTACCTGCCACCAAGGTTACCGGGAAATGGCTTTTTCAACGCCACCTCTTGGACCGTTGGCTGGAGCATCACACCGAGAACTATCCCTCAATTGAGGCTGGTCCTGAAAGTAACCAAAAATTACTTATAATAACTGGAAGTAACGATTTGCTTTTGGACCAACTGCTGGAACTATTTTCCAGGAGACACCACTTACCCCTGCCTGTCTTCAGCAACCTGGGCAGCATGGGTGGAATTCGAGCCCTCAAGGATAATCTCTGTCACCTGTGCTCGGCTCATCTCCTGGAGCCGGAAGGGGAGGATTACAACTTCGCCTACGTGGAAGAAGAGTTTGGCGACAGCGTGGTGGTGGTCAATTTCTGCAAGCGGCTCCAGGCGGTGCTGGTGGCACCGGGCAATCCTCGCGGAATAGCCGAGCTGGGTGATCTTGCCAGCGGCCAGATCCGCATCGCCAACCGCAAGGAGGGGACCGGCACTAGGCTGCTGCTGGATCGAGAACTGGAACGCCAGGGTGTCAGCGGCGAGGAGATCCCCGGTTACGATACGGGCTTTGGTCGCCATCTGGATGTGGGTCTCGAGATCTTGTCTGGAAGGGCGGACGCAGGTCTGGCCATCGGCGCAGTGGGTGGGTTGCTGGGTTTAGATCAGGTGCCGGTTTGTTGGGAGCGCTACGATTTCATTGTTCGCAAGGACATATTTTTCAGCCGTGGGGTCCAGATGCTCATGGCGCTGCTCAAGGATGAGGAATTTTTGAATCTGAGTGCACATTTCAGCGGATACGATCTGAGCACCTCGGGACAGGTGGTTTTTCGAGGATAGATACCGGAGGTGGAAGCGATGAGAAGAAGATGGATTTGGTTTGTTGTGGGAATTGTCGTTTTAGGTCTTTTTGCTACCAGTGCGAGTGGAGTGGAAAAAGTTCTCAAGCTGTCTACGACTACCAGTACGGAAAACTCTGGGTTGTTGGATTTGCTACTGCCTACATTCACCCGAGATTCTGGAATTCAGGTCAAGGTTCTGGCCAAAGGTACAGGTGCGGCAATCCGAGACGGTATGGACGGCAATGTCGACATAATTTTCGTGCACGCCAAGGCCAGGGAAGAAAAATTCGTGGCTGAGGGCTACGGGGCCTATCGATTGGGTGTGATGCACAATGACTTCGTCATCATCGGTCCGGCTGCAGATCCTGCGGGGATCAAAGGGGAACGAGATGCGGCGGTGGCCCTGAAAAAGGTCGCCATCTCAAAAGGCAAGTTCATTTCTCGGGGAGATGACAGCGGCACCCACACAAAAGAGCAGGAGCTCTGGAAGACTACCGGCTTTCCTTTGCAGACTGAGAGGACTGAGATCGTCAAGAAAGGAAAGAAGAAGACCGTCTTCTTCCTTCATCCCGAGGGACTGGGTAAGTGGTACCTGTCTATTGGTCAGGGCATGGGAAAGACCCTGACCTATGCCGAGGAAAAGCAGGCATACACCATGACTGACCGTGGCACCTATCTGAAGTACAAACTCGGCCGGAAGCAGGGTTTGGACCTGGAAATTCTCTGCGCGGGGGATGAGCGGCTTTTCAATCCCTACGGCATCATTCCCATAAATCCGAAAATGTACCCCCACGTCAAGTTTGACTGGGCTGACACATTAGCCAAATGGCTGGTTTCACCAAAGGCCCAGGCTCTTATTGCTGAATATAGGATTCAAGGGCAGCAAGCGTTTTTTCCGGATGCTGTTAAGTATGCGAAGTAGCAAGTTCGCTAAGCGCAGAGTGCAGAGCGCATAGCGAGACGAGCGAGACGAATATCAGAGGTCAGAGGACAACAGGCGGCAGAAAATCCCCCCTAACCCCCCTTTAGTAAAGGGGGGAACTTGATGGAAACACTAAAAAAGTCCCCCTTTTGTAAAAAGGGATTTAGGGGGATTTCAGAAGAATTAGTTGTAGGGTTTTTCGAGAGTCCCTTAACGGCTTTAACGATTTCAACGACTTCAACGGTTCACATTATGGACTTTCTTGCTGACAGCTTTATGTCCGCCTTTCTGCTCCTCTGGGGGTTGGACCATGAACTTCTCCAGATCGTTTATGTCTCTTTGAAAGTGAGTTCGATTTCCACCCTAATTGCCAGCATGATTGGAATTCCAGCAGGGTTTCTCGTTGCCTTCAAAGAATTTAGGGGTAAACGCTTGCTGATTACAGTCCTCAATACTCTGCTGGCCCTGCCTACAGTGGTGGTGGGACTTTTCGTTTATGCCTTTATTTCCAGGCGGGGAATATTTGGCCCCTGGGACTTACTTTACACCCAGAAGGCCATAGTCATAGGCCAGGTTATCCTGATCATCCCGATCGTCACCACCTTTACGATCTCAGCCATCAGCCGTATTGACGAGCGCTATCGCAAAACGGCCATGACCTTGGGTGCGAATGCGCTGCAAACCGCTTGGTTAATTATCCGAGAGGCTCGTTTTGGTATCGTGGCTGCGGTTGTTGCTGCCTACGGAAGGGTCATAGCGGAGGTGGGCATCAGCATGATGCTGGGGGGCAATGCCAAGGGTTTCACTCGAACAATGACCACGGCCATGGCCCTGGAGTACGATAAAGGAGAGTTCGTTCTGGGGGTAGCACTGGGAATCGTGCTCCTTGCTGTCAGTTTCGGAGTAAATCTCTGCTTCAATTTCATGCAAGGAAAAGCGAGGGTCTAAGGGGCATAGAGCATGGAGCATAGAGCATGGAGCATAGAGCATGGAGCATAGAGCATAGGGTAAGAAGTGAGAGGTCGGAAGTCAGAGGTCAGACGACAGCCGTTTCAACTAGGCACTAGGAACTAAGCACTAGGCACCAAAGTAAAGAAGAATTCAGGAGCCAGAATAAAAATCAAAAACGGAATACATCTTTTTTGCTGACTCCTGACTCCTGACTTCTGTCTCCTTGGTTTTACATCCGCAGTCCGAAACTGGGAACCCGCCCGAAGGGTGGGAGTCCGCAGGACAAATCCGAAATGCTTTACGAGCTACATAGCATCAAAAAGACCTACGGTCAGCGCACTGTGCTTGACACTGGCGAGCTATCGCTTGCAGCGGGCAAGGTGCTGGGAATCCTGGGGCCCAATGGTGCTGGCAAGACCACTCTTCTGGAAATT
>JBFFBS010000084.1:0-14065 GCA_041560295.1 Syntrophobacteria bacterium | reverse complement strand
TTGTGAAAGAGGGGAATTTCGTTGGCTATCTGATGTCGCGTGAGACCGCCTCAAGGCTAGAAAAGGTTTCCAATGGGTGCATGCGGGCGTCTTCCTGGAATAGAATTCCGCTTATTCGTATGACCAACGTCAGCTTGGAGCCCGGTGAATGGGAGTTGCAGGACTTGATTGCAGACACCGATAAAGGCATCTACATGGCGACCAACCGTTCGTGGTCCATAGACGATAAACGTTACAATTTTCAGTTCGGCACTGAAATAGGCTATGAGATCAAGAATGGTACATTGGGCCGTATGCTTCGCAATTGCACCTACACCGGTATTACCCCCGAGTTTTGGTCCGGTTGCGACGCGGTATGCAATAAAAATCACTGGAACATGTGGGGGACGCCCAACTGCGGGAAAGGACAGCCCTCCCAGATTGCTCATACTGGTCACGGTGCAGCACCCGCTCGCTTTAGGAATGTGAGAGTTGGGGTCTATAGGCAGGAATAAGAGGTTTAACAATGCTGGGGCAAAAAGACGCGAAAAAGATATGTGAGGATATTCTGTTGCGTGCCGGGAAAGATGCTGTAGAAGTCATACTTTCATTCGAGGATCAAAGTCTGACGCGTTTCGCCAACAACTACATCCACCAGAACGTTGCTCAACGCAATGTCACCCTGATGGTTCGACTCCTTCTGGGCAAAAGGATGGGTTTGGCAACCACAAACCGACTGGATGGAGATGGATTGGACATTTTGGTGGAGAGAGCCCGCGCCAATGCGAAGATCAGTCCTGAAGATCCGGATTATCCTGGGCTACCCGAGCGAGCACAATATGTTGCTGTGGATGCTTTTGATCAAGCCACGGCTGGCTATTCACCTCAAGAACGTGCCCAAGCTGTGGGCACGGCATGTCGTTTGACCGGGGAGAAAAAATTAAACGGCTCGGGGCTCTTCTCCACTGGCACCAACGAGATCGCTGTTGCCAACACGCTCGGACTGTTCGGTTATCATTCCAGTACAACCGGAGATTTCCAAATTGTGGTGGCGGCAGAAGACGCTTCAGGCCGAGAACAGGGTTCGGGGTGGCGGGTAACAGATATCCCGACAGAATCCTTGGCGCGGGCCGCAATACAAAAAGCTGAGGATGGGACCAATCCACGCCAGATCGATCCGGGTGAGTACGTTGTTGTCCTGACACCATATGCAACCGAAGATCTTCTCAACATGCTCAATTACTACGGCATGGGGGCGCAAGCAGTATTGGAGGGGCGTTCGTGGATGAATGACCGCTTGGGTGAGAAGGTCATGAGCGAGTTGGTTGATATTCGAGATGATGGTTTGGAGCCGGAAGGCGTTCCCATGCCTTTCGATTTTGAGGGTGTGCCCAAACAAAGGGTAGAGGTAGTTGAGAGAGGTGTGGTGCTAGGTCCGGTATTTGATCGTATAACGGCCAAGAAAATGGGCAAGACCACAACCGGTCACGCCCTGCCGCCAACCATGCGCTCCCTGGGTCCCATAGCCACTAATCTTTTTATGTCCCCGGGCAAAACCAGTACTGAAGCAATGATCCGTTCGACCGAAAGGGGTCTGTACATTAGCCGCTTCTGGTACACTCGTCTGGTCCACCCACGTGACTGTGTGATAACTGGCATGACCCGCGATGGAGTGTTTCTCATTGAAAATGGGGAATTGGCTTATCCGATAAAGGATTTGCGATTCACGCAGTCATACGTTGAGGCATTGGCGAAGGTGGAAACCGTGGGGGAGGAGACACGTTTGCTCATGAGTGAATTTGGCGGTCAGGCGACACGGGCCCCGGCTTTGAAGATCAGTGAGTTTAGTTTTACCGGTTTGACCGCCTGATTTAGCACGGATATTTCACGATTCGCCTGCTGCGACCGTGGATATGATCGTCCCTCCGGGCGTCCTCGGATGCCGGACCCTGCGACGTACTGTTCGAGTACGCCTCGGGTCCAACCCCCTGCGGTTGCCCGGTGGCACGGCCATCTAATTCGCGCTCGCTACGCTCCGCTCAGTCCCGCAAGCGGGTTCCCAGTTTCACGGTCTCGCCACATCGATTCGTGAAACATCCGTGCTAGCGCAAGGCCTGCCTGAGTGCCCCTGCCACTTCTACAATGATTCTTGCCATTTGATGGTACTGAACAAACATATTCATCTGGAGCTCAATTAATTCCTCTTTATTCAGCTTCTCAAGTTCACTTTTCACTAATTCGGAATTGAAATCCTTTTTGCTGAGACGTTCAAAGGTGGCCAAGTCCTGTTCGACCATCTTCAGGGTTTCTTCAGGGTTTATCTGATTTTCCATGTCTTTATACCTACTCTCGTTTTTGAAGATCCAATTGTGAAAATATGGCAAGAAAATGCCCCCACCGACCCGGCGCACTTGGGTCAGTGGGGGCTAGGGGCACCGAGCGGGGCGATGATGGGCATCATCGGGATCCCCGCTCGAATTTCTGTTTATCACAAGTGGATAAAATATGTCAAGAATTGAAGCTCCCTGCAGTCCCGCCAAGGCGGGACAGGGAATCTTCGAAATGTAAGGTACTTAGACCATTTTATTGTAGGTCGCTCGATCACCCCGTCCGCCCCAGGCGGACTACGGGGAATGCGCTCGCTAGAGCATTTTCATGAAATGTCCCACTTTACACCCAGGAGCAAATCTCTTACCATATTTTTCCAGCGATTATAGCTCTTGCACTGCAGCATAACGGTTTCTCCCTCTCCCCCAATCAGTGGGGGAGAGGGTTGGGGTGAGGGGGTCTCCACACCGGCAAACTGATCTTTCACGCCTCACCCCGCCCGCCTCGCCTGAGCGAGAGCGATGGCGGGCAGGCTTAATCCTCTCCCCTCAGGGGGAGAGGAGATTATTTGCGGAATTCGTTGATAGCCACTTTATCAACTGAGTATATTAAATGGCGTCCGGATAGACAACGAAATGTGAGGGTAAACACATTAGTGTTTTCGATTCGAGGGCCTACCCTTTACAATGCATAATTTATGGCTGAGAAGTAGATAAAGAGGGCAATGATGACCTCTAAGTATCAAATTCGCCA
Organism: Syntrophobacteria bacterium; assembly: GCA_041560295.1. GTDB lineage: Bacteria > Desulfobacterota > Syntrophobacteria > BM002 > BM002 > BM002. Next base: position 11,005 of record JBFFBS010000084.1, on the reverse strand, counting down.
GTGCGAGCGGTTAGACTGCCACTTTCGTTTTCCTGTTGTTGAAAAAAGTGGACTCGGGGAAGAGTGTCCAAAGTGTGGCTGGAAAACCAGGGTGGTCAACCCTCCTTATGACCCTCACGAAGTGGAGACCGGCACAATTGTTCCCAACGGACCTGGAGTCGAAGCTTTATTGGACAACATCCGTAGCGTCTACAATGTAGGAAATATTTTGAGATCAGCGGATGGGGTTGGCATCAACCATGTGCATCTCTGTGGGATCACACCAACTCCGAGTAATCCCAAATTAGCCAAGACCTCCCTGGGTGCTGAGCATACTGTCGCCTGGAGTTACCACAGGGATGGGTTGGCTGCAGCACTATCCCTGAAAGAAAGTGGGCTACGGTTATGGGCGCTCGAAGGTGGCCCTCGCTCGGAATCGTTGTTTGAAGCTGTGGGTGACCTTCGTGGCCCTCCCATAGCACTTGTGGTAGGAAGCGAGATCTCTGGTGTTGACCCTGGCATTCTGGGGCAATGCGAACGTGTTCTTTCCCTGCCCATGCAGGGAGTGAAAACAACGCTTAACGTGGCGGTGGCATTCGGAATAGCCGTTTATTTTCTGCGGTATGGTCTGCTCATACAACATGACAACATTTCAGATGTATGACAGCTATAGCTGGTGGTGAATTAGGCCAATGGCTTTACTCCATCCCAGGTATTTTTTTGCTCTTAATGAGAGTGATAAGGAAATGAATAGATACAGGGAGATAGAGGTCATGGTAGATGAAAATAGATGACCTTGCGGGCGGGGGTAAACCCCACCCCTACGTTTCCTTGGGCGACGTCAGACAAAGTAGGGGCGGGGTTTATCCCCGCCCGAGATGTCTGAAATACGTTGGCTGATTTCAGGTGAGCTCTTAATGCAAGGAGTATCCTATGTCCAAGAAAATATTAGTTCCCATAGCCAACGGCACAGAAGAGATAGAAGCGGTGTGCATTATTGATGTGTTGCGACGAGCTGAAGCATCCGTGACGGTAGCTTCCGTGGATGAGTTGCAGGTCACCGCGTCGAGGGGAGTGAAGTTGGTTGCTGACAAGCTGATCGGTGACTGTGTGGATGAAACATACGATTTAGTTGTATTACCTGGAGGCATGCCAGGAGCGGAGCATCTCCGTGACTCCAAGGATTTGCAGAGGATCCTGAAACGCCAAAAGGAAGAGGGGAAGTTATACGGGGCCATATGTGCCGCCCCAGTTGTAGTGCTTCAGCACCATGGCCTCTTGGACCGACGCAAAGCGACCTGTCACCCGAGTTTTGTGAGTCACCTAGAGAATACTGATTCGGTGGAATCGCGGGTTGTGGTGGATGGAACCTGTGTTACCAGCCGGGGGCCGGGGACCGCCCTGGAATTTGCCTTGAAACTGGTAGAGCTGCTCTACGGCAAAGAAAAAGCTGAGGAAGTGGCGTCACCAATGGTTATGTGAGAACGCAGAGCGCAGAGCGCCAAGCGCATAGCGTGAGAAATGCAGGAAAAGTGGGAAAGGCGACAAAGGGAATCGTGTCCTCAGGTTCGATATCCTTTCTCGCCTGTCTAGCCTTTCTCGCCTACTGCTTTCTGCCAGCTGTCTTTCTCCTCTCTTCCTCCTTGATAAGCCGTTTGATCTGGGCAATAGACTTGGTCACGGGAATGGACTTGGGGCAAACGTCTGTACACCACCACATGCTCTTGCACCCCCAGGCACCGTCTTCATTGTCAAGCTGAGCCAGTCTGCTTCCTGTGGCGGTATCGCGGGAATCAGCCACATATCGAAAACCTCTCAGCAAAGCCGCAGGACCGAGATACTTGTCGTTTGCTCGGTTTATTGGGCAGGCTGCAGTGCACGAGCCGCACAGGATGCAGGCGAGGGCATGTTCAAAGAACTTTTGGTTTTCAGGATCTTGCAGCCGCTCCTTCTCAGGCGGATCATCATCAGTGATGAGATATGGTCTCACGGTTCGGTGTTTTTCGAAAAATGGGTCCATGTCCACTATCAGATCCTTGATAACCTTGAACAGCGGCAAAGGTTCAATCACAAAGTTGTTGGCGGTTTTGAAATCCCTGACCAGTTTCTGGCAGGCCAGCTCTATCCTGCCATTGATCATCAAACCGTCCGAACCGCAGATCCCATGGGCACAGGAAGAACGAAAGCTCAGGGTGGGGTCCTGTTCCCACCGTATTTTGTTCAAGCAGTCCAGGATTTTGTCTGTGGGCTCTGCCTCGACCATGTATTCCTGATATCTGGGCTCTTTCTCCACCGCCGGGTCGAAACGGTAGACGATAAAGGTGCATTTCATCTTAGTATTTCCTTTCCTTGGGTTGGAATCTGGTTATGGTCACTGGTTTGAAGAAGACTTGTGGCCCTTCTTCTTTAGAGTAGCGAAACATTGTATGGACCAACCACTTTTGGTCATCACGATCGGGAAAGTCTTCCCGGGAGTGAGCCCCGCGACTCTCTTCACGGGTCAGGGCCCCCAGGGTGATCACTTCCGCCAGATCCAACATATAGTCTAATTCTATGGCATCGAGCAGGTCACGGTTGAAACAACTCCCCTTATCCTGTATAGCAATGTTCTGATATCGTCCCTTGAGTTCTCTCACCTTTTCCAGGGCCTCGGTTAGTCCTGTACGGTGACGGAAAACCGAGACCTTATCCATCATCACTTCTTGCAGTTCCTCTCGAATAGGGCCACCCGTCTCATCACCATTACTCTCCATGAGGGCGGCAATCTTGTCGGCAACCTCCTTTTCAGGATTAGCTGGAAGTGGAGAGAACCCGACGGTGTGGATATAGCGACGTATCTCCTTGCCAGCTCTCCTACCGAAGACCAGAATGTCCAGCAGGGAATTGCAGCCTAATCGGTTGGCCCCGTGTACGGAAACACAGGCGCATTCCCCGGCAGCATAAAGACCGGGAAATGGAGTGCCCTCACTGTCGGTTATGACTTTGCCGTCGGCGTCGGCGGCAATTCCTCCCATCATGTAGTGGCAGGTAGGTTGTACCGGAATTGGTTCTTTTATCGGCTCCACACCCGAATACGTGCGGGCAAATCCAGTTATTTCTGCCAGCTTGGTATTGAGCACCTCCTCGCCAAGGTGGGTCAGGTCCAGGTGAACATAATCCTTGCCGTCTATACCTCTTCCGGCTCGCACTTCTTCCAAAATACAACGGCTTACCATATCGCGTGGGGCCAGATCCTTGATCACAGGAGCGTAGAGTTCCATGAATCTTTCACCCTCGTTATTGCGCAGGACGCCGCCTTCGCCTCGAGCTGCTTCGCTGATTAAGATACCCAGTTTATAAATGCCGGTGGGGTGGAACTGGACAAATTCCATGTCTTCCAGGGGCGCTCCAGCGCGAAAAGCAATGGCCAAGCCGTCTCCAGTTGAGGCAAAGGCATTGGAAGTGGTTTTGTACACCTTCCCATAACCGCCGGTAGCCAGGAGAACCGCTTTACTATGGAGAGTGTGTAATTTCCCGGTGGCGAGTTCATAAGCGATCACCCCGCGGCATTGGTCTTCACTGACAATCAAAGACATCAGCTGGAATTCATCAAAAAATTGAATGCCCCTCTGGAGGCACTTTTCCCAGAGGGTGTCGAGGATTACTCTGCCGGTGCGGTCAGCTGCAAAGCAGGCTCGCTTCACCGGGGCCTCGCCAAAGTTACGGGTGTGGCCGCCGAAAGCCCGCTGAGCGATCTTACCTTCAGGGGTTCGGTTGAAAGGCACCCCGAGGTGTTCCAACTCGTAGATAGTGCGGGGCGCGTCGCGTGCGAGGATTTCAATGGCATCCTGGTCGCCCAAGTAATCGCTCCCTTTCACCGTGTCGAACATGTGCCATTCCCAGTTGTCCTCTTCTTCATTCCCGAGGGCGGCGCCAATTCCTCCCTGGGCAGCGCCGGAATGGGAGCGGGTGGCAAAAACCTTGCTGAGCACGGCGACCCGGGTGTCCTCACCGAGTTCGATGGCGGCTCGCAAACCAGCCAAGCCAGCACCCACAATGATGACGTCGAATTGATGTTTCATATCACTACCTCGTAATTACTTAACCCGGATATTTCATGAATTGCTGTCGGGAGACCACAAAGATGGGTGTGCCACCTGGCAACCGTCCCGCGGTACCGCGGGATTGGTTTCCGTACCTGAACGGTACGTCGCAGGGGCCGACACCCGAGGACGCCAGGAAGGATGCCCATATAATTCGCGCTCGCTCCGCTCCGCTCAGTCCCGCAAGCGGGTTCCCAGTTTCGTGGTCGCAGCAAGTAATTCATGCAATATCCGGGTTGTGCCAAAGATGGTGAGCGATCAGCCATCGGCTTTCAGCAAAAAAGGCCCAAACAAACGGACACATTGCAGCCCAATTGATTCTAGTAGGTAACGTATTGTTTCTCGTTGGTGTTTGCTGATTCTTGATGGTTGACCAGGGATCTATTTGGTTAGCATCTCTTATCGCTGTAGTTTATCACAGGGGACTCGCGCATTCTAGCCCTGTTTGCTCAGCTGCTATCCCAATCGGTATAACGAGCCAAAATTAAGTCATTACAAGAAGAATTTACCCATTTTTGGTCAAGCCACTTTTGGGTAACTTTTACCCATTTGCGGTCAAGCCACTTTTGGGTAAAGTCCACTGTATTGACCTTTCATTATTACACTATATAATTGAAGAATATCATAATGGAGGTGGTACTATGCGGAACGAAGAAGAAAGACTCGACAAGCTGAGCCACACTTCAGTGAGATCAACGGGCCGGGAGCGTCCTCTTCTGGCCGAGGAGAGTGCAGCGGAACTGGAAGCGGTATTCAAGATGCTGGGGAACCGGACGAGGTTACGAATGATTTATGCTCTCACTAGGGCCGGGGAGATGTGTGTCACAGATTTGGCTGCGGCGTTGGAGATGAAACCACAGGCAGTTTCCAACCAGCTTCAACGGTTGACAGACCGAGGCATCCTTGCTTCGAAACGCACCGGTATTCATATCTACTACCGAGTGGTGGACACATGTGTGGTGAAATTGCTGGACCGGGGAATTTATCTGAAGGAGGTGTAATATGACCAAGGATGCTGAACCACAGAGGGCTCTGGAAACTGAAGAAGCAGAGCAGTTGCTACCCCTGGTTATTGAAGTCCTGCCAGGACAGGCGGGCGAGGGCTTAGTTGATATTTACCAGCCAGGGGCTTACGAGGGTAAGTCACTTCGGAAGTTATGTGAAAGCACGCTGAAGAAAAAAGATTTGACCATAGAAGAACAATTGATCCTGGAAGACATCAACAGGCAACTTGACGGAGGGAAATTCCTTTCTCGGGGTCAAGAAATCGATAGTACGGCTTTGGAATATGCAGTAATCGAAAAAACTGAGGCGGGAGAGAAATACCTGTATGTGCCTATTCGGGCCATTAAACCCCAAGAAGGCGGTCTCTAACACGAAGCACCAAACAAATACTGAACTACAGATGTGGGATGTGGGATGTGAGATTCACCATCCTTTTCCGGGATTTTTTGTCTCACATCTCATATCTCACATCACTATTCAGATTTTTGTATATGACGAGGTGGGGGATAAAAGAACTTGCCCACAGGAGCAATGAATAATGCGGCGGTTAATTGGATCTGGCATTGATTTTCTGGTGGAATCAGGATTCCTCTATCTGCCTCTCCTGTACGATCCTGAGATAGAAGGAGAGGTCGGAGCGATTTCGGATCCCACTGAATCACAAGAAGCGACAGGATCCGTCATTGTAAATGAGGGGAAGCACTTCGTGAAATCGCTCAGTCTGCATTCCCTGGTGGTGAACTATGAAAGAATCGGCAAGGACTTGTATGACCAGGTAAGGAGTGCTGTTCTCAGGCAAGTTGTGGGTAAGGTAGATAGGGGTGAGACCTCTTTGAGCTGGAAACTGATAACCATCATTTTCCAGGTAATGCCATATTTCATTAAGAAAAATAGAGGGTTTGAAAGAGGGAAATTTGGCAAGGAAAAAATCCTGAAACTCATTGCTGAAAAGGTCGATATTCCGCCACGAGAGTATGAGCGAACCAACACCGTTCTTGACCTGAAACCCCTTCAAGAAGCATTGCAGGGACTGGAGAAACTGGACTCTACCTTCACATCGCCAACGGATGGCATAATCTCATCGATCGAACTTCGCCATTGGCTCCAGAAAGCAATAGAAGCACAGGTAATAGAGGAGGAGAGAACCCGACTAAAGAATGAAGTGCGCAGGCGCGAGCAACTCATCGCCAGCGTAGATGAGGATATGGACATCCTGCTGTATGTCGCGCAGAAGGGCTCACTGGAGATAAACGGCTTTGGCTTTACTCGGATTGGCACCAGCGAAGACTATCTGGTCTACAAACGGACGGGAGAATTCAGACTGAAAGATTACTATGGTCGGTCATATCTGTTTCCTGACTGCAGAGTAGCGGTTCCCACTTTTAGCCCATTCAAACCCGTGGTGATGGAAAAATATAAGCATCCTTTTCTCTACGCTCACGATTCAGGACAAGAAATCTGCATGCACGGGTTCTATCCTCCCCAACAGTTCAGCGCGGAGAATATTATTCATTTATTGGAAGAGGGCATTAATGCTCTGCTCTACGGTTACGACGCCAGGCGTCGCAACGGCTACCACAGTCTTGATCGAACCAGGGAGTACGTTAAAACAGTGGAATTCGAGGACTACAGGGCCTAGGTGGGTGTGAAGGAGAGTCATTGGAATATGGTGAAGTTGGCGTGTCATTTTTTGTTTTGAATTTCTCTGGATTCCCACCTGCGCGGGAATGACGTACATGTTTTGATACTGTCATTCCTGCGAAAGCAGGAATCCAGTAAAAAACATTCACCCCGGAGCTAGTTTGACTTAGGGACACTGAAATTGGGCTTATAACTCATCATGGATCTATTAGAGAAAATAAAAAGTGAGCGGGCTCGGAGCAAGAAAAAATGGCCCTTTAAACGAACATTGTTCGACAAGGTAAATGGTCTCGTCAGAACATACAGCCTAGAGGAGAGCTTCCTGTCAAGACTCGAGGTTCCAGAGGATTACGTGTCTGAGGCAAAGGTGGAATGTGCCCAGCTTAGAAAAAAGAGACCAATCGAGTTCCCACTGTTTTCATTATCAGCAGAAAGAGAGTATCGATTGACAACAGCAATTATGAGCAAAGTCGATAATCCATATCTGGAATTTGCCCAATCACCAGACGAAATAGCCATAAGTAAAATGTTGTTTGATCTCAATCCCTCTCTTGGTGCGGACACATTGGAGAGGTATCATTTTGAGACCTTGCTGCTCTGTGAGCGTGCCAAAAAGGAGATGGAAGACCTGGTCAAGCAAGCAAACGATAGCCGGAGGAGAACGGGTGCAGGGTCAGCAAAGGAATCTCTGGGAGACGAAGGTTCGCTCCCGGACTCTTTAGAGAAAAGAATTGAACAATTACAGAGCTTCATCGCAAGAGTTGAAGATCTCGTCAAAAGTTGAGGATAGCCAAGCTCAATAAAGGTGGTGCAAATGTACGACAGCGTATCAGCGAAAAGTCGCCTGCGCATCGAAGAGAAAATGGAAGCGATGCAGGAGAGACAGACGAGGGAAGCGGTTCAAGAGGTCATTGAGTTCAACAGGACTCCTTCTGAGCTCAAAGGACAAGTGGATCAATTCGTCATTGGGCAGGAAAAAGGAAAGAAAGTTATCTCTACAGCAATTGCTTTCCACTATCGGAGGCTGGGACAAGCCCTCAAAGAGGCGATTGTTGAAAATGGGGACGATATTGACGCAGCTCTCAAAAACACCAGTACCCCCAAAGCCAATATTTTGATAACGGGTCCCACTGGCTGCGGTAAGACATATACCAGTGAGATAGCCTCGCAATTGATAGGGGTGTCATTCGTCCACGAAGACATGACCAGGTTCAGCGAGGTGGGCTACGTGGGGCGAAACGCCACTGATATTCTGGTAGATCTTTTGGCTGCAGCTGGGGGGAATCCTCATGTAGCCCAGATGGGAGTAGTGTATCTGGATGAAATTGACAAGGTGGCGTCAGAGGTTGTCTCCTACAAAGACGTGTCAGGTAAAGGTGTCCAGAAAGGTCTCCTGCACCTGTTGGATGGGGTGGAGAACGTGGTTGACCTGGGCAGGGAAAAAATCTCCCTATCCACCAAGCACGTCCTCTTTATTGCCGGAGGAGCCTTTGAGAATCTGGATGTCATCGTCAAGCGGAGGATGTCAAGGCAGGGTATCGAAGGCAACTGGGCTGATTACCTGATGACGGAAGACCTGGCAGTCTTCGGTATGGAGAGACAGCTGATGGGGAGGTTTCCTGTCAAGGTGGTATACGACGGGCTGACGACTCAAGATCTCAAAGACATACTGAGTAAGAGCGCAGGAAGCCCACTTCTAGCCTACACCGGCGACCTGAAAGCATGGGATATTGATTTGAAGTTCACCGATGACGCTTTAGCCCAAGTGGCACTGCGTGCTCAAAAGGAGGGGACTGGAGCGCGGGGTTTGATCAGTATTCTGCACCGGGTGTTGCTAGAGGATATGTATGGGCTGCCTGGAACCTATACCGGTGAATTCGTGGTGGATGCAGATTATGTGAGGTCGAAATTGTAATGAGATTCAGAAGCCTTTCAGACCTAGAGCGGCAGAAGCCAAAGGAAGTGACCCTGGCGACCTTGCCGCAGGAAATCTCTATCACTCATTATGCCAAGGAGAAGGCTTTCAAGATAAGTGAGCTCGTCCGCGAGATTTACGACGAGAGTTATGAATGGTATGGGTTCACCCTTGCTGACAAAGACAACCCCGAACTCATAACAGACATTGGCCTCCCGAGGAACGCTCAGAACCTTCAGGAGTATGCAACCATTGGCCCTGAGGGGATAGCTGACTATCACGATTCGTTGGCAGGGGAGACGATTATTAATGGATGGATACATTCCCATGGCGCTCTCCAATACATGCATTTCTCTCATACTGACGAGGAAAACCATGCCACAGTGCTAGATTTTGTTACTGCCCGGCTTAGAAAAACTGTGGCCAAGAAGGAGATTCCCATCCAGGACCTCCAATTGCTGGTGAAAGACGAGTTCGAAGAAAAGGAGCTTGAACAGGGCAGCGTCTCTCTTATAACCGATGCGGTGGTCTCAGAGGCGATCCTCATGGAAACCATATACGGCGGCTTTAGCTACAGTATCGTGATTGGCGACGAAGGTTGGCACGAGCAAGAGATCCATTACAAAGAAAGGGGAGTTATCTCGGGTCACACTCACCTGAGCAAAAAGAGCGCAGATCTGGTTCTCATAGACAATGGAAGATCTTTGACTCAGGCTGACATTGATTTGCTCAGTGAAGAGGTTGAGGAGAGGATTCAGCCCAACGCCAATCCGCCGACCGAGATAATTGAGAGGATGTGAGGCGCGTAAAGCGCATGGCGCATAGCGCAAAGCGTAAATGCCAGAGGACAGCAGGCAGCAGGCGATAAAGCAATGTATGCAGTGGACGACGAAATAACCCCCGTTTATCCGGAGAGGAAAAAAAAGGTACTGTTCGATGACCGACTTGACCGGCAACTGCGTATTCAAGGTTGGGATCAAGCCGCTTTGGATGGGGCCAAGATTGGTGTTGTGGGCGATGATGATCTCTTGGCATCTCTCTATATAATGTCAGCATCGGCTCTCGGGATTAACAATATTTCTGTGATTGCTCCAGTATTAAATGAAACACTCTTAGAGACAGCGAAAAGAGTGAATCCGCGGCTCAACTTGATGTTCATGGAAGGATTTTACACCCATCCTGTTATGGATGATGTTTTCAACGGCTGCAGCCTGATAGTCGATTTGAGTCATTACGGTCTGGCGAACAAATTGCTGCTGGAAAAAGGTTACAGAGAAAACGTACCTATCGTTAGAGGTTTCTGCTACGAAAAGGATGACCAACAAGGATTCAAAGTATTCACTTATAGAAAAGGACGCGAATGGCAAGAACTCGAGCACATTGTCTCAGCAAATAATTTACCCAACGGCCATTTTGATGATGGAGTACTTGACATCATTGTTGCCGGAATCGTGCTGGAGGAAACAAAGAGTGTTCTGATGAATCAAAAAGTGTCCGAGAGCATAATTTCATATGAGAGAAGCAAGCTCGGTAGCCTGGAGAAAGACCAGAGAATACTTGTCACCGGCTCAGGGGCACTGGGAGTTTTCGTCGGCTTGGGACTTGCCTACTCGGGTTTTTTGGACGGTACGTTCTTGGATCCTGATGTGGCCGAAACCACGAATTTGAATAGGCAGGTCCTTTTTTATGACGCTGTTGGTGATAGTAAGGCAGAAACGCTGGCCAGAAGACTCAGTCGTTTTTTCAGCATCAACGCCCAGGCCCAAATCGGGTATTTTAAGAGAGACACCGATATTTCGTCTTATAATGTCATATTTGATTGCGTTGACAATTTTGAATCCAGAATCGTGATCAGTGAAAAGTGTGAAGAACAACAGAAGATAATGATTAGCGGTGGTACGAACGTGGATGCGGGTCAAGCGCTTTTCTACAACCCTGCGGTAGATGAGAGAACTCCGGCGGAATTGTTGGGGTTATACGATATTGTTGATAGGCGAACCATTGATGCCCCCGAGAGAGTAAGGGCTTCTTGTAAGTACAGGCCCGACCCGTCTGTTATCATGACAAATCAAATAATTGCAGGGTTTATGGTGGACTCCTACCGAATGCTTTTGGCCGGTCAGATTCCGAGTAATATTTTCTATGATTCAAGGAGCGATGCCAGGATATAGACAAGGCTCCCCAAATTTCTGAATCCCTGCTTTCCTCAATCCCTCAATGACCCTACCACCCCTCTGCACGCTCTTGAGACAACGTTTCATGAACAATGCGGGCTATATAAGCCTGGTATTCTAGCACCCTTTATCGTATGCTGCCACAATTGCTTCTTTCCCCAATCCGGTCAAAATGACGAACGTTGCTTCTAAGAAATCGGCTATCCCAT
>JBFFBS010000083.1:0-14108 GCA_041560295.1 Syntrophobacteria bacterium | reverse complement strand
TTCAAATGACCAAAACGCTAATATATCTTCTAAATGGTTTTTGTTTTGGACATTAAAACATTTGAATTTCGGATTTGTTTAGGATTTCGTGCTTCGGATTTCGAATTTTACAAGTTCGAAGATTTAGAAATGGGCCCCAGCTTTGAAACTCCATCAACGGAAAAGGGAAGGGGGTATCTTTATGTTGTTTATGGCTGTTTTTACCTATGAGCCGCAGGACAGAGACCAGGTGATAAAGCGACGCATCGATGGTCTCGGTAACCCCAGAGGAGTGAAGGTTAAGGGAGAGTGGTTCGATATTTCCGGTCATCGGGTCTTCCGTCTCTTTGAGGCAGAGGATCCTGCTCACGTGGCTGCTTCATTCTACGATTGGACAGATCTCGGGGTAGCAGAGTTAATTCCAGTTGTTGAAACCGAATTCGCCCTTAAACTGCTCAAGAGGATCAGTCGCAGTTCGTAAGTAACATGGCTGAGGTTGTTCGTTTGCTCTTTGAAAATGACTTTTTGGGTTTCTTATGCCTCTTCTGGTGGAGGGCGATTTCCGGCCCCGAAAAAATGAACCGGTGAGATTTTTCTCATGAAAAAATCAGATGTCTGGGGCCGAGGATTAGTTGGTAGGACTCGATGGTTGCCAACTTGACACTACAGTTTGGCATGGGCTAACCTGAGGACGTTTTGCAGGACATCTAGCAGCAGATTTGGATATGCAATGTTAACCCGGATATTTCATGAATAACTTGATGCGACTACGAAACTGGGAACCCGCTTGCGGGACTGAGCGGAGCGCAGCGAGCGCGAATAATATGGCCGTCCTTCCTGGCGTCCTCGGCTGTCGGCTCCTGCGACGTACCGTTCAGGTACGGAAACAAATCCCGCGGTACCGCGGGACGGTTGCCAGGCACGCGGCGCAAGCGCCTGCGCTGCGCGTGGCACGCCCATCTTTGCGGTCTCGCGACAGCAATTCATGAAATATCCGGGTTGGGGTTTACACAGGGCTAACCCTGGGAGCAATTCTTCCTGGGGTGGAGATTGGCTAATGCTTAGCAACGGTCGTAGGATGTGGATACAGTGGTTTTTGATGATAGCCATTCTCATTAGTGGCTGTGGGCCTCCGATAACTACCAGGTTGGTGACCATTGACTTGGAGAAGGAGTCGGAGGCGGACATTCAGAGCGTTAGAGCCATTGGGGTACTACCTTTTAGCAGTCCAGACCCGGATGTTGGGACCAGACTGGCAGTAGAAATAGCGAATAGTTTGGATTCTGGACTGTTGGGGCAAGGACCATTTGTGGCCCGAGTCATAAAACCACCCGAAGATTTCAAGCTCGAGGCCACATCCCTGAAAAAACTTGGGGAAAAGAATCAACTGGATGGGTTGCTCCTGGGCGAGGTCAGTCGATATTCTGTTCAAGCCTCGCGAGACACCTCGCGGATGCTGGCCCTGCCGAAATTTGGCTCCGGCGACGCCTCGGAGTATGACTGGGTAGGATTTAAGGAAAATCCCTCAATAATAGATACATTCTACTATCGTATACAGTCCTTGCAGGCTGCAAAGCCGGTTAATGTCTCGGTTACCACGGTGCGGTCCTCCTTGACCGTGCGGTTGAGGCTCGTTGAGATTCAAAGCGGCAGCACCCTTTGGGAGCGAGAAATTGCCAGAAACTACGAGAGAATCAGTCTGCCTGGCTCCTCCGTGGAAACCGAGGCTGAGGTCGAACCACTGATGTCCTCCATAGCCGAGGAAGTGGTTGCTCGACTTATGCCGCAGGAGTCCACTGTGCAAAGAATACTCAGAACCCCGCAATTCTCCATGAACCCAGTGGCTGCTAAATGGGTGCGCCGGGGAATTCAGGCAGCTACTCTGGAGGATTGGCAGGAAGCTGAGAGGTTGTTTCTGAGGGCGATGAAGGAAGCTCCAGATGAATGTGCTGTCAACGGCCACTTGGGGGTTGCTTACGAGAAAAATGGGCGATTGTTGGAAGCTGTGGCTGCCTATGAGAGGGCGTACCGCTGTAAGCCCCGGGATCCGACGTACCGTTACTACAGTGATGATTTGCAGGCTGCTTTTGTGCCAGATCTAGGCGAGCAAGATCTGCCGATTCTGGTGTTGGGTGTGCGAGCAGACGGAATCATCTATTTAAATGGGAGCGACAATCAAAGCCATCATCCAGGAAATGAATTTACTGTCTACCGCACGGAAATTGTGCGGGAGCAGTCCAGTGAAAGGATACGAGTGTTTCGGAAAAGAGAGCTTGCACGCGGCAGACTAGTAGAAATCCGGCAGCACATGTACCTTGGCCAACTCCTGCTGTACAACCCGGAACGAGAAGTGAGGAGTGGCGACCTTGTTCGTTTCGATTAAAAGACATGGCAAGAGCTTAGAGCAGACCGGCTGAAGATGGCATACATCAGAGAGATAGCGAGAACTCTTTATCAATTAAAGAACCGGTTGGAGGAAGTGAAGCAGGTCTGGGAGTCGGAGCCACCTGGTGAGAAACGGGATGAACTAGAGCAAGAGCTGAAGAAGATTCGTTTAGAGTATGAGAAGGTGAAAAACATCCTTGAAGGAGCGAAGGAGTCCCCATCTCCCTAAGAACGTGAACGAGGATCCACACTGACTGATTTTCAACAAAGAAAAGGCCCCAACAAACGTTGTCCCATCTGGTTGTTCCCGGACCACCGTTCTCCCCCCAGCGTCACCATGAACGCCGGCATTTCTGCCACCTGGCTGGGTTACTAGGTCCGCCCAGTAGGCCCTTTAAAACTATCTTCTCAAGCCAACCGTGATGGTTCCCGCTCATTGGGACCTTATTTAATCTAACACGATTTTGCCACTTTGCAAAGAAAATATTTAAGCAGTCATTAGCCACGATCTGCACTCTAAAATCTAAAGTGCCCAGAACTCTAGTGGTCCAGCAGGCGGGAGTAACTATGGAGAAAAATCTCTTAAGAGAGAAAACAAGAGCGAGAAGACTATTTCTCTTAGCTCTTCTTTTCTTGTTTCTTTATCTAACGTATCTCCTCTTCAAACCATATTTGGGTACGGTTGTTTTCGCCATAGTACTCACCTCAGTTTGCCACCGTTTCCACAAACGAATTCTGCAGCGCTGTAAAGACAAGAAGAATCTGGCTGCCTTCCTCACCACAGCAATGCTAGTGGTGATCGTAGTTGTTCCCCTGGTGGGTTTCTCCACGGCACTGGTTAACCAAGGGGTCGACTCGTTTGGGCAGGTCAACACCTGGCTGCAACAGGGAAACATCGAGAAGATGCTATCCTGGGATTGGGTTCAGCCGCTCCGCAACATGATCAACCGTCAGTTCTACAGACTGGGACTCGAAGACCTGAATGTGCGCAAAATAATTCTGGACTCCAGTGCCGGACTGGGACAACGGCTCCTTTCCTGGGGCAAGGATTTTTTGGGAAACGTAACTGGACTTGTGGTTCACTGTTTGCTCCTGACCCTTTTGGTCTTTTATTTTATTCGGGACGGGCAGACGATTCTGGAGAAGCTCAAGTCCCTGTCACCACTATCAAAAGAGCAGGAAGAAAGACTGATTGAGCGGGTCCGTGACCTCAGCCGTTCGGTGGTGGTGGCAAATGGTGCCACTGCAGTAGCCCAAGGGTTTGCGGGGGGCATCGGCTTGTGGTTTGCCGGTATCTCTCCACTCTTCTGGGGAACCATGATGGCTTTCACCTCTCTCATTCCGGTTGTGGGCACAGCCGTGATCTGGGTTCCAGCGGTTGTTTATCTAGTGCTGGTACAGAGCTGGGGCAAGGCAATATTTCTTGCCATTTGGAGTATGGTAGTTGTAGGCTCCATTGACAATTTTCTCCGACCTTTTCTGATGAAAGGGGAGGGAGGTATCTCGTCCATCTATCTCTTTTTTGCAATCCTTGGCGGAATCAACCTTTTTGGAATTGTGGGGATACTCTACGGACCGCTCATCCTGGGGGTTGCCGCCATCCTTCTTTATCTCTATGAGCATGAATATAGTGAGATGCTGGCAGAGGAGTGAGACGGCGAGATGGTATAACTTATCATTATCGCAATACATCCCGAACTTGATCAGCTTTGGAAACGCGTGTAAAGTATGTCTGGGCGCTGCTGGCATGAGGTGAATCGGTAAATGCGAGAAGAACTCCAGAGACCGGCTGTCCATAGGAGAAAACGGTTCGGTCAAATCATCAGACGGCTGGTAAGGAGTCGCACTTTCGCGGTGCTCGGTGCTATTTTTCTAGTGTTAATACTGAGTTCCTTGGGGGTGCTGCTTTTTGAATACCCTACCAACCAGGGTTTTCACAACCTGTGGGATGCGATGTGGTGGACCCTCGTCACTGCCGCCACCGTCGGCTACGGTGACAAGGTTCCTTTGACCACCGGTGGACGGTTTGTTGCCATTTTGGTCATGTTATTTGGCATTGGGCTGTTGGGCATGGTCACCGGGCGGATTGCATCATGGCTGGTGAATTGGAAGATAAAGGAGGGGAGCGGCTTGGCCGATCAAAAAAAGGTTAAGAAGCATTTTGTGGTCTGTGGTTGGAAAAATGAGATGATCGCGGTGCTCGAGGACATACTCAGAGTTAACCCAGATCTTGCTGATGAGGACATTGTTGTGGTGAGCACAGTGGAGCCAGCGGAAGTGGAAAATTTGCGCTCTCGTGAGAGCCTCCAGAATATTCGTTTTGTCCGGGGTGACTATGTGGAGGAGAATGTCTTGCTCCGCGCCAACATCAAGCAAGCCGCCAAAGTGCTTGTCCTGGCAGACAACAGTACCCAGGCGTCCGATCAGGAAGTGGATGCTCGCACGGTTATGAGTGTTCTGACCATCAAGACAATATCCAAGGATATATACACTTGCGTTGAACTGATCGATTCAAAATTTAAGCGCTACTTGGAAAATGTTCATTGCGACGAGATAATCTTGAGCCGCGATTACAATCGAATTCTCCTGGCCAATGCCACGGCGGCCTCTGGCATTGCTCACATTGTACAAGACCTCCTTGATGTGGAGGAGAGTCGGCTGGTCACAAAAGATTTCCCGGCCCGGTTCGTGGGGGATACCTTTGCAAATCTCAGTAAATATTTCATGGAGGCTGAAAGGACCATTCTTATCGGCGTATTGGAAAACACCGGAAATATTTTCCAGCGCAAGCGAGAAGCGCTGCAGGAGGCTCAAAAGACCCCAGACATATCCAGGTTGGTATCCAATCTCCAAGAAGTTAAAGAACTAAGGGGAAATCTGCCGGTGTTCAACCCTGAACCGGACTATGAGATTAAGTCTTTCTCTAGAGCCATTTTAATTCAGGCCTGAGTTACTAGGCACTAAGAACTAGGCACTAGGGACTAGAAAATCTGTCATTGCGCGTTCGTATGCGGCACTAATTAATGAAAGTTCATTGAAATGGGAAATGTGAAATGACTGAGCAGACTGTTATTGAAAAACTGAAAAAGGTCAAACTATTTGGCAAACTCGGAGATGATGAAAAAAGACTGGCCAAGCTGGCGCGTATCGTCACCTGGCAGCAGTGTAAAGCAGGAGATGAGGTGCTCAGCGAAGGGACTGAAGGTAGCGAGTTATATATTCTCCAAAAAGGTACGGTCAGGATTATCAAGCGGACTCTCGATAAAGAGCGCTATACTATCGTCAGCTTGAAGGACGATGAAGATGCCTTTTTCGGAGAACTGGCTCTGTTAGACAGAGAAGTACGTTCTGCCTCGGTAATTGCCGAAACTGATTGCGAATTTCTAGTTATTAATCGGGAAGATTTCAACCAGCTGGGAGAGGAGGATCCCCGGCTTGGCCTTCTGGTAACCAGGGGGATAGGAAAAGAGCTCTCCAAAAGACTGCGCAAAGCGAATAAAGATATGGTCATCTTGTTCCAAGCCTTGGTTGAGGAGGTAGCGGAGAGCGGGGGATTGGAGGAAGAGTAAGGATCAGTACAAACACCCATCACAATGTGCGAGTTATGAGTCAAAGCACTCGACTGTTAATAATAGATCGTTGGTAAATCAGAAATTCTCCTTCGGAGTCCCACCCTACGGGCGGGTTCCCAGTTTCGAAGCACGAAGCACGAAATGGTTCGACAAGCTCACCACCCTGAGCCAGGTCGAAGGGCAAATCCAAAATCCGAATTTTAGAATGTCCAAAACGTAAATACTCAAATAGACTTGTTTGTTTCGGTCATTTGGATTTTGGGATTTCGAATTTGTCAGTTTTCCCAGGCATTGCCTGGAAAAAAGAGGGCGGGAATAATCTTCCCGCCCGTTTCTTTTCCTAGCCCGGATGTGATTTATGAAATGTCCGGGCTACACATTATTCGCAAAGAATCGATTGAAAGCATTGAGATATGCCCGGGCACTGGCCTCGATGACGTCCGGACTGGTGCCGACGCCCGAATAGACCCGACCCTCTATCTCCACCCGGACCATGGCTTCCCCGAGAGCGTCTTTGCCGGTGGTGATCGCCTTGATGTCGTATTCCTTGAGTTTGCCTTGATGGCCGACGAGGCGTTCTATACAGTGATAGGTGGCATCCACCGGGCCGTTGCCTATGGCGGCGTCTGTAAGGATCTCATCCCCTTTCTTGAGCCGCACCGATGAAAGCGGTGTGGTCTGGTCACCACTCATGAACTGCATGCCAAGGAAAGTATAGGTTTCAGGCACTTTGGACATTTCAATTTCCACAATACTGCTGAGATCCTTGGCAGTAATCTCCTTTTTTCGATCCGCAACATCAATGAAACGCTGGAATACACGCTCAAACAACTCCTTTTCCAACTCAAAACCGAGGTCCTTGAGCTCATGCCGAACGGCGGCGCGCCCGGAGCGGGCGGTTAGCACCATGGTGTGCTCTTTGATACCCACATCTTCCGGCCGCATGATCTCGTAGGTGCTGCGATCCTTGAGAATGCCGTCCTGGTGAATACCGGCAGAATGGGCAAAAGCGTTAGCACCCACAATAGCTTTATTAGGTTGAACCGGAATGTTCATCAGCCGGCTGACCATTCGACTGGTCCGATAAATCTCTTGGGTATTGATGTCAGTATGGGCTTTGAAAACAGTGGGTCGAGTGCGCAGGGTCATTACTATTTCTTCCATGGAAGCGTTTCCTGCCCGCTCACCGATGCCATTGACGGTGCACTCCACCTGCTGAGCGCCGTTGCGCACGGCAGTGACAGAATTGGCCACAGCCAGACCAAGATCGTTGTGGCAATGAACACTCAAAATCACCTTGTCCAAAGCTGGGATGTTTTCCCGCAGACGGATAATGAGATCGCCGAACTCATCAGGGGTGGCATACCCCACGGTATCGGGGATATTTATGGTGGTTGCCCCCACCTTGATGACCTCGTCGATCACCCGACAAAGATATTCAAAATCGGTGCGAGAGGCATCCTCGGTGGAGTATTCCACATCCGGGCAGAACTTTTTGGCGTACTTGACTGATTCCACCGCCAGTTCCCTGGCCTTGTCACGATCCATGCGAAGCTTTTTTTGAACATGGATGTCTGATGAGCCCAAGAAAACATGTATCCTGGGCTGCTCAGCCTCACGAACGGATTCCCAGCAAATGTCTATATCCTGTTGAACCGCTCTGGCTAGGCCAGCTATGATGGGCTTTCTTACCTCTCGGGCTACCATCTTGACGGCCTGGGCGTCTCCAGGTGAAGAGCAGGGAAAGCCGGCCTCGATTACGTTTACGCCGAGTCTTTCCAGTTGGAGGGCGATTTCCAACTTTTGCTTGGCGTTGAGTTTGGCCCCGGGTACCTGCTCCCCGTCTCTCAAAGTGGTGTCGAAAATGGTTATCTTCCTTGTTGTCATGATTGCCTCCAATAATAGAAGGGGTTAGAGGAAGGTCAGATTCATCCGTTGCTTCGTTCGCTGCAAGAGCCAGCCCCATGCTCACCACCTCCTTCCGATTTTAGATTTCGGATTTCGGATATCGGATTGCATATTATAAATTTCAAACTTAAGTCGGACCAAGCTGTGCTTGCGATCAGGTGATGTGTAGGTGATGCGCTCTACCTCTAACATTGTTTTTCCTGACACCTGAAACCTGACACCCGACACCTAAGATTCTCACTTAAATCCAGTACTCCACACAATTAAAAAAGGCCATGAGCTTTCCGCCCATGGCCTTTAGTATTGTCGACGAGTAGGTGGTCAGCGACCATCAAAGGCAATGGGCGGGCCGCACAGGCACAAAAGGCCCAGAAGGAGCAAAAGCCCCAGGCTAAGTAGACCGTCCCACTGCCGAGTTACTATCATCCTTACCTCGCTACACATTTCGTCAGATTCCATTATATAGCGTAATAGTTAGAAAAATTCAACAGGAAAATGCACCTGCGTCTGTGGTCCGTTGAATGTTGCCCAAACACCCCCACGGTCAAGACGAGCGCAGTAATCAATCACCAACTGCAAACTTTAAAGGCTTCTTGAAATTGTCCAAGGTTAGCAGGCCGCTGGAGTCGTTCTCTTGGTAAGGCCACTGCAGGCCGCTTTCTTCCAGGCGGTCATACGTTAGTCCTTCGTAGAACGGCACCACCGTGATAATTTCCTGATAAACAGACTGGGCATCAGTGTATGAGGTTCCAGGATCTAACCGGTTGAGAAGGTCGGCGAGAATGCGCCAGTCGGGGCGCGGACCATCAACCGCAGTCAGAGCTGGCCTGAGTTTCTGGATTCTTCGCTCTGTGTTCGTAAGAGTGCCCTCTTGCTCTGTAAATCCCGTGGAAGGCAGAACCACATCCGCCAGGTCACCGCTCTGAGTAAGGAACATGTCCTGGACAACGAGAAATTCAACCTGTTTCAGGGCCTCCTGGATTTTTTCCCTTTCAGGTTCGGTGGCGATGGGGTTTTCTCCCATGAGAAAGAGGCCCTTAACTTTCTGCTGATGAGCGGCTTCAATTGTATCTCTGTAACTAAAACCCGGGCTATCAGGTAACTGACCGGTCCATACATTGCTGAAGCGATCATTGCCTTTCAGATCTGATACGTTTACATGGCCAGGATAGCACGAGGGACTCATTCCCATATCCATAGCGCCTTGTGAATTGATGTGACGATACAACGGATAGATTCCGCTCTGTGGCTGCCCCAACCGGCCGGTGAGCATAGCCACGTTAGCTATGGCCTCGACCTTCCTACCACCGCTCGCATCCGCAGTAAGATCTTCTGAGTAGACAAAGGCGACAGAAGTAGCGGCTGCAAGGGCTCGGGCGAGCTCCTCAAAAGTGCTCGGCAGGATGTCGGCTCGAGCCACTGTTTCCAGGTGGTCCACCTGGGTCAGGGATTTTTCCAGGGTCTCGATACCGGTTGTATTGGCAGCCACAAAGTCCTTATCATAGAGTTTCAGTTCCAGCAGCAGTTTGATAAGACTTTGGAGAAAGTCGAGTTGGTGTTCTTTGGGAATGATAAATGCAGGTTCGGCAAATTTACCCAGCTCTACTTCAGTGGAGCTTACGGTAATGAGTCGGTTCCCGAGGGTCCGATTGGCTCTCCGCAGGGCTGTGGCAACTATGGGATTATTTTCTTCGATCTGGTTGCCCAGTGCGAAGATGACCTCCGCCTTTTCAATCTCACCCAAAGAACTGGTCATGGCTCCTGTGCCCAGCGTTTTGGCGAGACCTGTCAAAGTGGCCTGCTGAGATTGGCCTCCCGGATAATCCAGGTTGTTGCATCCCAGTTGAGCGCGAAAGATTTTTTGCAGCAAGTAATTGGCCTCGTTGGTGGCTCGCGGGGAACCTATTGCTGCTAAAGAATGTGGACCGTGCTCCTGGTGCAGTCGCTTAAATTCAGTGGCCACCAGCTCCAAGGCCTCATCCCAGCTAGCCTCCACCAGTTTGCCGTCTTTTTTTACCAGGGGAGCCTTGAGCCGTTCAGGGCTCGACAGATAGTCAAAGCTGTCAAACCGGCCCTCACGGCAGGTGTGCCCATAACTTGGCGCTGCTGTGGTTCGAGTGGTCACAGTAAAGAGCGTATCTCCCTTGATGTTCAGCACCAGATTGCAACCACAGCCGCAGTGGGGGCAGAAGGTCTCCACCTGTTCATAATGGAATGGACCGGGTTTACCCTCAGTGATTCGTTCCTCCAGGGCCCCGGTTGGACACAGATCCAGACACAGGCCGCACGAGACACAGTTGGTGTTGAGATTGGGAGTATCTTCAAAGTCAATGGCATCAGAACATTGGAAGTAGGAGCACGCTTCGTAGCACTGTCGACAGCGAATGCATTTGTTGGGATCCAAAGCAATGAACTGGTGGGAGTCGCGAGTTGAGATTTCGTCAAAAGCTATCTGAGGTAGGAGACGGGTGGTGGTTTCCACCCCGAACTCAAAGGCGAACCTGCGAAGTCTGCAGTCGAAAGCATCCATGCACCCACAGGAAAGACAGCGATCAGCTTCTCTCAAGGCGCCTTTCTCAGAGAGACCCAACTCGATCTGGTCGTTGCTTTTGATGCGTACATTTGGCTCCAGTTCGGGCATGAGCTCACGGGAGGCTGAGGTAACCTTGGTAGTAAACTGTTCCTTCTCAATGGCTTCCAGATCCCCTTTCAAGATGTTAAATGGCTTGGCTTCGCCATGCACCTCCTTGTCACGTAGGTAGAGGTGGATGGCCATTGCCACCTTGCGACCGTCAGCCAGAGCTCCCACCACGGTTTCAGGACCACGATAGACGTCACCGCCGGTGAAAACACCGTCTAGACCGGTGTATAAACTGTCCGGATCAGCACCGAAGGTATTCCAGCGGGTGGTGGGAATTCCCTCCACCGCTTTGTCGGCTTCCACCGGGGAAAGATTAGGGAATTGACCAATGGCGGCGATCACCATATCAACGGGGATTAAAGTCTCAGAACCTTCCATGGGTACCGGTCGACGCCTGCCGCTGGCGTCCGGCTCACCCAGCTCCATCTTCACATACTCCAGTTTTTCCACCTTGCCATTGCTGCCAAAGAGCCGGACAGGTGCGGCCAAGAAATGAAACTGGACTCCCTCTTCCTCTGCACCATGGATCTCTTCGGGGCTGGCGGGCATCTCATCACGGGAGCGTCTGTAAATTATGGTTACCGTATCTGCACCCATGCGTACACTATTGCGGGCTGCGTCGATGGCAACATTCCCACCGCCGATAATAGCTATGTTCTTGCCCATTTCAATTGGCTTCTCTAGGGTAAGATCAACTAGAAAGTCCACACCAGACCAAACACCCTGGAGATCTTCACCCACAATGCCTAGTTTGCGTGTATCCCAAGCGCCGATGGCTAGGAGAAAGGCGTCATAGCCTTCCTGTCTCAGGGATTCTATGGTGAAGTCTTCTCCCCACTTGACTCCCAGTTTGACCTCAATGTTGCCCAACTCCAGAATACCGTCAATCTCCCAATCCAGGATCTTCTTGGGTAAACGATATTCGGGAATACCGTAGCGGAGCATGCCACCGAGCGCGGGCATGGCATCAAAAATGGTGCTACCATGTCCCAGGCGACGGAGATAATGGGCTGCGGAAAGGCCGGCAGGCCCACCACCTATGATGGCCACTTTGCGTCCAGAGAACTCTGCCAGAGGGGGAGGGTTTCGTTTTCCTGAGTGCATCTCGTAGTCGGCTACAAAACGCTTGAGATGATTGATGTTGATGGGTTCTTCCACCAAGTTGCGGTTGCATTTGTATTCGCAGAAATGAGGGCAGACCCGACCAATGGTGAGTGGCATGGGCAACCGCTCCCGAATGAGCTTGAGCGCCTCAATGTACTGTCCCTGGGAGATGAGGGCGATATATCCCTGAATGTCGATGCCGGCAGGACAGGTCAGTTGACAGGGGGCAATGCAGTCACCGTAGTGCTCCTTGAGGAGGAGTTCGAGCATGAGCTTGCGAGTCTGCTGAATCTCCTCCGAGTCGGTGGTTACCACCATGCCTTCTTGGACTTCAGTGCCGCAGGAGGCCTGGAAGTGTGGTTCGCCTTCCACCTGAACCACGCAGAGGCGACAACTTTCTATGGGTTTCAGGACTTCGTTGTAGCAGAGCGTAGGAATGTAAATGTCGTTTTGCCTGGCGACCTGCAAAACGGTGCTTCCTGCGTCGGCCTCTACAACCTGCCCGTTGATGGTTAGTTGGATTTTCTCCTTCATGAATTCCCTCTTCTAGTCTAGTGAGTGCTTCGGGTCATAAGACAATCTTCAGCATCATGTGGAAGATCCCCACGCGTTGCTGCAGAAATTCCATCCGGCTTTTCTGGCCTGCACGGCCACAGGTAGGAAAGTTGGATTTGTACATATAGCATACATTATTTTAAGAGTCATTAGCTTTGTGAATTTTAGGACTTACTGTGATGAGCTACGGTCTTCATCCCTCATCGATTAAGGAGTATGTTTCGTACTGTATTCATCGGGGCCAGAGCTACTCAGGAAGTAAGGTAGAGAGCGGCCCAGAAAACGATGATTACTTCAATGGAAAAAATCACGAAGAAAAGAACGTATTTGGAGACGGGAAAATCTTCAAAAATCTTATTAGCTTTTTGCAAAAAACCAGCGCCTACAGGCGAGGCGTACATCCTGAAAGGATCATCTGATCTGGTGCTTTGCCCAGGTGTCGGACCGGCCATTTTGTGCTCCTTGTCGGCTGGAATGAGTGGGTTGAAACCGCTGACCATTTGAACAGACCGGGTTCACAATCGACCAAAAATCAGCTTGTGCTCTATGGACTCTTGTCAGATTGTGAATAATATCCTTTTTTCCAGCGAGGGAGTATAACCTTTTTCAATTCATTGTACAAGAGGAATTTCATCAGAAGGTACCCCATTTTTTTCTATGGTTTCAAAAGTGAGTCCCATCAGCATGACCAACCCCATCTGGGCCCAAAAAAACTCTGTGAACAGGGCCCGAACGGCTGTGCTTCGACACGAGTAGCTCAAGAGAGGAAAAGCTCTGGCACAGATATTTCTTTGATCCCTGAGAAAATTGCTCTTTTCCCTTGACGCTCGTAGCCATATCTGTTACAAAACACCTCGTTTGTGATAACCATCACCAAGTGTTTTGCTCCCACCTCATTCTCGTTCATAGAACAAAGTGGCAACATTTGCGGCTGTAAGGCTTACCGCTGGCCTTGTCCACCAAAGAGTTGAGAGTATTTTTATGACCGCACAAGCCTTGCATGACTTTCTTTACGTGGGTGTGTTCTTGTTGGCCGCTGTGCTTTTCGCGGTATCGCCGATCATTGCTTCCTGGTTGATTGGCGGCCGGAGCGTAGGGGTTAAGCGGGCAGAGACCTATGAGAGCGGCATGCCCGCAGTTGGCAGCGCTTGGATACAGTTCAGCGTTGCCTATTATATCTACGCCCTCATCTTTCTTGCCTTCGACGTGGACGTTCTCTACCTCTTTCCCGTAGCTTTGGCATACGACAAAGGATTTCTCGCTCGCGACTTTATCGAGATTGTTATCTTCATCGGTATTCTGTCCCTGGCCATTGTCTACGCTTGGCGTAAAGGAGTTTTCACTTGGCAGAAAAGGAGATAGCCCCCGGCGCCCGCGTGCAACTCGCGGTCGTAGAGGAGGTACTCAACTTGTGTAGGGCCAATTCCCTCTGGCCCATGACCTTTGGTCTGGCCTGTTGTGCCATCGAGATGATGGCGGCAGGGGCCAGCCGTTTTGACTTGGATCGCTTTGGAGCTGGGGTCTTTCGCCCTTCGCCCCGGCAGTCGGATTTGATGATCGTAGCAGGCACCATCGCCAAGAAAATGGCTCCGACCATAGTGACTCTTTGGGAGCAGATGCCAGCGCCCAAGTGGTGTATTGCCATGGGCAATTGCGCAATTTCCGGAGGGCCGTTCGAGTATGACGGTCAATATGCCATTGTGCCTGGGGCCGACCTGATCGTACCGGTTGACGTTTACGTGCCCGGGTGCCCACCTCGACCCGAGGGGTTAATTCAGGGATTTCTGGCTTTAGAGGACTTAATCACCAAAGGTGAAAAACGAAATGTCCTTAGAAGATTTAAAAGAAGAATTGTCAAAGGTCGTTGAACCGGGGGACATGGTCCCGCGGGATTATGAAAAAGACGGCTGCTTGTTGGAAATAAAGGCCAGGGCCGATCAGGTTGAGGCTGTGGCCAAGGCAGC
>JBFFBS010000082.1:0-14381 GCA_041560295.1 Syntrophobacteria bacterium | reverse complement strand
GAGTAGTTCTGACTCGGATCGCTATGAAGAACTGTTGGTGAACCCAACCCTTCTCAAGCTTGCTACTCAACGCGGCAACATAGACTGCGGTGGTCTGGAATACCTGGTGGTCAAATACGGTAACTTCTTTCAGTTTATCTTGCCTACTGCCTGGGGCCATGTGTCTGTCTGTATAGCAAAGGAAGCCGATCCCATTGCCATTGGTCTGAGAGTAAAGACTCTCGTCAGAGATTAAGAGGTAGTGGCATAACCACTCGCTGCAAGCCGACGGGGCAAACAGCTCCGTTGGTATTTTTGACTGACTGAACATATCATACTTTAATCCACACTTTTCCTACTTGAGATCCAGCTAGCATAATTTGGGGTGAATACTCTGTAGTGTGAAGTATAAATTAAGGGATGTAATCTACAATTGGCTCCCACCCTTGCGGACCAGCCATAGAAAAAACCGAACCTTTTTTCTGCGACAGGTAACCTTTTGCTATTTTCCTGCGTCTTAAGTGTGAAAGGCACTAACGAAATGGACGATGTTTGAGGGAATAATAGGAGGTGACAAATGCCAGTCTATTTAAAAGACATAGATGAGTTTCCTGAACTTGAAAAATTCGAATCTGTTTTGATTGTCCCCTGCCGATTCTGTCCAGCTGCCAGTTTGGCCGTGAGAAGAAATAAACCCTATTTTGAGTTCTTCCGGAGATTTTTAGAGACAGCTTCTTATGAACAACTCATAGAAACTATTAAATCTAATTTAGAAAAAAAGGGAGTCAAAACAGATGTTTTTAAGAGTAAATTGCTCCACCAATTTGTTGTTTGTATGTGGACTTCAAGGCGTCGAAAAAAGCTATCGGAACATGCAAGGAAATATGAAGCTCTGGTGGTACTGGGCTGCGAAGCCGCAGTCCAAACTATCCATGATTCAGTCAAATCTACTTCTTGCAAAGTGTTCCAAGGCATGAGATCCGAAGGTATTATGACCGTTAAACCGTCACTTAACCTGCCTTGTAATATATCGCTAGAACTAGACAAAATAATTCCGCTTGTTCATCAGAATGAGAATTCTTTGCCGTGGGTTAATCTTTGAGGCAGGATTCTTTCTTTGTTCTTTCAGTATATTGGCTTAGTCAGACCACCTTGGCAAAGGGGAGGAAAAGATCATGGCATCGGTAAAGCTTATCTCGGAGGAAGAGGTAGAAGGTAAGGCCAAAGAGGTTTACGAAGACATCAAGAGTACCCTTGGGATCGACTTCGTTCCGAATATGTACAAGGCAATGGCCGGAAAGCCTAGTTTCCTCGATGCGAACTGGGAAAAGGTTAAAGCCATAATGGTGGAACCAGGGAAACTCGACCGGATGACAAAGGAGATCATTGCTGTAGCAGTATCTGCGGTAATGGGGTGCGAGTACTGACTGAACGTCCATACTTCCGCGGTGCGGAAGTTGGGTCTAGATGACGAGGGCGTTCTGGAAGTAATGGCGGTGGTAGATCTGTTCAGTGGTTTCAACAAGCTTATGGATGGCCTTCGAGTCGAGCCAGATGAAAAGCCTTGGTATGGGTGAGGGTAGAGTGAGGGGACGCCGTGCGCGTCCATGGCAAGGTAGCAGGTTCATGTGGGTGAGCACTGGTGCCCAGCCGGTTTCTTAATAATGCGATAATACACCTTTGGAAAGGAGCGGACCTATGTACGAGGAAGATCCAAAAGTCGCGAAGGTTGAGTCGCCTCCAAGGCTCGAGTGTAAAGGAATTTGGGGAGGCATCCGTAATCGCGATATAGAGATCACTGCCGGAAAGGTCAAGGGCTCTATCTACTCTGCAGCCTGTTGTGAAGGGGGCAAGGGTGGAGACATCTACTACTTTGGAGTATGTAAAGGTGACATAATTACTCGACTAGCTGTCGCGGATGTTGTCGGCCACGGGGAGGCCGTCTCGGAAGTGAGCCAGTACGTATACGATTCCCTAAGAGCTCACATCTGAGATCTGAATAGTCTAACCATCCTGGGCGAGGTTAACCAACTAGTTAGCAGCCGAAGCCTGGATGCCATGACTACAGCGGCAGTTGTCGCTTACTACAGTAGAGAGAGTGAAGCGAGCGTCTCTTATGCCGGACACCCCCCTGTGCTATACAGGCGCACGACCGACAGGGTTTGGTCCTTTGCCAGGCCGCTAGTTCGCTACGTTCAGAGCGAGGGTCCTCCCATGAACATACCCCTTGCTGTCGCTACGGATACACTCTATGGGCAATTGACGATTCCGTTGGCCCCAGGGGACCGGCTCTTTGTCTATACCGATGGCATCACGGAAGCACCCAGCCCCGAGGGTGATGTCTTTGGTTATGCTCGCCTCAAAGATGTTCTTGATGCAAATACGAAAGCCCCTCTTTCTGAACTCAAATCGGCAGTCCTCAGAGCGGTGCATCAACATACGAAGAAAGGTCTAACTCATGATGACGTTACCTTGATTGCTCTTGAGATCTGCTAGAAAATCCTTGAAAATGAGAAAATCGAGTCGCGTCTTGACACTCTCAACCGAAACTCTGCCTCTATATGTGGTGCTAAATACCAATGACCAATAACTTGCGATCTCAGCTATATATGTTTAGTCCTGACCATGCGTCAAAGTTTAAGATATGCTAATCATACCTGCATGATTCCATTGCTCACCGTAAGTGTGTTCAACTGAAGTCCAAACTGACCCTCGTGAAATGTGGATTACATACTTTAATCTACACTCTGCGATTCTCGATCTTGCCACTATATATTGTTGTGACTTTCGGGACAGATGATATGGGCCAGCCGACATTGGACATCGAAAATGTCAAATGTCAAGGGCTGGCTCCATGATTTTTTTAACGTGCTGCCTTCAGATTTTCAGCCACCTGCTCCCAGTTAATCACATTCCAGAAATTCTCTACATACTCCGGACGGCGATTCTGATAAAGCAGATAGTAGGCATGCTCCCAGACATCGATGCCGAGAATCGGTGTGAGTCCTTCCATTAGAGGAGTGTCCTGATTCGCTGTGCTGTGAACAATTAGGCCACCGGCAGAATCCACACTCAGCCAGCCCCAACCACTGCCGAAGCGCGTGATTGCAGCTTGAGCATATTTCTCCTTGAACGCATCAAAGCTGCCAAAGGAAGAGTTCATTCTGTCCAACAGGGCGCCGGTGGGCTGACCACTGCCATTGGCTGACATAATCTTCCAGAATAAACTGTGGTTGTAGTGCCCTCCACCATGATTGCGCATGGCTGCACGCACCTCCTCAGGTGCGCTGTCAAGGTTAGCAACAATTTCCTCAAGGGTTTTTCCCTGCAAAGCCGGAGCTTTTTCCAAGGCCTTGTTCAAATTATCAATGTATGCTTGGTGATGCTTGCCATGGTGAATTTCCATGGTCCGGGCATCGATATATGGTTCAAGTGCGTTGAAGTCATATGGTAAATCGGGAAGTGTGAACATTATATCCTCCTCACTTGCTCTTTTACGTTTCCGTAAATCCTACTGCATTGCTGTGACTTTCAGGCAGAAGTTAACCATCGGAGATGGGAGAGTCAAATGAGGGGATAGAGTAAAACTAGGGACTAAGCACTAGGCACTAGGCACAGCGGGACGACACGGGGACGGGGAGAAACGGCGAGACGGGGATGAGAGGTCAGAAGTCAGACGACAGAGGACAGAGGGGGGGCTGAATATCAAATCTCTAGAGTGTTTGCTGCCGAGTGGATGGTTCTTGCTGGCAGATACAATGGGGAGTCATGTATAATTGCTGGGTGGGACGTTAACAAGGATTCAATCTTGATAGGGCAAATATAATGGGCAGACTTCACATCTTAGTTATTGGATTGATCTTGTCGTTCTTTCTTCTGGGTGGATTTACTGCCTGTGCTCCTGCCATTTCCAAGAAGGTGCGGGAAGAGGCCGGAGAACCAGTCCCCTTTGAAGCACTCCTGAAGCAAACTGATGGCTATAAAGGCAGAGTTGTAATTGTTGGGGGATACATCCTGGAAACAGTAAATGAAACGGATGGCTCTCAGATTACCGTGTTGCAGGCACCACTGGATTCCCAGAACAGACCGAAATCATCGGACCTCTCCGAAGGACGTTTTATGGTTTCGAGTAGCGAGTTCTTGGATCCGGTGATTTATGGCAAAGAGCGAAGGATTACCGTTGGTGGCAAGGTCATTGGAAATCAGGAGAGGAAATTAGGAAATCTCACCTATGTATATCCTGTCATAGAGGCCATGGAGATTCATCTCTGGTCCAAGGAAGGTGAGTATATCGGGCCTTATTACCCTTATTATGATCCATGGTACTATCCGAGGTACAGGCGTCCGTACCGTTACAGACATCCCTACTGGTAAGCAAATACCGGAGCTCAAAGTGCATGGGGTCGGAGGGCAGTGGACAGAGGATAGACGGGAGGCTGAATATCAAATTCGAAATACGAAGCACGAAGCACGAAACAAATCCGAAATTCTAATGCTCCAATGCTCTAAACAATGAAGACGCGGTCCTCGCAGCTGCAAGTTTTTATCATTCGGATTTTGAAAATTTGAATTTGTTTCGGATTTCTCTTGCGCAGTCCCCACCCTGCGGGCGGGGCCCCAGTTTCGATATTCGGATTTCGGATTTATCTTCATGCTCCATGCTCTATGCTCCATGCTCCTTACTCAGTATTGACCTTTTGCCTACGCTCTCTGTAGATCAAATGAAGATTGCGGCTATAGATGAAAACGCCGGTACACTGTCCCAAGATAAATACCGGATCACGCCTGTGTACGGCGTAACTGAATAAAATGACTCCACCGGCGAGGCTCAGATACCAGAAGGCAACTGGGATCAAGCTGCGACCGTACTTTTCGCTGTAAAGCCACTGAACCAAAAAACGCATGCCAAAAGCTGCCTGCCCCACAAACCCTATAATCAACCAGACGGTATCAATTCTCAAAGTTTATTACCTCCTCGATCTCAGCGACCTTGCTCCTTCGTTGCAGCCACATGACCCCGCATAGATCCACAAGACCCACCCAGAGCCGATCCCAAATACCGTAGTGACTCCGGCCATACTTGCGTGGTCGATGGTTTACTTCCACTGAGACTATAGCCCCGCCGCTTCGCAGAATAAGTGCGGGGAGAAAACGATGCATATGATCAAAAAAGGGTAACCCCAGAAAGATTTCCCGGGGAAACAGCTTGAGTCCGCAGCCTGTGTCCGGGGTACGATCCTTGAGCAGATACCCTCTGACCCCGTTGGCCACTCGTGCCGACACGCGCTTCACCCAGCTGTCCATGCGCTTTCGACGATGGCCGCTAACTAACTGCAAGTCAGGCGGATTGTTCGGTGCATTGAAAACCTCCACTAACCTTGGGATGTCAGCCGGATCGTTCTGTCCGTCACCGTCCAGAGTGACTATCAAAGAAGAACGTGCCGCTTTGACTCCTGTATGGATGGCATTGCTCTGACCATAGCTTTTCCGGTGACGAATGATTTTGAGCTGAGATAATCCTTGGCTCAAGGCGACAAGACGTTCCCAGGTTTCATCCAAACTCCCATCGTCTACGTAAACAATTTCATACTGGCAAAAACCATCAAGAGCAGAGCATATTTCATCCACCAGAGAGTCAATGTTTTTCTCTTCGTTCTTGACCGGAACCACTACTGAAAGATCCATCTCTACTACCTAGATTTATGGATACTTGATACTAGATGCTAGATACCTGGATACTAGATACTGGATGCTGGATACTGGCCTGCTGATCACTCTTGGCAGGCAGGGGCACCTGATTATCAAATTCGAAATCCTAAGCACGAAGCACGAAACAAATCCGAATCATCAAAATTCAAATGACCAAAACGGGAAAGACTAAAATTCGTTCTCAAGTTTTTGTTTGGGACATTGGAAAATTCGGATTTTGAATTTGTTTCGGATTTCGATATTCGGATTTCGGATTTTCTCCATGCTCTATGCTCTATGCCTCTGCAAATCTACAATTTGAAATCTGAAATCTTCAATCTGACTCTAATCAAAGAGTCTTTCTATTCTTGAACCGGAACCCCACTCTTGTCCAGAAATTGTTTAAGACACAGGGTGGTAATTGCGGCCACATAAGAACCGACAACCACGTCAGTTAGGTAATGGTGGCATACAAGCACTCTACTGATAACAACTACAAATGCAATTATAAAATAAATCACTCTGTATTTAGGATTGATGAAATAGAGCGATAGCATCAAGGCAACGATGGTGCTGGCATGACCGGAGGGAAAGGAAGTTATTTTTCCTTTCAACTGAAAAAAATCAAAACCATATAATTGCTCTTCAAAAAACATTTTTGGTCGGTATCTTCCAAAAATGAATTTAGTTATAAGTACCAGCATGCCCGACAACGAAATGGATAAGAACACAAATAAAGCTCTATTCGACCATATTTTTCTTTTCCTTATAAATCTGAAAAACAGAAAAATTACAGCTGAACAAATGAGGTAAAATGTTGCTATTCCCAGTTTAGAGATATCTTTGAGGATTCTCCTGATTTTGTTGTTAGAAAAAATTGATTTACAGTATTGAGCTACGGGCAAGTCAAAGAAAAAATAACCGGCAACACAAAACAACACTACAATTGGAAACGAAATTACTATTATTTTTACAACCCGTTTGCTCGAAATCTGATGCTGAGTATTGTTATTCATGTAATCTGCGGTCGATGTTGTCGATGTGTGATTATCCGTGTTCTTAAGGGAGCGGCTCAAGGCTCAAGGCACAGGGCACAAGGCAAAAACACTGAAAGAAAACTTATCTGCTCCATATGCCTAATGATGTAAAGCGCTAAGCGCAGAGTGCAAAGCGTGCGGTGAACGGTAAACCAATTAAGCGCTGCCTCCGCGACTGTTCACCGCTTACCATTTACCGTTTACTCTTTTTGGGCCTGCCGTAGAGATTCAAGGTCAGCCGTTTCCCTTTTGTGTAGTTAAACCCCTTTATCGTCTCCAGGACTTGAGCTGACCCTTTAGAGCTGGAAAGTGTTTTCTGAAAGAGATCATCTTTCCGTTTGCTCACAAGAGCCAACCCGTTCGGATTTTGCCGGAGGTGTACCGCTGCCTGCACCGCATTCACCAGTTTGGTATCAGTACCACAGAGGAAGACGAGACTGGGTTCATGGTATCCGGCGGCGGCAACAACTGGTAATAAACCACTGACTGACTCGCCATAGCGCTCAACAGCTTTCGCCACGCTCCGACTCAGCCAGAGCCCTTCGGCATTGGGCATGATAACATGTAACGTTGGAGCTAGGATGAGAGCAGCCAGGATCACGGCAGCAATGGCCGCCTCAACCAAACGATTACGAAAAGCGTACCAAGCAGGCAAAACCAGCATAAGAACGGTTGCCAAGGCAGGCCAGATCGTGAGCATATCAAAACGGCCGTCGATGTAAACCGGGAATGCCACGACTGCAGCTCCCAGGATTACGCTTACCAATATCCAGAGGACAAAGCCAAATCGAGCAAGTCCCCAACGCGATAAGTCCCATGCATCTTTTCTCCCAGTAAGGAGTAAGCGTGCTGTGATCAAGGACAGTGCGGGAAATATCGGCAGGATGTAATGCGGCAGTTTCGTGGGAATCAGTTCGAACACCAACCAGACAGGGATTACCCACGCCAGACAAAAGCGTTCTTCCACCCAAGAGCGTCGTTTCCAAGCCTGGCGCAATGCCGGCCCCAGAAACAGCGATCCCGGCCAGAATGTCAGGGCAACCAGCAGCAGATAGTAGCCAGGGAGAAACCCGTGTGATTCGTGTCCGGAAATTAACTTTGGCAAAAGATCCGACCGGAGTGCGTCACTAAAAAACGCGCCGTCGGTAGCCAGGGTGATAGCGATTGCCCACGGGCAGACTATTATGGCTACCAATGGAATCCCCAAGGGCAACCGTAAACCGCGGAAGATTGATACCTGCCGATCCACAGCTATGAGAGTAAGGATGGTAATCAAGCTGACCATGGGCGTTATTGGTCCTTTGATCAGGATGCCGATTCCTTGAGCCGCCCAAAAGAGTATGGGCATCCCCCAGCCAACAGCCTCGCCACGTCGAGTTCTAACATAAAGGTTTGCCAGCGATCCCTGCGCTGCCACCACTGTGGCGAGCAGGGCTGCGTCTGTGGTGGCCAGATGCGCTTCCACCACCAAAAGAAGAGAAC
Organism: Syntrophobacteria bacterium; assembly: GCA_041560295.1. Classification (GTDB taxonomy): domain Bacteria; phylum Desulfobacterota; class Syntrophobacteria; order BM002; family BM002; genus BM002. The sequence goes on along the minus strand of JBFFBS010000082.1, from coordinate 6,195 downwards.
CCGCCGTGAGAATTCCAGCCAACAGGCCGGTCTTCCGATCAAAGAGGCTCTTGCCCAAACCAAATGTGAGTAGCACCGCCGCCAACGCTCCCAGCAGGGAAGGCAGTCGATAGGGCCAAACTTGGTTTGTCCGGGAGTACCCCGACATCTTTACCGCTGCCGCCTGGAGCCAATAGATGCCAATCGGTTTCTTGTGGCGAGGCTTGTTTTGAAAACGGATCTGCACGAAATCCTCGCTCTCCAGCATTTGACGTGTAGCCTGAACGAATCGTGCCTCGTCTCGATCCACCGGGGGTAACGTCGTCAGCCCAGGTAGGTAGAGCACAAGACAGAGCAGTATCAATCCAAGATACTGCTTCAGGTCATTAGCATCTGATCGCGCCATAAACTGCTACCTTTTCACTGAGAATCGAATGCCAGAATTGGAGCAGTCTATTTTCACAGGAACCATGCGGCATGTGCAAGGAAAAAAACTCAGATGGGCCTTAGCCCGGAGGGTGGGGACTCCAGAGAAGAAACCTCAGGGTTTCAGGTGTCAGGAAAAAAAGATAAGAAAAGATGTCAAAAGCTCCTTCAGGAGCTGGCGCTAAGCTGGGTCCATTGGACCCGGTTTTCTTATTTACTCTGCAAGACCTCTTCCAATACATCCAGTCCCCGTTCCACCAGATCGCGTTTTGCCTGGCTACCCATGTGACCGATCCTAAAGACCTTGCCTGCAAGCGAGCCGTAGCTGCCACCAACCACCAATCCCCTAGCGCGCAATTCTTGATCCAGATCTTCCCAGGACCAACCTGCCGGGATTTTGGCAGCCGTGACCGTGGGCGAACAGATCTCTTCACTTACAGGATAGAGCGCAATCCCCATGGCCTGCATCCGACCCCGACAATAAGCCGCCACATCCGCGTGACGTCTAAATGCCACTGCTAACCCCTCATTTAAAATCAGCCTGGTGGCCATGAGTAAACCGGCCATACCGTGCCAGTTATGCGTGTAAGGAAAGTGCCCATCTGTGACCACGGTTTTCCAGGGAGCCAGGGAGTCATAGCCCACGTAAGCTACCTCCTCAACGGCTGCCCAGGCACGTTCGCTCACTGTAACCATGGCCAGATCCGGAGGTAGACTCAGAACCTTTTGGCTACCAAGCAAGCCAAGATCAATATGCCAGTCGTCCACCAGCACTTCCACTCCGCCGCCACTGGAGACGAAGTCCACATAGAAAAGTGCCTCCACCTCCTGACAAACCTCTCCAATAACCTGCAATGGAGCAAGCGTGCCGCTGGGGGTCTCGCAGTGAACAGCGGTCACCAGTCTGGGACGAAAGCGCTTTGCGACCTCTCGCACCTGCTGTGGATCCGGCACCTCATCATGGCCAAAACCAACCACCTCGACTTCCATTCCTAGCTGCTGGGCCATGTCGCCGATACCATAGCCAAAAACGCCATTTGCCACAGCCAGCACCTTGTCTCCAGGTTGAAGCACGCTCTTCAGTCCGCTCCAGAGAGCTATCATGCCCTCACCAGTTTTGATCACTACCCGGTTTCTGGTGGCCAGGATCTTCCCCAGATGGGTCTCGCATCTTTGATATAATCTAAGAAATTCGTCCTCCATATCCGCACTGCCATAGTTAATCTGGTAAACAGCTCGCAACTCCGGCGGTACGGAAACAGGTCCAGGAACCAGACCGATATCATACGTTTGCATAACTGACTCCTTCGTTTGAGGCGTAAGGCGCAAGGCGTAAGGCTCAGGGCATGGGGCTAGAATATTTCGGATTGCGGATTGCGGATTTAGAAATTATTAGACGTGACCTCGGATCTTTACCCTATGTCCTCTGTACTCTACCGTCTGACCTCTACCATCTAATGCCGTCTCGCCGTTTCTCCGTCTCTCCGTCTCTCCGCGTCGCCCCGCTGTGCCTAGTGCCTAGTTCCTAGTGTCTAGTTGCATCGGCTGTCTGCTGCTAGCTAACACAGGCCCTGTGCTTTGAGCCATTCCCTCTAGGCCCGGATTCTTTATTTCCCGATCCAGATCATCTCCTCCACCGGCGTAACTCGCTTAATAAGGCCTCTATCAAGCATAAAATTTTGCATCTCTACCCAGCGTGATGGTTCCTGTTTCGGGCTCCCTCTGAAAAAAGGAAGTGTGGCCTGGTAGGCCCTGCGATTGAGTTCGTCCCTCAGATCCGGGTGGAGTCTCAAAAAAGTCTCCAGGCTTGCCTTCGGCTCACTGACGGTTTGCTGGATTCCTCTGGTCAACCCGCTCATAAAGGCCATTACTCTTTTGGGACGAGTCTCTATCTCTTTGGAGTGAGTTATGATAACCAACTCATAGAAGTCAGGAACCCCGTGCTCTTCCAGGGGGAAAATACCCACTTCTCTGCCCTCCAGCTCAATTTGTATGGCCTCGTAGTTTCTAAAAGCTCCCACGGCAGCGTCCACCTTGCCGCTTAAAAGGGAGGGCGCCAGGTTGAATCCTACCCGGTAAATATCATAATCAGATGTTTGGAGACCAGCTGCTTCAGCCACGGCCTCAAAAAGCACCCGGTAAAGTGGCTCAACCGAATATCCGATTCGCTTGCCTTTGAGATCGGCTGGAGTCTTGAAGCCAGATGATTTTAAATAGAGGATGCTGCTCAAGGGATGTTGGACGAGAGCACCGATGGAAACAACCGGCAACCCTTCTGAACGTGCCGTTATTACGCTCGGTTGATAGCTAATGGCAAAATTGATCTTGCCGGCGGCAACCAGTTTCAGCGGGTCGTTGGGGTCGGCTGGTACCATGATATCCACGTCCAAACCTTGTTCTGCAAAAAAACCCTTCGCTTTGGCCACATACACCGGCGCATGGTCTGGATTAGGAAACCAGTCCAACATGCAACTCACCTTATCTGCCGTCCCAGCATTTTCCACCAACCCGCAGAAAAAGGCTAGACTGCAAAGCAATACCACTATTGTCTTTATTCGGTATATCATTGCTTTTCCCCTTCTCCCTGCCACTAGTGATTTTTAATAGCGTGGACCCGAATATTCACTTGTTTGATCCACCATGTCGCCAGGGAACGAGCAAACGCTCCACCACCACCACAATGCCATATAAGCCCATTCCCAAAATGGACAGCCAGAAGATCGAAGCAAACACGAGATCCACTTGAAGCTGGGCATTTGCGTGGATCATTAGATATCCTAAACCTTCCCGAGCCCCGACCCACTCTCCTATAACCGCTCCAATAACGCTTACGGCCACTCCAATCTTGATTCCCGAAAAAACAAAAGGAAGTGATTGCGGCACACGCACTTTGAAAAACACCTGCCCGGGAGAGGCTTCGAGTATTTGCAGCAGGGCTAAGGTGTCAGGATCTGCTGCCTTGAGTCCTTCCACCGTGTTAATCACAATGGGGAAAAAGACGATAATTGCCGTCATTACTACTTTTGATCCGATCCCGTAGCCGAACCACAGGATCAACAGCGGCGCAATGGCGAACACGGGAATTGTCTGAGACGAGATAATCAAAGGGAGGAAGGATCGCTCAATTATCCGCGAAGCGTGGATGAGAACAGCCAGGCTGAGTCCCACCACCAGGGCCACCAAAAAACCCAATCCTATTTCGATCAGGGTAACAACGCCATGAGCGGCAAGAAGATCCATGCGTTGCCACATGACCTGCACTATCTCCCAAGGCCCGGGCAATATGTACGATGGTATCTCGAAGAAATGTACCGAAGCTTCCCAAGATAGTCCCAAAATCCCTAGGAGGGCCGCAGGCAATGCAGTATTTAGCAATCGAGCTTTCATGGCTCTGGGACCGTTAGTTCTTCTTCCAGGAGTCCAAGGAGGTATTCTTTGCAGTTGACCATTTCCGTTTCGGTAATTTTCCTCGGCCGTTGGAGCTCCATCTGGAGTGACCCCTTGATTGATGCTGGTCGAGAAGTCATGACATATATCCGATCAGCTAGAATAAGTGCCTCATCAACATCGTGAGTAACCAGTAAAATGGAAGGTTCGAATTGACCCCACACCTTCAGCAACCATTTTTGCATGATACTTCTGGTAATGGCGTCCAGCGCACCAAACGGCTCATCAAGCAACAAGATATCCTTCTTGCAAAGAATAGTTCTCATTAAGGCGACGCGTTGTCTCATGCCGCCAGAAAGCTCTTGGGGATAAAGATCTCCGAAACCCTCCAGGCCGAACGTTTTTAGCAGATCGCGGGCCTGCTCACGTGCCAATCGTTTGCCTTCTCCCTGAATCTCCATGCCCAGGATGGCGTTATCCAACGTGCTTCTCCAAGGAAGCAAAAGGTCTTTCTGCTGCATGTACGCCATTCTGCCTCGAAGATGAGGAACTTTCTTGCTATTGAGAGATATGCTGCCACCGTCAGGCGAGATCAGACCAGCCAAGATGTTGAAAAAAGTGCTCTTCCCACAGCCGCTTGGTCCGATGATGGCAATGAGTTCTCCCGGTTCAGCGCTCAGGCTGATCTGCTGGAGGACCTGCAGTGTATCACTGCCCCGGGAGAAGGCTTTTGAAAGGTCTTCAACCTGAATGAGGGAATCGTCTCCATGCTGTTTCATATAAAAAACCGTTTTCCCTGCGTGGGAAAACGGCATTTTGAGCGTCTTTGGCTGAAAGCGAGTTGTGACTGCGGTCGAGATGCTCTGAGGTCTTGCCGCTTCCCTACGCTGGTATTACCCAGATCAGGTGCAAAGGGTTACCTGGTCCTATGCCAGGCTCTCAGTCAACCACCCCTAGCGACACATCCACGGTAGCAACCCTGTCAGGGAAAGTCAATGATTACCGGGAAGGATAGCACACCGCAGCTGTTATGAGCTGGCGTTCAGCAGGGTAAGCAAATCTTGCCAGTTGGAAATCCTCGGCACCTCTGGACCTGGATCTTCATCAGTCGGCCCCAGCATTCCAGGGGCAGGCGCAATATTGTTGTCCCGCACATAGGTAGTCCAGATGGGCTGCAGGCCCGCCCCGAGAGCGCCTGCGACATCCGCATCCGGATCATCTCCAACGAAAGCGATCTCATCTCTCTGAACGCCCAATTGGTCAATAAGTTCTTCGAAAACCGAACCATGCGGTTTGCGGTATCCGAGGTCGCCTGAAATCAGCACTACTTCAAAAAAAGGTATAAGCCCGAGTTCGGACATGATGTTTTTAGCTGCAGGTGGATGCGTGAAATTCGAAAGCAAGCCGATGCGATAGCGTTTCTGTAGAATACCAAGCATTTCTTTGGTTCCTGGAATGAGCTTGGTGTAGTGGACAAAAGCCGAGAAATAACTTTCCACCGCCGCAGAAATGTGGGGATCTTCGGGTGAGACGCTAAGTCCCTGTTTTGCTAGAGCAGCAGTTATCCAGAACCGGTTATGACTCTCTTTGCCGTCTCGCTTGGTTTGTTGCAGAAACTGCAGGACAGCTTCACGGTAATCCTGAACAAAAGATTCATGCGCGACCTTCAAACCCTTTTCCCTGAGGCTGGTCGTCAATCTGACCATGGCGTCCTTCAGGGCAATGGTTTCCATGCTAATGAGAGTGTTGAAGAGGTCGAAGCCTACGGCTTTTATGTTCTGCATCACGGTTCCTATCCTTCCATCATCACATCTCACATCCAGTAGTCAGGAGCCAGAATTCAGAATCCAGAATAAAAAACAAAACGGAATATCTCTTTTCTCCTGACTCCTTGCTTTTACATTCGCAATCCGAAATCCCACAACTCCCTTCGCCGAACATAGTTGCGGAAAGATCTGAAAAATGCAACCCATACCTTGTTGAGGATTCGGGTGTCAGGTGTCAGGAAAAAGAAACATAATAACTGAACACTGTAATCTCCATCAAAGCCTTTCAACTCTGATCGAGATCTGAGGACCAGGTCTTCGATGTTGAATAGCTGGTCAGTTTGACATTCTTGGCGGCTTCGGGCTATCCTGCCTTTGCAGGCCTAATAATTGCACATCTTGCTAATCAAATGGGACAGACCAGTTTCTTCTAGCCCGGATATTTCATGAATTGCTGTCGCGAGACCGCGAAACTGGGAACCCGCTTGCGGGAATGAGCGGCTTGTCTCGCCGAAGTTTTAACGTGGGCGGAAGCGCAGCGAGCGCGAAGAAGATGGGCGTGCCTGCCCGCCATCGCGAGCCTGCTCGCTCAGGCGAGGCCGGCGGGCCACCGGGCAACTCGTCCCGCGGTACCGCG
>JBFFBS010000081.1:0-14456 GCA_041560295.1 Syntrophobacteria bacterium | reverse complement strand
GGTTATCGGTCATGGGTGATGGGTAATAACCTATGACCAATGACCCATTACCTATCACCGGCGAAGCTACGACTTCAACGCTTTGAACGCTTTGAACGACTTGAACGACTTAAACGTTTTCAACGCTAGGCGCTATGCGCTATGCGCTTAGCGGTTAATACACCAACTTACCGAGGGATTTGAGAATGAGCGTCACTCCCATGGCGAACATGCCGGTAAGCCCCATGCCGCAGGAGAACCCCGCCAGAAGGACCGGCGCATACTGGCGCCACATTTTACCGTAACGCTTGAGGAAAAAGAACCGCCCCAAGAACGCCCCAATCACCTCCAGGATCAGGCCATGGGGAGTGGACTGGCCCAGGCCGCGAACCACCCCGTACACGAGCATTATGGGTAGGCCAAACAGGAGGAGCACCATATAGGTAACCAGACCAAAACCCAAGCCACTTAAAACGTAACTACCTTTCAGCGCCTGAAAGAAAAGGGAATTCCCTTCCAGGGTTGAGGTCTGCATCAGCAGGGTGTTTAAGGCCTGAAGATGCCAAAGCTCTTGGGCATAAGGATAGCTACTAGAGGGTATGGGCGCCAAGCGCCAGATGAACTGGGAGAATAGAAGACTTGCCACCATAACAACCGGAAACACCACAATCTCTGCTTTGATGATACCCCGGATGCTGGTGCCGGTGAGCTCAATCTTCCGAAACTGAACAGTAGCCTCCCCGTAGTTGTGGATGGGAATGGGGGCATACCAGACTTCGATCCCTTGATAGCCAAAGAATTTCGCCCCTGCTATGAAACTCGCCTCTCGCACCATGGGCAGGCTGACAAACTGCCCGGCGATGCCCTCCATACGGGCAGTGATATAGGAAATCACAGGGGTGTAGATGAACCCGTAGCCAAGGAAAAAAATCCATGGAAAGTTAGGCACCAACCAGAGACAGAGGCCAGTATACGCCAGGGTGGAAAACACATAGATTCCAATTGAAATCCAGAAATTAAAATCACCCCTTCCCGGTGGTGGACGAAAGAGTTCACGCAAACTGGCGCGTTGAGCTCCTGAGCTATTGCTGAAGGAACGCAAAACATGCCAGATGCCCACAAGACCAATGGCGAGACCCAAGCCGATGCCGAAACTCATATAGAAATCAAAGTTGTTGGCAAAAACCGTATCAACAGTCCCCATGCCAGGATGCCAGCGCCGGAGTATACCGTGCTTGTAGAGAATGGGGTTAGCAGCTACCGTGATAATCAACCCCACCAAGCCACCCATCACCGCCCAAAATGGCAGGACCATGCCAATAAATATGAGCCCTAGATCGAGCTGCAAACCTGTGGCCACCGCCGGTAGTACATCTTCGGTATGGCGAGTTAGTTCAATCCAGGGAATGGGAATGAGACGAATCGGTTCTGTTAGAAGCAACCCTGAAACTGCGGGTAGAAGTACGTAAAGTGTCCCGAAAGCCAAGCCTATAACTCCGCCAATGGAGAACACTCGCCACTTCCAACTTTTCTCCTTATCTTCAGTGGATTCAGCCAGCGCCATTGTTCCCAAGGCCCCCACCGGTGCCATGGGGAATGGCAGTTTTTCCACATCTGAGGTAATCCTGTAAAGGGCGTAACCGAGACCAAAATGGTCGATACGTTGGATGATCTGCGATCCCACAAGAAGTAGGACGGGTACCATCCAGTCGCGGTGAAAGAAAGTGCGCTCGAAGAGCGATTCGGAGCCCGGTTGCGGCGCTACCCAGGTGGGAATAAATTCGGTGAGACCCAACATCTTTGCTGCATCCGACTGAACCAGATATTGATTCCAGAGCAACCCTTGGAATGGTGATGCCAGAGCAGCGCCCGCCATGTAGTAGAGGAGGAAAATTTCCTGCTGCTTGAGTTCGGAGTAAGACCTTTTGGCCAGCTCCGCGAAGAGAATAATGGTCACCCAGCGAGCCGCCGGTCCGATGCCGGTGCCGATGACCAACTGCAAGTACATGCTGCCTGGCATCATGAGGAAGCCAATAAAAATAGCCCCGACCACGGTCTTCCAGTCAAAGCCTTCCTCAAAATGGTCCGGCGGTGGCAGTAGGTCTCGGTATTCTTGTAGTTCTTTGTCTTCGTACATTTCACTTCGCAAAGCGCAAAGCGCAGAGCGCTAAGCGTTGAGAGTATTTAGGGTAGCCACATAAAGTCATCTGGCACGAGTTGCAGTCCCGCAAAGAGCATCGACACGTTACTATTCTCTCTGGTTCTATTTATTCACGCTATGCGCTATGCTCTATGCGCTTAACGTCAATTATGTAGGCAGTACCTGGTAGCTGGCGAAGGTAAAGAGCCCCACAATAGCCCAGGTTCCCGCCATAAGAAAATCCCCTATAATCAAGCCGATGAAGAAAAATCTTACTTTCTTGAACAGTGATACTCCGCCGTATCTCAGGCTCAAATGGTTACAGAGCCAGCCCACTAGAAAACTGAACCAGAGAATCCGCATGGCCGAGCTGTAGGCCGTCAAATAGCCTATGGGATGAATGGGCCACCAGTAAAATCGCTGATAACAAATCACCAGGGCAAGCATGACCACCGCACCCACAGCCGAGAAAATGAGAACCCACTGTCGCGGCTCACCTGGCGCCTCCATGAGACGCTGGACATTCTCATATACTCCAATAGTGGTGCGAGTGGCCCAATCCATTTGGAGTTCGCGCAGGCCATATTTGTGACAGATTGCCAGCATGGCCAAGAAGGAGACCAACACCCCTACAAGGACAGCCAGCACGATTCCCGTAAAAATCAAACGCTTGTTACGGGCTCCTTCGCTCACCTTGGCGCCATGAACCAGAGAAGGCATCATGGACTCCCGCAAATCAACGAACAAAACCTTTTGCATAACCGCTGCCATGAGCAGTCCCAAATTGGTGAAGAAGCGAGATCCGAAAAATGAGAGCAGGCCATCCATGGGCGCCGCGGAGAGAGTGAAATAAGGAATGCCTCCCTGGCAAATAACCTTGCTGGACACCAGCATTATGAAAAAGAAGGCACCCAGAAGCAGCAGGGCCACTTTAAGCGGCATGCCATAATTGTGGCACCAGTAGAGCAATAAAGCAGTTCCCAGCCAAAACCCCCAACCGGAGAACCTGGCCGAGGTCCACTCCACCTTGGACTCCTCCTTGGGGCTCAGGAAGAAGCACTGCCGGACCACATCCAGAAGATGGTAGCGCGCCAACCAGAGGATAAAAAGGAAAAAGACCGCGTACGCACCTATTATCTGAGTTTCTTCGGGTCGTGACAGCGTAGGCCCAAAGGTAACACCTAAAGCAGCAGCGGGAATGTTGTAACCCAAGACTCCCAGCAATCCGAATAACAGTCCCCCCACAAGGAAAAAGAACCAGAAACTGAAAGAGATCTGCCGGGAAGTAAGAAAAGCAAAACCAATAAAGGCCGGGTAAATATAGATCTTGAGTTTGTGGAATCCTGAAAAGAGACCGTGCTTGGGAAAGTATGGACCAGCAAGGATCAAAGTAGGAATCTGAGGTACCGCCGGGAAGTAAAAATGGAGTCCGTTGATGAGATGAAGCAGGACACTGGCCAACAAGCCCGCTATCAGGAAACGGTTCGCCAGAAATCGACCAAACCTGTTTTCATCCAGAGCCTCTTCCATGAGCTGCGGCACCCGGAGAAGCGGAAAATTCATCTTCTCGTTGGCTATCCACTGGTGACTGAAAATATCTACTAGACAGAGCATCACCCAATAACAGAGGAGAACAAAGCCTATCCAGGTGAAAAGGGGTGGAAACCAGCGATCCCAAGGGATCTTCTGAAGTATCTGCCACCAGCCCAGCTGCCTGCCCTTTTCCAGTCCGTTATAAAGGAGCTCGATGGCCACTGGGTCGTCAGGATACCAGGCTTGGGGTAAAAGCGGCTGAATGACTTCCTGCCAGCGGTTGCCAACGCTGGCGAAATGGTAAGGCGCTGTCAGGTTTACCAGAAAAGTGCGGACCAGACCGGTGTAGGCAACGCCTGAGGCAATCACCATGAGGATCCAGCTGACGAACAGTTCCCGGCCGCTGAGCCAGTTTGACGAAAACCTGAATCTGCCGAGCGCTGCAATTCCCACAGAAAGCAGAAAAAAGATAAAGAAGGGGGCCAGGGGGAAGTGGCCTCCCCCCAGCGGCGTGGCATTGAGGTAGGCATTGTTAAAGGGAGTAATGGCGCAAATCAGGACCCCAAGTCCCACCCCCAACAGTATCGCTCGCAGTCTTACCCTACCTTGATTCATCTTTGCTTCTGCTTCGGCTATGAACGGTCATTGTAACAAAACGGAGAGCATGTACCCGGCTCGCAACTGAGTTCCTCGTTCTTAGTGCCTCGTGCGATAGTCCTATAACCAACTCATTGCTGTCAGCTCCTCCGAGGCGAATTCGGTGGCCAGTAGCCTAGTGAAATACTTCTGGGCTTCGTCGTCAAGAGATCTCCAGATGAGTAATTGTTTTCTCAGGTCATTGAGAAAGGCCTTGTTTATTCGTTTCCAGGCATTGGCCTCGCCAGCCTCCCGCAGCAACCTTACCTGAATCTCCAGGTAGTGGTAGGGTTCCTCAGCAGAGGGAGTGAATATGAGGTGGACGGACTGCTTTACTCCGAAGTCAAAGGGAGCAAGCCACACCCTGCTCTTGAGCTGAATACAGTCATTCTCGCAGTGGCTTGGACCAGTGAGGCCCTGTGTTTCTCCGTGGGGACAGTAGAATTCCAGAGAAATATCATCGGTGGTGAAGATCCCATGTGAGACATCCTGATGGCCCCGATAGTACTCGCGCAAGTACCCGCCCACGCCTAATTGTTCAGTGTATTTCAACAGAAACGGCAGAGTGACCTTCATTTCGCTTCCTTCCGGCTCCGGCAAGGTCCAGGCACGGGTGACGTCGGGGATGGCAATGGCGGCTGCCACCCGGGAGGGATATATTACTGATATCAGCACAACCATGATCACCAGGATCATGGCCGCCACTCCAGCCAAAGATGAATAGTTCACCGTAATTCCCTGCCAGAGTGAGGTGGTGGCAAAAACAACTGCACAGGTTTGAGCCAATAGATAACCCAATACTACGCTGAGCACTGCGAATGCCAGCGCTTCGGCAATAAAAAGGAAAGAGACGTGAAAAGGTGCCAATCCCACCGAGGTGTAAACGCCAATTTCTCTTTTGCGCTCGTACACGCTGCCGATCATGGTATTCAATACGATAAATACGGAGATTAACATGGGGATGAGGATGTTGGGCACGCCGCTGTAGCTCAAGGCATCTGAGGCGCTATACATGAAGGTCCCCTCACTCTCTCCGGTAAAAAGGGTGAGGCCGAAACGGTCCACCAGGTTTCGAGCGATAGTCCTCGTCGCTTCAGGGGACGTGGGCTTTATAGCGAGGGCTTTGAGAGCCCCACCCAAGGACATGAGAGTCTGATACGGCATGATGACCGTCAAATCTCCGGGTATATGTTGATAGCGGCTTTGAAAGGCCTGTACATCCTCCCCGGCCTCTATGGCCTCCATCTCAACCTCGGTAACCTCCATCACCGCCTCGCTTGGAAATATCACAGGGGTGAGGGGCTCACCATCCAAATCTACATGTGTCTCCAGTTCCTCACCCCGAAAGCAACCAACCACTTGAAAGTCCATGCCCCAAAACGAGATCGTAGCCTTTTCAGGTTGCTTTAATGAAATGCCCAGGCTCCGCGCCAGTCTGTCCGACAGCAGTACCACCTGCCGTTCGTCCTTCCGAAACCAGCGTCCGCAGCTTAGAATATTTTCAAGCTGACTCACCTGGGGCTCCCGATAGTTTAAGCCTACTAGCCCCTTTGCCAGAACTTCCTTCCCATCCAGATGGATGGGAACTACCGTCGCCTTGGTGCGATCCTTGGCTTCCAGCCATACCCTTGGCACCACTACCGCTTGGCCCTGGAATTTGTTCTCTACCGTGTCCAATGCTTCCGACGGCAGGCTGTCCCAGTTGAGGGTCTTCAGAAGAAGACCTTGATAGGAGGATTGTTCTTTCAACCGCAGGCGACCACGATGCCGCATACTCTTAACGCTGGTGAAGCTCATAATGGTGAAGGTGAGGATGATGAGGGTGACACAGGTAAGTGCGGTCCGGATAGGTCGACGCCGCAAATTACTCACCCCCAGCACGAAAGCAGCCGCGAATGCTTTGGTCCGGCTTATCTCAGAGCCTTTCATGTGACGGGCTCGCTGTTGGAGCAGTACCATTTCCTGCTCAAAACGACCCGTAATAATCAGAGCCACAATCACCGACAAACCTAAGATGAAAAAGGCAAGGATTACCACAACAGGACTGTAGGTAAGCTTAAATGCAGGGTGTACAGAGTAGATAAGACCTATAACCACTCCAAGTATAAGCAAGAATGCAACGATCCTTTTGTGGATATCCACAAAAGCAAAAAGCAGGCGCTCCAGACAGTAAGAGAATGGAACGAAAAGAGCTATATAAAAAAGCACCCCGAAAAGAACGTCTTTCTGTGTTCGCTCCACATCATTGTATATACGGCTGGCCAAAGCCCAGGAAGTTCTTGACTCCTCCATGAAGCGATCGTATTGGAAACCAGCTAATGCCTGCTCAGCGTTCTCCAGAGCCTCAATTCCTTCACGTTGGAGGGAGCGAATTCGCTCATTACTTATACCGTGGCTTTCCAAATTGGCTATCCGCGGCTGCAGGAGATTCCACATGTCGCGAGCAACCAGGTATTCTGTGGCCGGAATGATTGGCCAGTTTTCGACGCGATATCCACTGCCCTCGGGCTTGGATGATTCGGAATTCAGCAGAACTAGCTTGCGTTTGAGCACAGTATCCGACAGGGTTATTTTGAACGGCGTAATCGGTTCCAGAAAAATATTGGCAATAGTCGAAGAGCGGGTATCAATTCTGCTCCACCAGTAGCGTAGCGGTGTGGCCTCGCTCCGGCCGTCTATCAACTTGATCTTAGTCAGGTAGCTGAAGGTACGGGGTTCCAAGAGGGCGAAAAGGGTAGTAACCCGACAACCAAACATAACCAGGTCAGTCTCCATGAAGCGACGTCTCATCTTGACCCGGTAGGCTTCTTTCCCGGTCAAAGCCTTATCAATAGCCCAGATGATCTCGCCACTTTCCGTATTAAAACGAAAGCCTTCCAAAATCGCTTTGTGAGCAGTGTGCTTGCGGTCGGCCAGACCCCGCACGTGAAACAAACCGGCAGTGTCCACCATGGTGTAAAACAAACTGGGTCCTTGGTAAGCAAGAATGAGAGTTCCAGGGGCTGGCTGATCAGGGAATAGCTCTCCTTGACGGATGAAGTTTGCTCGGCCGCTGAGCGTAGAAAAACCTTTCAGAGGAAGCCTGTTGGAAACCAATTCGGGCTCTTGGGTTAATTTCAGAACTAGACCTGAGATCAGCCGGCCCTGCTGCTCAAGATATTCCCAGTTCACATTTTCCGGCTTGTCATATGGTGTTCCCCAGAGTGGACGGCCATCGTGAGTTGTGACCAGACTGAAACCTAAAATTCCGGCCAGAGCACTAACCTCACCCCCCAGGGCGGGATGATCAGGAAGGTAGCTCTGCCAAGGGCGCAGCGGGCTCGGACGCAATGTATCCCGAAAAAAACTGCGCAAGCCCAGCTGTTCTTCCACTTGGCGGCTGCAACGCTTCAGTATCCGGTCGATGCTCGCATAGGTCGATGTACGGTTTATGTGGGGCTGCAAATCATACAGCCAGCCGTAATTAAAAGCGCCAACTCCGTCGCCATGGCTGGAAAGGTGTAGAGATATGAAAGCGGTGAGTGCATAGTCACTGAGAAGTCCTCGCAACCTGCGAGCGCTTTCTATACATTTCAATTGTTCCCGGGCGTCATCGAGAACAGCTTGATTGCCTCTGATCGCAGCTGGAATCAGTTCCTGCAACACTCTCCGTCCCTCAAGAGTGACATCTTGGTAGGAACCTCGCCAGTCAAGCTGACGCAGAAGAAAACGTCTGTCCGCTAACTTCCGAATCAGAGCTTGCTTGTCATCTGCTTGCTTTTCCAGGCGGAGTTGCATCAGTCTTTGGCTTAAGGTCTCCACCTCTCTTTTGATCTCCTCAGCCAGCGCTTCGCGCAATTGCTCAGCTGATGTTTCGTCTAGCTGTTCAAAGACCACTGGTGACTCAAGTGCTGCCAGAGCCTCCTCAGCCCGTTTAATGCGAGCTTTCAGCTCCCTTCGCAAATTTTTTCGTTCTTTGCTTCTGGCCGCAAGAGGCCAGATGAGCTCCCGCATCCCTGCCAGACCTTGAGCATGTCCACTGGTCGCCATCAGCAGCACCGATCTACCCGGTGGATAATCACGAAGGCGACGCGCCAGATCCAACAAAGCAACAATGCTCGTGGCCTCGTCAGCACCTGGAGACAATCCTGGCACCAAGGCAGTGCTGTCATAGAACGCTTCTACCACCAGAAGCTGCTCTCTGAGGACCGCATCTTTCCCCTCAATCAGTGCATAAATATTCTCACCTTGGACTCGTCGCCAACCGCCGCTGGAGGTAAGTAGCGCACCTGGGGCAATCAGACCGCCCTCAGCGGCTTCGAAAGAGCCGAATAATGCTCGTGCCTTAGAGACTGGCATCCAGAAGCGTGGAAATTCTACAGAGGTCAGTTCGTGTTTATCCTTGAAATTCCATTTGGTGGTTGGCCCCCGATCCACGTATATTAGAGCTTTTGCTCCAAGCGTGGCTGCATTGAGCCAATTCTTACCGGAATCCAACTCCATCAGGATGATACTGCCTTCAACCTTGATGTCATTGAAATTGTGGAGTTGGCCGGATCCCACGTAGTAGAGCGGCCCCTTGAGGCCGGAATCAGGGGTAGTTTGCGGACTGAGGGCATTGAGCCGCAAAGGTTTGATTGGAGTGCGCTGTCCCTTTACAGTGAGATAGGCGGACTGGTAGTGGGTGACTGGCAGCAGGAACCGCTGTCTTCCTACACGTTCAATTCCCAAATCCTTGAAACCTTGTGCAATTAAATCCGCCGCCTTCCCGCATCCTGGAGTTCCCGTACTCCGGTCTCCAAGTTCAGCAAATTGCTGAATCAGTGCCCGGTTGAAATCAGCGGCAACTGCAACCTGAGTAAATAACAAGGATAGGCCGACAAACAGAAACCAGACAACAATTCCACGCCTCAGCCTTGGTCTTTGCACTGATTCTGTTACTCTTTTCCTATAACCTATCCATGTCATTGTCATTGGTTTGCGAAGTCGCTTTCGCATACGGTTGGTAACTTACGAGTAAAGAATCCGGACCCAAAGGACCCGGCTTTGCACTACCCGCATGGCGCAAAGCACAGAGCGCAAAGCGAAAAATTGCAGTGTCACGACTCCCTAGATTGCTACGCCATGCTCTGTGCGCTGTGAGCTATGCGATCTGCTTTGGCCCTAAGGACCAGGTTTTTGATTTTCAAATTTGCGGGCTAGGTCCGGTGTGCAATTTCCCCCACCGAAATGGAAAGTTGTTCACGCTCTTCGACTTTGTCTATGCGGCCATCTCGAATCCAAACGACACGGTCCGAAACACTGAGCATCTTGAAATCATGGGTGGCTGAAATCACAGTCACACTGTTTTCTTCGCTCAAACGCTTGAGCAGTTCGATGATCTCTTCTCCTGTAGTCAGATCAAGATTCCCAGTGGGTTCGTCGGCAAGGATGATGGCAGGATCATTTGCCATTGCCCGAGCAATCGCCACCCGTTGCTGCTGCCCTCCAGAAAGCTCGAAAGGCTTGTGCTGAAATCGATCTCCCAAACCCACCACCCCCAGAAGTTCCAGACCTTTGTCTACCGCTGCATCGTTATGCATTCCGGCAAAAATCATCGGTAGCGTAACGTTCTCTAGAGCTGTCATTACCTGAATCAAATTGAACGTCTGGAAGATATAGCCAATCTTGCGGCAGCGAAGCCAAGCCAATTCATACGCATCTAATTGGGCAATATCCACTTCGTCGATAAAGACCTTACCGGATGACGGTTTATCCAAACCACCTATCATGTTGAACAGTGTACTCTTACCGGATCCCGACGGCCCCATGATGGAAAGATACTCACCGGCGTAGATTTCCAGATCAACGCCCCGGAGTGCCTCCACCTCATGTTTTCTCAGTTTAAAAATTTTGGTAACTCCAGAAACTCTTACTATGCTGTGGGAATTTGACATGGCTACTCGGTCGCTCCTGTCACCACCAAATGCGTTGAATAATCATCTTTGACATTTTAGGCATTTTAGACACTTTAGCTCATTTTAGCTCACTGACCTTCGGAACTACTGCTCGACCCTCATTGCCTCTACCGGTTGCATGCGGGCGGCTACTATTGCTGGGTAAAGCACACCCAGCAGGCTCAAAACGCAGCCGATTGCCAGAGCAAAAACAATGGACTTGACCACTGCCAACCAATAGACATGTTTCCAGGCAACCAAACCGAAACGAATAAGACCATTCAGTAAAGCGGCTACAGCGCCCAACAGGGAGCCAATCCCTGCTCCTGCCAACCCTTGCATACCTGCTTCCAAAACGAAGAGGCGCAAAACAAAGCTGTCCAACGCCCCTAAACACTTGATAGTGCCGATCTCACGAAAGCGTTCGGTCACCGCCATGAGTTGGGCATTGACAATTCCTACGACGCAGACCAACAGTGAGAGAATAACTATCCAGCGCTCCTTGGCACTGCTGCCCGTGGAAGTGGCTCCCGGTTCCAGATCATAGCCCGCCCGCACCAGGGCCTGACGATACCTGGGATCCTGAGTCTGCAGCAAACCATTGGCCGTGTCCGTGCCCACACGCACAAAGCTTAAAAATGAGACGGCCAGTATTAAACTCATGGTAGTGATCATGGAACGGAAAAACCGGACACGGATACTCTTCAAGCTGATTTCAAGAGATTTCATAAAAGGGAGCACCACCTGCCTGGAAATCTCCGTCCCTTTATTTGCAGATTTGGTCACCTTCATCCTTTTGTGAGTGAGTTCGGCTGGTCGTAGCCCGAAAATTTAAAAATAACACAAAAGCAGTATGCGGGAAACAGCAATCACCGGCCTACTCCTCTGACTTTTTCGCTCCATACCCTTCCCTTAAGAGCGTGTCCACATGGACAAGGCGAAGAAGATTGCCTCGTTTGAGTTCAGACAGGAGTAATTCCAAAAAATCGAAAGCTGCATTATTCATGCGCTGATGGTGAATCATGATGCCACAGAAACCATTGCCGAGGCTCTCACTAAGTTCTTTAAAAAAGTCCTGCCACCCACTTTCAGCATCTTTCTCTTTTCTGGTATGAAGATCTACACTCACCGGGTACTCGGTGAGTGCAGCAGGGGCTGGCGGCTGGGCACCCAGATTTCGGGAAAGCGCCTGGTAACCCAATTCCTTGAGAGCCTCGAGGGTTTCAGAATCGCAGCGGTTCCAGGGCGGAGTAAAGGCCGGAGTGAATGCATCACCCAGGAGTCGGTTCAGTCGCTGAAAGCCCGTCTGCAAATCCTTCCGCTTCCGAGAAAACGATCTGCTTGGGCCAAACTCCACCTTCTCCCCCTGCGGCTCGTGATTGCGATGGAGCCAGCCATGCTGTATCCAGCACCATAAGGAGTGGTCTCTACGGCAAAGATCCAGAAGCCGCTGCCATCGAGTTTCCGTAAGCCAAGCCGGCACCACGGCCAAGGTTAAGGGCACCTGGTGCTTACTGAAGATATCGATCAATCTGGCTAATTTTCTACCCGGCACAGCCACATCATCCGCTCTGAAAAAAACAACACTACCATCCCCGTGTGACAGTTCAGTCACGACTTGATTCAGACAGTGATGTAACCTGCGATGGATGTCGGCCGGTATGTGCCGCCACAGTGCAGCGGGATTTTCCCCTGAGGTCATGGCTTTCTACCTTCCTCCTGATCACACCACTCCTCCAGCCACCCAGCAGTCACTTCGGCCCCAGCCAAATTGACAGTAGTCTTCACGGAATCTCTTCCCGCCTTGAGGGTTTTATCCATCAGGACCGCCAGTCGTGACGGTTCCAGATCCACTTGGTTCAACAGCGTTAAACCGCCCAGAGCTGAAAGTTTCTGCGCCCGGAGTCGCTGTTCTTGATTTTGACCGAACGGCCACACCAGTGATGGGACTCCAGCAGCCAATATATTCATGCAGGTATTGTAACCCGCCATACTGATGGAAAGATCAGCGGCTGCCAGAAAGGAGAGAAATTCAGTGGTAAACCTGGCCACCTGTACTCCTGGCACTGAGGCTGCCTTCCCCTCAAGAGCGGAAAAATCGCCCTCGGCCATGAATGGCCCGGTAAAAACGCACAGCCGTATATGACTGGACGCAGCCAGTAGAACATGAGCATCCAACACTGCCCTCAGAAGATCCGCCCCTACTCTTCCTCCTCCGGCGCTAGCCACAATCAGCGACTCGTTCTCTTTGAGTTCTAATCGCTTCCTTATGATTGTACCATCGTCGCTACCTGGCCGAGCTGCTACATAGCCTGTGTACACCACCGGTATTTTAATATTAGCCGTGCTTGCAAAGGTCTCATCCAGAGAAACCAGGCTCGCATCTGCGTGCACCAACAGGGCCCCGAAATACTTGTTAAGTATATCTAGCACTCTGCGTTCATAAAACTCTTGATCATCCTTTTCCACCAGAATGTCGCGGAGGCTGCAGACTACTCTGGTAGAGCCGAAATCACCTCGGTGAATTGCCTCTAAAATCGGGAATAATTCAAAATGGAAACGTTTTCGCCCAAACGGATACAATTCAACCACAAAAAGGTCAGGAGCGGTTTTTTCAAACAAGGAATAGAGAAGATTCGTGCGTTCCTCCTGGACTTCCTCCAGGGACCGGTGTTTTTCGGTTGGGAAAATGGTGCTAAACCCTAAATCCATCTGCAACCCCGGTAGTTCGTATTCACTTACATGCGAGGGTAATTCCGCACCTACTGGGGGGCCGCCGCTTACTAAAACCAGTTGATGACGGTGTAGTGCCCGGGCAATCTCCAGACTTCGAAAGTAGTGGCCTATGCCCAGAACGTGTTGGCAGTAATGGATAATCTTCATTTTCGCCATGCAAACACAGCTGTACAGAAAACAGCCGATGTCCTTTAGACAATGGTTCTTGGAATGTTGGAGTGTTGGAGTGTTGGAGTATTGTAAAAAATCTTGAGTTGTGAAGTTTTTTTTCGTCGTTCCATCACTCCAGCACTCCAGTACTCCATGGTGTCGCCTACTGCTTCCAACTCCCTAACAGATGGCAAGTACGGCAACAACCTCTGGAGGTGTAATACTGGCTTCATATCTCTTCATTCAGCCTGTGGACCTCGAAGCCCTCACCATTATAGCTCAGCCAGTGCAAACGATAAGGTTTTATCAGGGCCGGTTCGTCCGGTAAGAACTTTCTGCCGCTCAGCCGATAGAGCAAACATCTAATGACTCCCCCATGGGTAATCACCAGGATACGTTTGCCCTTCATCTGTTGAGCAATATCCACCAGTGCCTGCCGACAACGCTGCAAAACTTCCAGACGACTTTCTCCAGCAAAGGGCCTAAAGTCCCAGCCCAGTTTCTCCTGTGCCTTGAGCTCACTCGTGTCAAGGAGGTCGCTGAGTTTACTGCCTGACCAACTACCCCAATCCTGTTCTCGCAGTCGGGGTTCCAGCGAGCAGGGGAGTATTAGACTATGGTTTATCAAGGTAGCGGTGTGGGTCGCTCTGCCTAGATCACTGGTCACCATATAATCCAGCTGATGTCGGGCCAGGGCGCATCCCCATCCCTTGGCCTGTTGTCTGCCGCTGGAAGTGAGGGGGGCATCCTGCTGACCCTGGATACGCTTCTCGCGATTCCATACGGTCTCAGCATGGCGCATGAGTGCGAAATAGGTAAGCACGAAGGCCACTCTCCGTTGTTTATTAGTTGATTCGTAAAGTTGTTGATTCGAGAATTAGTTGATTAGTCAATTCGTTAAATCGTAAACGGTAAACAGTAAATCGTTGAAATCGTTGAAATCGTTCAAGCCGTTTAAACCGTAGAAATCGTAGCTTCGCCGGTGATAGGTAATGGGTCATTGGTTATAGGTTATTGCCCATCACCCATGACCGATAACCTATGACCTGAGAATCTCTTCTCTCGTTTCTCGCCGCGTCACCGTGTCTCCGTTTCCCAGCGTCTTTGTGTCTTTCCCTCTCACTCCATGCCCCATGCTCTATGCCCTATGCCCTATGCTCTATGCTTCTGTGGCTTTTGCCCGTCAACTAATCCTAGAAGAGTATCTTCCACAACGTGGTAGTTTTTCTTGAGATCGTGTCTGTTCCGTACGTAACCACTTGCCGCCTCTCCCATCCGTTTTCTCAAAACCTGGTCAGCCAGTAGCCGGGCAATGGCCTCATTGAACTCTCTGGCATCAAAAGGGTGAACCAAAAAACCGCAGACGC
>JBFFBS010000080.1:0-14699 GCA_041560295.1 Syntrophobacteria bacterium | reverse complement strand
GCATCCTCAAAGGTTAAGCAGCGCTCATCGGATCACGACCCCGCTCTTGCGAAAAGGTCAAGAGTGGGAATCCATTGAGTGGCGAGAGGCACTTCAGCTCTGTGCGCAGAAAATACAAGAGTATAGAAGCGAACCCGAGACTATTTTGCACATTCGGGGGGACGGGGACAAGGGGGTATTGAGTCAGGCGAGCACCCTGTTTTTTGCCAGTCTCGGGGCCAGCCACGTGGCGGGCTCCTTGTGCGATATGGCGGGGATCGCCGCCTGTATCGCCGATTTCGGCTCCCTGGATACCAACGACCCTTTGGATCTTGCCAATGCATCTGCAGTGGTGAACTGGGGCAAAGACCTGGGACGCAGCTCAAACCATGTGGCTGCCATCGTTGCCAAGGTACGCAAGTCTGGAGCAAAGGTTCTGACTGTCTCGCCTGGCGGAGACGGCAACAGGATGTTTTCAGACACAATGATTCGTATCCGCCCGGGGACCGATCGTTTCCTGGCGGCTGCGGTTATCCACCTTCTCATCCAGCGAGGCAAGATAGACGATGATGTTCTGGAACGTACTCGAGACTGGCCCCACTTTCGAGAACTGATCACCACCAGATCCGTCTCGGAACTTGCCGGAGCAAGTGATGTTTCCAAAAACGAGGTGGAGGACCTGTTCGAATATTATTCTGTGAAGGAACCAGTTGCCAGCCTGTTGGGTTGGGGCCTGCAGAGGTACAAGCACGGCGGAGAAAATGTTCGCTTCATCAATGCACTTGCCTTGCTTTCGGGAAATGTAGGTCGGTGCGGTGGCGGGAGCTATTTCAATATATCTTCCACCCGGAACTTTCATCTGAGCTGGGCCAAGGGTTCCACCGCAAGGAAACGGAGAACCCTGCTCCTGCCTAGAATAGGCAAAGACATTGTTGAAACAGAGAAGCCGCCAGTTAAGATGATCTGGGTCAACGGTTTCAATGTCGTTAACCAAGCCCCGGATAGCGGTGCAATTGTACGTGCCTTTGAGGAAACCGAGTTCAAGGTGGTGGTAGATGCTTTCATGACCGACACTGCCCTGCGGGCTGATCTGGTTCTGCCCTGCGAGTTGATGCTGGAAAAAGAAGATATAGTAGGTTCTTTTCTGCATAATTATGTGAATTTTGTCAGACCCGTGCTACCACCGCCAAAAGGGGCGCGCAGCGATTTCTGGATCCTTTCCGAACTGGGCAAGAGGCTTCATCCACCTATACTGTTACCGCAAGCGGAGGATTGTTTGAGGGCCAGTCTGGACTCACCGTACCTGGAAACCTCGCTGGAGGATCTGCGCCAACTGGGTTTTGTTCGGGCAAAGCGTCCAGAAATCGCCTATGCGAATCTTCGCTTCGACCACCCTGACGGAAAGTATCACCTTCCCACCGAACTTCACGAAGAGATTCCGCCACCGGCTACGTTCCCATTGAGGTTGCTCACGCTGGTGCGAAGAAACTTCGTGCACTCACAAATCTTGCCCGAAGAGCACGATCCGGTTCCAATCGTCTGGATCTCACCGGAAAGTCCCGGGCTAGAAGGGCTGGATCTGGACAAAGAAATATATATCGTTTCCCCACTCGGCAGGCTCAAAGTGAGGGTTGAACATTCTCAGGGGTTGCACCCCGAGGCGGTGATCTACCGGAGGGGAGACTGGATGAAGTTTGGCGGTGGAGCCAATCAACTCGTTGCTGCCGAGCTAACGGACATGGGAGACGGGGCTGCCTACTATAGTCAATGTGTCCGGCTGGAGAATTGAGCTTGACTGGATTCGAGAAAAAATCTGTGCACATTCACTCTGTGGGCTTTGTTTTCTCTGGGAGCTCTGTGAGAGACTTAAATCTATTTTATGATAGCTAGAGTTGAGTGATGTACTGCACAGATCTGCGCTAGACTTGGAAATATGATCGTGTTAGATTCACCCGTTCGCGAAGACAAAGGCTGCGGTTACCATTTTCCAAGGTACCAAGGAATGCATGAGGAAAAGTTGTGATCCCGATTGACGAACTCAAGCAATACGAAATCTTAGAAGAGCTGAATCCTACGGAACTGAAAATCCTGTCGGCGATGGCCGAGACTACCCATGCACGGGAGGGTGAGGTGCTGATACAGGCCGGACTTCCAGCTCGCACGCTATATATCCTTCAGGAAGGAAATCTCATGGTGGCCTTTCCTGATGGTAGAGCCATTACGTTTCACAAACCCGGGAGGGTGGTGGGTTGGTCGGCACTGGTCAGTCCAACAAGCTACACGGCATCGGTTACCTGCCTGACAGACTGTACGCTCATTGCCTTCCCCGGCAGCGAGCTATTGCGTCTGGTCCAAAGAAACGTGGCGATGGGGACCAAGATCATGCGCAATATTTCCAAGGTGCTCAGCAGGCGGCTCCCTTTTTTGCAGGAAGAAGACAGGCAAAGACTGAGAAAGGGAAGGTAAATCCATGGGTGGATTTTCTGCAATCAGCGCTGGCAATGGCTGGCTGATCGCTGCCCTGGGAATCTCTGTGGTTTTTTTCGGGTTGGCATCCCTCGCATTTATCATTACCTATTTCCCTCGTGCAATCCGTTGGTGGAATGACCATGCTCAAAGTCCAAAATATACCGTTCAATTGCTAAGCAGTCTTTTCAGCCAGCGCGAGACAGAGGCAACTATAAACGCAGATGCTGGGGAAGGCCATGAGCCTGGGGGACCCGATGACGTAGAAGAAGCTCTGCGATTGCTCACTGCTCACATGAAGGAGCCTTTCAAGCTTCCCCGGCTCATCGAGGTGGCCGAGCAGCGAGGACTGGCCAGGGTTCACTCAACCATTAATCGCTTGCTTGAAACGGGCACCATGGTCGGTGGCACAGATGGCCTGTTCCGTTGGGCAAAGGGAAGCGAGAAGGAGGGAAAGGCTCATAGCGAGCGAGGGTCCGGTACAGGCTCAAAAGGATAGAAAGGTTGAACCACCGAGACACAGAAGAGTAGTTGCACTCAAATTCGAAATCATAAATCCGAAGCACGAAATGGTTCGACCAGCTCACCACCCTGAGCCAGGTCGAAGGGCAAATACAAAATCCTAATTCTCAAATGTTCAAAACGTAACTTCTCGAAAAGACTTGTCTGGTGTTTTGGTCATTTGGATTCTGGTAATTCGAATTTGTTTCGGATTTCGATATTCGGATTTCGGATTTCAGTAGCTCTTTGGTGAACAAAGAAATCAAAACAAACCACGCGACTAATTACCATTTCAAGACAACAGGTCACCTGCTGCTTTAGGCAAAGCAAACAAGGATTGTTATGGAGCTCCTAATAGACTTTTTTCAAAATACCGGTTTTGGCATGGCTGACTATCGCCACCTTGTCATGATCGGTGTGGGGCTGATCTTCATTTATCTCGGCATTGCCAAGCACTACGAACCGCTGCTTTTGGTTCCCATTGGCTTCGGCATCCTGGTTGGTAACGTCCCGGTTTTCAAAGGTCTGGGCCTGGGCATTTATGAGAAAGGTGCGGTACTCAACTACCTCTACTTTGGAGTGAGCCAGGGTATTTATCCTCCCTTGATCTTTTTGGGTATTGGTGCCATGACAGATTTTTCCACACTTCTGGCCAGACCAAAACTCATTTTGCTGGGTGCAGCTGCGCAACTGGGAGTCTTTATGACATTTCTCGGGGCTCTATTTCTGGGTTTCGTCCAAAGAGAAGCAGCTTCTATCGGCATTATTGGTGGTGCGGACGGCCCTACCGCCATCTTTTTGTCGGCCAAGTTGGCACCGCACCTGGTAGGACCCATTGCCATCGCAGCCTATTCCTACATGGCCTTGGTGCCGTTAATCCAACCGCCCATTATGAGACTGCTCACCAGCCGAGAAGAACGTCTCATCAAGATGAGTGAACTCAGGGAGGTGAGTTCGCAAGAGAAAATCCTCTTTCCCATCGTGGGATTCTTGTTTTGCTGCTTCTTGGCGCCTGCCGCCCTGCCATTGCTTGGCATGCTCTTTTTTGGCAATCTTTTGAAGGAATGTCTGGTTACTGAACGGTTGGCGAGAACCGCCAGAACTGCTGTGGTTGATACAGTAACCATTGTTCTCGGTCTCACCGTGGGTGCCAGCACCCAGGCTGATGTATTTCTCACTGCCAAGTCCATAGGTATCTTTATCCTTGGCGCCTGCTCCTTCATGGTGGCCACGGCAGGTGGAGTGCTTTTTGCGAAACTGATGAACGTTCTTAGCCGCGACAAAATTAACCCTCTGCTCGGTGCAGCCGGAGTGTCGGCGGTGCCGGACTCGGCCCGAGTAGTGCAGATGGTAGGCAACGCGGAGGATCCGAGTAACTATTTGCTCATGCACGCCATGGCGCCAAATGTTGCGGGAGTCATCGGCTCTGCCATAGCCGCCGGCGTTCTCTGGAGTTTCATTGGCTGATCGACTAAAAGGACATCCCTGGAAAACCGCGTCGGTGGGGGACGAGACCGACTCCATCTGTCCCCGTTGTGATGATGAGACCATTCACCGGGTGGTGGCCATGAAAGAGAAAAAGATCCACCTGGTGCTTTGCCGCCGTTGCAACAGCCAACACCGGTACCGCCCCTCACTGGCTACCATAACCAGGAAGGTTCCTCTTCCATCCGAGCGCCAAGCAAAGGTATTGAAGAAGGTTGAGTCAGCCAAGACCTCTCGTCCCCAGGTGTCCTCGAAGGAGTGGAAAGCTCTCAAAGAGGTAGCCGGTGAGATGGAGCCTCTGCCATACGATTCGAGCGCTTCTTACAGTGAAAAACAGATTGTGTCTCATCGAATTTTCGGACTTGGCTTCGTGCGCAAGGTAATCGACAAATCGAAGATCGAGGTGGTTTTCGAGTACGAGGTCAAGATTCTGGCCATGAACAGAAAGAAGTCTCAATAACCCATGAATAACCGCGGAGAACGCGGAGTTCGCAGAGTGCTAAAGTGGGCCCCGTGACATTTAACCACGAGGGGCACGAAGTACACGAAGAAGAGTTTATAGACAAAGTAGCTGGCAATTTGCAAGCAACGACCGATTTTGCTGTAGGCAAAATCGGTTGCCAGCAAGATCTACCTCTCTGCGCTCTCAGCGTGCTCTGTGGTTAATCTATCTTACGTCTCTAAAACGGCTGTGGTTGGCCAAGAGATGATGAAGGGCAAAATGGCCGTCAGATTTATTAAAGCAAGAATAAAGAGCGTCTGATAGATTCCCATTGAAGGTATGAAAACCAGTCCCACCAAGAGACAGCCAAGGAAGGATCCCAGAAGATCAACACCATAAACTAAGCCCGCGGTTGGGCCGACTTGCGATTGCTCCGCCAGCAAGATCCGGTTGGCCAGTGGAAAGTGAGCCCCGCCGAGAAAACCCGCCAGCAAACTTACAACAGAGAATGTTTCCCGCTGCAAGAATTCGTGACCTCCAAAGCTCAGCCAGTCGGGAAAATGGACAAAGATGAAAGTTAAACCTAGACAGAAGCAGGCCAGGACGAACTGGAAGATGACGAGGGTTCTCATCTGCAGGGGTCTATTTCTGGGATAGTAACTAAAGGTGAAACTCCCCATAGCCAGCCCCACCATAAAGAGAGCCAACAGAATCCCGATCTGATAGTAGACATAGCCGAAGAATACTTGAAAGGCAAAAACGATAAGAATTTCAAGGGATATTCCAGTAAGGCCAAAGACAGTCACAGAGTAGAGTATTCTGGTTCCTGGAATCTGAGAAGCACCGGACCGAAAGCCTTTGGCAAAGCTAACAACTGCAACAACGAGACAGAAGAGAAGCATGGTTATCCAGATGGTACGTTTGCTCAGCGCCGAGAAGGTTTTTGCTATCATGGGCGAGTAGTGCGAGCCCCAAAGGAGAAGATTATAGGAATAGGCTCTGGGGTTAAGATCACTGTTTTCTTGGTTCTCGTCTGCCTGCTCGATCATGGCCATGAAACTTTCTTGTCGCCAGGGCGAAAGATCCCACAGTATATAGTGATCTTGTACGTAGAGGAGCTCAAGCTTACGCTGGCGCAATCGTGCCACCAAGGTCTCCGGTTGTTTGGTTAGAATACCAGGAGAATTTGCGCAAAAGAAACGGGCTGTCTGGCCAGGGAATACCACCACTTCAGGGAAGACACTCGATGCGGTCCGATAAAGGAGTTTCAAGTATCTCGCCTGAGTAGGGCCGAGTGCTGTCTCAGCTGCACTGGCAGTAAAAAAGAAAACGCCACCACCACGCATCTTACTGGCGGCCAGCCGGAAGAATTCTTGAGTGTAAAAGCGGTTTATCTGGGCGGTAAAAGGTTCGGGAAGATTTACCAATATAACGTCGAACTTGCTAGCGGTATGGGAAAGATAACTTCGCCCATCTTCATTGCGGACCGTGACCCGGCCGTCTTGCAGGGCAGCAGTCACATCCCTCGGCAGATATGTTTCCCCCAACTGGATGAGTTTGGGATCCAGTTCCACATACTCTACCTTCCGAATACTAGGATGCAAGAGCAACTGCGCCAAAGATCCGGATACCCCCCCTCCGATGAGAAGTACACTCTCAGGCTGTGGGTGTTGTAACAGTCCATAGTGAACCGCCTCTTCAGCGCTCAATTGATCTGGGACAGTAAAATTCCAGAGACCGCTTTCAAAAAAGGTGATCTGGTTCTCTCTGGCTACCACAACGATGTGACCGTAGATGGTCTCTTGGGAGTCTAAAAGACGAAATCCGGACCATTGCCATTGGCGACTGGCCCTGTCCATATCTGGGCTTCGGTATTGCACAGTGGCGAGGCCCAGGAAAATACATGTAAAAATCAAAATATCAGCCGGGCGATTCCGGCCGGCCTGTAGGGCGATTAACAACCCTGAAAAGCAGAGAAGGAGACCGATGGAGCTGGCGATCTGCAGTCCGGTGAAATAGTGAATCAATACCAGGGTAAAAAGGAGTCCGCCGATACCAGCTCCCAAGCCCTCCAGAAAGTAAACCAGACCGGGCGACCTCGTCCAGGCTGGTATTTGAGCAGCCAAGAGAGAGCAAGCCAGACTGAATAGCACACCGGAGATAAGGCAGAAGGGGGCGAGAGTGAGGAAAGAAATTGCCAGCATCTGCCCCAAGGTGACTAACTCCCCAGCGCCCACCTGAAAGAGAGTGCGCGCCGCCCTGATAAGAAAAATGGTTGAGGCAAGGATAAAGCCGCTGACACCCTGAAGGTAACCAAACAAGCGTGGGCTGCCGCGATAATGTTGTGACAGTTTGCCGCCCAGCAGTCCGCCTAGGGCCGTCCAAAAGAGCCAGGCAGCAAGAACAATGGCCACTGCCAGTTCAGTGCCGGAAAAAACGGTGAGCAATTCCCGCAGTACGAGAATTTGACCAATGGTGGCCGCAAAACCTAGGAGGATAAAAGCAAAGATGGTGGTCACTTTCATATCTTGATGAATACACTATTTTTCTGAGGCGATCTACGGTTTTTCCAAAAGCAGATCATAGCAAGTCATGCCCCCGTGGGCCATTTCGCCTGAGAAGGCGTGATTGAAGATTTACCACAGAGGCACATAGCTATTGTAAATCCGAAATCCGAATATCGAAATCCGAAACAAATTCGAATTACCAAAATCCAAATGACCGAAACACTAGACAAGTCTCTCTGGATAGTTATGTTTTGAATATTTGAAAATTCGGATTTTGTATTTGCCCTTCGACCTGGCTCAGGGTGGTGAGCTGGTCGAACCATTTCGTGCTTCGGGTTTCGTATTTCGAATTTGAGTGCGAAGCACTTGTCGGTGTCTCCGTGGTTAGCAAAAAAAATCGGGACACCGCGCCCGTCTCGAACAGGTATTTGCAAAAGGAAAGATCTTTTGACCGGTACGGTGACCGGCCCTCGTTTGAGCAGAATAGATCTTAGCTGACGGCTGAGTGCTAATGGCTGCAAGCTTTGAACTTTGCTCTTGACAAAAGCATCCGTCGCAGATATTATCGCAATTCGTTCTCAATAAGGATCCGCATGAAAAGCGAAATTGAGGTATTCAGAGAATTCATTCGCAATAAGGGTTTGAGAAAAACACCCGAGCGTGAACAGGTTGTCAGGGCGGTATTTGCCATTCACGACCATTTTGACGTGGATGAACTATACGTGCTCCTCCGGCGTCAGAACGAGAAAATCTCTAAAGCCACGATTTACCGTACCATTCCCTTGCTGCTCGAGAGCGGCCTCATCCAGGAAGCCTACTTCGAGGATGGGCATCTGCACTACGAACATATCTATGGGCATGAACACCACTGCCACCTTCGTTGTCTAGAATGTGGTAAGGTAATTGAATTTACAGAAGAAATTGTCAAGGAAGTAGAGGAGAAGGTCGGGGAGCGTTATGATTTTCTCGTAACCGGACACAAACTCGAAGTGTATGGGCATTGTGGCAAGTGTAAGGTGCACCAGTGACCAACACCGCAGACGGCAAAAGCGTGCAACAGCATAAGGACGAAACGGTGGTTAGAAAAAGGACTCGAGGCTCGATGGAACGTTTACACCAATACGAAAAAGATGAATTCATCAACATCTGCAAAGAGCATGGCCTGAACTATAGCGATAAGCGGTTGCTGGTGCTAGAAGCATTCTTGGGGACAACAGAGCACCTCACCGTTGCTGCTCTCCAGGAGCAACTCGAAAGCCAAGGCCAGCAATTGGCCAGTGACTTCATTGACGAAACCTTGGATCTTCTCTGCCGCTATGGATATGCTTATAAGACGAAATTTGAAGGCCAGGAGGTCCAGTATGAACATCGCCACATCGGTTGGCATCATGACCATTTAATTTGCGCTGACTGCGGCAGAATTCAGGAGTTCCACAATTTTGAGATTGAAGCATTGCAGCGACAAATCGCCCAGGATAGATATTTTACCTTGCTGCATCATAAAATGGAGCTCTACGGCATTTGTGGAGAGTGCCGGAAACAGCGGCGGCCCGGTATTCCTTTATCTCTTGTGCTTCCCGGAGAGGAAGTAGTTATTGAGCGATTGCTCGGTGGGAAACAGGTTCAGCAGCGTTTGGCTGACATGGGACTCACCCCCGGAACAACTGTAGAAGTCATCAAAGCAAGCGGACCCGGCCCTATCATCGTTGCCTTCCGGGGTAGCAGAATCGCCCTGGGACACGGCCTCAGCCAGAAAGTGCTCGTCTCTACCAACAACAACCCTGCCAAAGACATTGGCTGAGGAGTTCCACTCATATTGGTTCCCGGTTACAATCCTTATCATTTCTCCAGACTAGGGTGACTTTGTTGGGGGACCTTGTTCGTCGAATTTGGAGCTATGTTGATGATTCCATTGAGTGAGTTCAGAGAAGGTGAACGAGGTGTTATCATACGATTGAACGGCAGTGGCACCTTTCGCAAGAGACTACAGGAGATGGGCTTTATCAGGGGATCCGAGGTATTCGTTGAAAAATATGCTCCTCTTCGAGATCCGATTGAACTGGTGATTAAAGGCTACCACGTGTCGCTGCGGGTGGAAGAGGCGTCCCAGATAATGATGGAAAAGTTGGAGCAAGAACAAAAGTGAAGAAAGAAACCATTACTATTGCCCTGACCGGCAACCCGAACTCTGGCAAGACCACCATTTTTAATAATCTTACCGGTACTCGCCAGCATGTGGGAAACTGGCCGGGGGTGACGGTCGAGAAGAAGATGGGGACCGTGATCCATAACGGCCACCGCTTGCAGGTGGTTGATCTGCCGGGGACCTACAGTCTGACCGCATATTCCATCGAGGAAATCGTGGCTCGCCGTTTCCTGGTTGACTCGAAGCCGGATGTGGTTGTGGATATTGTGGATGCCTCCAACCTGGAGAGAAATCTCTACCTCGCCACCCAGCTTATAGAGATGGGGGTAAAGCTTATTCTGGCCCTTAACATGGCTGATGTTGCACAGGCGCGCGGCCACGAGATTGACGCTGACAGTCTGGGTACTCTCTTGGGTGTGCCTGTGGTTTTCACTATCGGTACCAAGAATCAGGGGATGACTGAATTACTGGACAAAGTGCTGGAAGTGGTGGAGGACCGGGATACGGTGAGCCGGCACATCCACATTTCCTACGGCCACGAGCTGGAGAAGGAAATCAAGAAGATCCAGGATGTGATCTGGCAAAACCCCTCCATAGGTGAACGTTTCTCCACCCGCTGGCTGGCGGTGAAACTCCTAGAAAATGACGAAGCTGTGCAGGAAAGGGTAAGATCACTCGGGGAGATCGGCGAACAAATTTTGGCTCAAGCTGAGGCGAGTCGCGAGCGGTTGGCCGAGTTTTATAAAGACGACGCTGAGATGGTACTCACAGACCAGCGCTATGGCTTTATTGGGGGGGCTCTCAAGGAGGTCCTTAAAGTCTCCGCCAAAAGCAAACTTGATCTCTCCAGACAGGTCGATTTGTTTCTCACCAATAGGATTCTGGGTTTTCCCGTTTTCATCTTCTTCATCTGGGCTATGTTTCAGCTGACCTTTACCGTGGGAGCCTATCCAATGGAATGGATAGACGCCGGGGTCACCTGGTTTGGGGCCGTTGTAACTGCGCTGCTGCCGGCGGGACTCCTACAAGACCTACTGGTCAACGGCATCATAGCCGGCGTGGGTAGTGTAATCATTTTCTTGCCCAACATTTTGATTCTTTTTTTCTGTATTGCCGTGTTTGAGGATACAGGCTACTTGGCGAGAGCCGCTTTTATCATGGACAGGGTAATGCACGTTATTGGCCTGCACGGCAAGTCGTTTATTCCCTTGCTCATGGGTTTTGGTTGCAATGCTCCGGCGATCATGGCTACGCGCACCCTGGAAAGCGAGCGTGATCGGTTGCTGAGTATATTGATCAACCCTCTGATAAGTTGTTCAGCCCGATTACCCGTATATATACTGCTGGCGGGAACATTTTTCGGGGCCAGTGCCGGCAACGTCATCTTCAGCATCTATGGGCTCGGCATTGCCCTGGCCATAGCCATGGGCAAGCTCTTCAGTGTCACTCTTTTCCGGGGTGATATTGCTCCCTTTGTAATGGAACTTCCTCCCTATCGTGCGCCAACAGTGAAGAGTTTGTTGATTCACATGTGGGATCGCAGTCAGATTTTCTTGCGCAAAATGAGTGGTGTGATCCTGGTTGGTTCCATCCTGGTCTGGGTCCTCAGCAGCTTCCCCCGAAGCCCCGATCTTCCCCGGGGGGAGGCTTTAAAGCGAGGAGCCACGAGTGCCACCCAGGAAAGGGTGCTGACCGTTGCCGAATCCCAGCAGCCAGCGTCGCCCTCGACGCTGGAGGGTAGCCCGAAGAATGCAGATCTGAACAGTGAAATGGTAAGGCTGGAAAGCAGCTTTCTCGGGCGCTTGGGCCATTTAATTCAGCCAATCTTTGCTCCCTTGGGTTTTGACTGGCGAACGAGTGTGGCCGTGCTCACAGGATTCGTGGCAAAAGAGATTGTGGTGAGCACTCTCGGAGTATTGTATGCAGCCGGGGCGGATGTGAACGAGGAGAGTGAAGCGTTGCGCCGATCCTTGCGGGCCTCAGGTATGACTCCTCTCGGGGCGTACACCCTCATGGCTTTCGTACTTATCTACATTCCATGTTTGGCTACGGTGGCGGTGATTCGGCGCGAGACCAATTCCTGGAAGTGGACCGGGTTCAGCATTGGCTATTCCCTAGTCCTGGCATGGATGGTCTCCTTTCTGATCTATCAAGGCGGGAGGATTGTGGGGTTAGGGTAACCGGAATAACAAACTCAGGGCATAGGGTTGGAGGAGCGGCCCTGCGGGCCTCGAGGTTGGAGGCAAAACGGAATGAAACGAAGAAAGGGGGAGACAGAGCAAGGAAGACAGAACGCAGCATTAAGAAGATAAGTACTGAAACGAAAATTTTTTATCTCCTGGATTCTGACTCCTATATGTTTAGTTATGGCAATGAAAGACTATCAAGTCAAAAGGATGTTCGAGACCATAGCCTTCTCCTATGACTTCCAGAACAGCTTTCTCTCATTAAGAAGGGATTCATATTGGAGGCGAGCCATGGCTCAGTGTCTCACGTTCCCAGGTGAAGCCCTGGTCTTGGATATGGCTACTGGCACGGCAGAGGTTGCAGTAGAGATATGCAAGTACCACCCACAAGCCAAGGTTGTGGGTGTGGATTTTTCTCCCAAGATGCTCAAGATGGGTCGAAGAAAAGTGAGTTCCAAAAGGCTGGACAGCCGTATTCACCTGAGCTTGGGAGATGGACGTCAGTTGCCAGTGAAAGAAGGCTATTTTGATGCTGCTACTATTGCTTTCGGCATCCGAAACATAGAGGAACGAGAGCAGGCACTAGCGGAATTCCATCGCGTATTGAAGCCAGGTGGGCAGTTGTTGGTTATGGAATTTGACATCCCCGACGACCTGGTGCTGGGAACCATGTACCGGCTCTATTTTGATTTCATCATGCCGCCGCTAGGGAATTTGCTGTCGCGGACCAATTATGCTTATAGTTATCTGGCCGATTCGGTACACGGTTTCCCAACTGCAAATGATTTTCTGGAGGAAATTGGCAGAGCCGGGTTCACTTCTTTGGGGATTAAGAAACTCACCTACGGAATTGCCAAGATCTTTCGGGGGGTCAAAAAAGGTACGTCCTAGCTATTAGCTGAGGTGAATGTCAGGAACGGCCACACGTTCAAAAGGCGTGGACGTCCGTTGTCCGTTGTCAGTGGTCCGTTGCAAAAAAACAGAAGTAAGAGGACGGAGGATAGAGGGCAGACTACAGACTACAAAGCAACTAATTGACTTGCTGGCTACTGCTCGTTTAGCTTATCGCGGCTGGAAAGCCGCTCCCACAGAAAAATCTTTTGGCGGGCACAGAGGCCCGCCCTACTGGATACTGGCTACTGACTACTAGATCTTTGCCTCGGGCCTTGAGCCTTTAACGCTCTGCGCTCTGCGCTATGCTTCTTTCACCACGGACAACGGACCACTGACAACTGACACCACAAGGTGGTAAATGAAAGTCAATTGGCCTGAAAGACTATGGGTTAACAGTCCATTGCGCTATCTAATTCAGCAGCGTGAAACCCAGTTCCTCAAAAGGTTGAGGGATCTGGAGCCTGGGACTCGCTGTCTGGAGATTGGCTGTGGTCACGGCGCGGGAGCCAGAATAATTCTAAGAACCTTCCAACCGGAGCGGTTAGATGGCCTAGACGTCGACCCGGCCATGATTCGCTTGGCCATAAAGAGACAGCCACATTGGACAGTTGATCGTCTGCTGTTTTTTGTTGGTGATGCCCAGCAACTGCCCTATGCCGATGGTAGCATGGATGCTGTGTTTAATTTTGGTATTATTCATCATTTAGAAAACTGGGAGCAGGGAATACGTGAGATCTGCCGGGTTTTAAAACAGGGTGGTGGGTTCTATTTTGAAGAGATCTATCCTCCACTTTATGCAAATGTAATCACGCGCAGGTTGCTCGACCATCCAACTGAGAACCGTTTCCACGGCCCAGAGTACCGAGCGGCCTTGCAGAAGGAGGGTCTCAGGCTGCTACCCGGGTACAAAGAAACACGGTTTGCTATTCTGGGAGTAGCGGTGAAGGAGTGAAAGGCAAAAGGCAAAAGGCACAAGGTATAAGGAGAGGAGACAGGAGTCAGGAGATAGAAAATGTGGGATTTTGGATTTAGATATGGTGGAAGGCAATAAAAGACCAGGGAATTTTCCTTACGCCCTGCGCCTTGCGCCGTGCGCCAAAATTACTGTGAGCTGATGGCGAACAGAAGGAGTTAACATTGAGTGCTGGCAAGCTAAAAAACATAATGCCAAAACGACCTCGGTACCATGAGAGGTTGCCGAAAAGACTCAGTGACCGGTTATCCAAAATCTACCAGAGGCTCCAGGATGTTCCTTATATCAACAAGCAGGAAATGGAGAAATGGCGGGAACGATTCTGTTATTCTCCAGAGCCGGAACGAGAGGCTGCCATATGGGAATGGATGGCCAACGAGTATGAAAAACGCACAGCTGACATCGAGGACCAGTTGGAAAAGAACCGTATATTCAAGAGACTATTAAGTGAATCGGTAGACTATGAACCCCTGGGCGTGCGGAAGCTACCGAAATAAGGGAAGGGCTCATGGCATGAGGCGCAGGGCTCAAGGTGGGTTGAGTCATACGGCGCCGTTTTCTTCTCTCCGCGTCTCTTCTTCGCGTTCGGCCGCGAGCTCCAGCTGCGCCTTCCAGGCTGGGCAGTACTGGCCATGCCAGGACATGACCTTCCCAAAACGGGTCTCTGGCTTTCTCCTGGCATAATTACATAAAGGGCAGTTGTCACAAACTTTACCCAATGTACGTTGGAAGCGATTCATAGTCTGTTCTCCGAACAGAGTTGTTCGTAGTTAAAAAGGAACGCATAGCGCATAGCGTGAAGCTAAGAATCCAGAAACGCTATGCGCTTGGCGCTTTGCGCTCTGCGCTCACGAAGTGAGCCTTATTTTTTTCTTGACACTGTGAAAAGGTTGTCATACTATCCGCTCGTCTCCTGCCACAAAGGGGAATCTTTCCGAGGGAGACTCCTGAAGTTCTCATCAAAGTAACTGTTTTCAGTTCTTGTACACAAGTTCGTGCTCGTATTCATGCGGTTGTTGGTTTGGCCTTGCTGGTCTGATTCTGTGCGGAAGTTCGAGTGACTATTCGGTTGGAGGAGCGACAACTTGGAAAGGTTCCCCTATTTTTCAAATATATCCTC
>JBFFBS010000079.1:0-14716 GCA_041560295.1 Syntrophobacteria bacterium | reverse complement strand
GAGGGAGGCGACCAAGCCAATGATCAACATGAGCACCACTGGAATAAGAACCATTTTGAAACTGATGGTCGCTCTCCAGATCGGGTCAAAGGCGACACCGCCGACCGAGTAGGTGCCGGCGAAGATGCTCAGGTCAAGCCCGACTTCCTGCAGATAGTAGGAACCTGCGAGGCCCACAATTGTTCCCAAAACCGTTCCCACAGCAGCGAGCACCAGAGCCTCAGCGGCAACATCCCTGATGATACCCCATGGTGTGGCCCCTAAAGCCTTGAGAATGCCAAACTCTCGGATTCGCTCATACGTTGCCATGAGCATGGTGTTCATGACGCCCATCCCGGCAGCCAACAGAAAGATCAAGCCAAAGATCCAGATAAACGCATCAAAAAGATTGACCATATCCGAGACCTCGGGCATAAGGTGGCGCCAGCTCTTTATCTCCTCTTCAGGGGCTGCAATCGAGAGCAGTGCCGTTAATCCTTCGGGGGATACCGTTCCTCTGGAATTGAGAGCTACCTCATGAATCCGCTCTCCTGAAACAAAGAGTTCGACAAAGTCTGCCGCACGAATCAGAGCAGCGTTGCGATCGATGCTGTCTCCGGCAGCTTTCAGGATACCCGTCACTGTGTACAGATCGTTGCCCAGGGAGCCATCGGCAGCCTGAACCACAACGACGATTTCAGAGCCAATCTGAGCCTGCAGAGATCGAGCTAACTTCTGGCCCAGGACCACACCACGCTGTGTGGTCTCTGACAGAAAGCGACCCTCTTGTAAATGGTGCGCCAGGTCAAAGGTGATCCGCTCTGCAGCTGGCTCCACACCCCAAAACCGGGCCCCAGCAGATTTGGTTCCAACGGCCACGAGTCCATAGCCGTAACGGCGGGGTGCGGCGGCGACGTCTTTCTGTTTTGCAGCCCGCAAAATGAGGTCGGGTTCGTGCAAAGCCTTGTAGATTGAGTGGTCCGCCAGGTAGCCCTGGGCATGGACCTGGACCTCGCCAACGACGAGATTGGTGGCATTGGATACGGCGTGTTTCATAAGACCGTCCATGAGCCCGTAACTTGCCATCAGGATAGCTGTGCTCAAGCATACTGCTGCGAGGGTGATACCGGTTCGCCTGGTGTTACGCCAGAGATTTCGCCAACCGTATTGCAGACTGTTCACGTAGCCGTCCTTATTTTTGTAAGGTCCTCAAGGAGAAAAAGTCGTCTTTTAGATCAATGTCGAAGTCAATCTTTTTGTAGTGGATTACAGTAGATTCCTCTGGTTTATCTTCCGGGACCATAGCCACCACAGCGGGAAGCAAGCGGCCACCAAGTTGTGAGACCTGGGAAAAGGTCATGGTCCGGGCCAGAAGAAGATCCTCATCGTAGTACTTTATGGATAAGGGTAAGTATTCTTTCCGCAGGGCCCTGACCAGCACCTTTCCCCACACTACAGCCGCATCCACCTTTGGGTAGCAAGTAACCTCGACAATTTCCTGACCTTCCATTTCACCTGAAAAGGTAATTTTGAAGGTGTAGTCGTCGGCCATACGGCTCTCCTTGACCAAATCATCGTTGGTAAAATGTGATCCCATCCAGGATGCCGCCATCATAGATGAGGGTAATTTAATTATCCTTTTCACTTTGGGCAGGTAGTTCCAAATGTCGTTACCAGAACGGAGAGTGGCAGTACCCTTTTCTTTCTTGGGGGCAAGGATGCGAAAGAGTGATTTCTCCTTCCCTTTGCTCCACATCTCCAGAGATAATGAGCGTTTCCAGTGGGTGGTGGTGACAGTCATGGTTGCGATTGCTTGGCTCGACTTGCTTCGAAAGAGGTCGTCAACCTTGTCCAGGATCTGTCTGGGAGTAAGGGGTTGATCCTGGGCCAGGACTGGGGCATGGTTCAAGAGCACGACCGAAATGAAGATAGATAAGTACTTTTTGTTATTAAACATCTTGGAGAAAATCTTCATTTGTTTGCTCCAATAGTGAGGAAGCCTGTTTGAAAATTCACCACAGAGGCACAGGGCTAGTGTAAATCCGAAATCCGAATATCGAAATTGGTCCTTCGGACTCCCCACCCTGCGGGCGGGTCCCCAGTTTCGAAACAAATTCGAATTACCAAAATCCAAATCACAGAAACACAAGACACGTCTCTAAAGACAGTTACGTTTTGAACATTTGAGAATTCGGATTTTGTATTTGCCCTTCGACCAGGCTCAGGGTGGTGAGCTTGTCGAACCATTTCGTGCTTCGGATTTCGGATTTCGAATTTGTGTGCGAAGCACTTCTTCATGTCTCCGTGGTTAATAAAATCATAAATCGGACTTCGTTATCTAAAGTTTGCGGGGCTTTGCGGTCAAACCGTTGATGACAACGGTCATAAATCCCCTGGCAGCGGCCAAAGGATTGAAATCATCATCAAACCAGGCCTGCAGGAGTAGAGCGTCCCAGGTTCCAACCAGCGCTGCAGCCACTGACTCAATGTCAACCTGAGGCTGAAATTCGCCCCGCTCTATGCCGTCACGAATCAGGGTGGAGACAATCTGTCGGAAATCACCATATCCTTGTCTGAATGCTTGCTTAAACCGTTGCCGCATCTGCGACGAGGCCGAAGCCGACCAGAACTCCATGACCAAAGAATACATGTCTTTCATTTCAGCCCAAGAGTTCATAAGTGAATCACTCAGGGCCTGCAGTCGGTGGGATGCTGACCCTCCAAGAGCAGCGATGCTAACCTGGGCCTTGGCCTCAGTTGCTTTGACAAACCACTCAAACACAGTGAAGAAAAGGTCTTCTTTGCTGTCGAAGTATTCGTATAAAGTACCCTTGCCGATTCCAGCCTCAATGGCGATCTCTGCCATTAAGGTGGAGGCAAAACCTCGTCGAGCAAAGACCTGAGCAGCGGCCTCTATGATGAGGGCTCTCTTTTCTTCTTTTCGAGATAACGATATCATTGACTATGACCTCCAATTGACCGACCGGTCAGTCGGTTACTATCATATAATAAATCAATTAATTAGTCAAATATCTAATTATTGACTGACCAGTCGGTCGTTATGGCTATTATTCATTCGAATCTAAAAAGCCTGGGCCAGCGGTTGACGTTTTTGTTGCTGACGATTATAGTGCAACTAACCTTCCGTTCGAAATTCCGCGCGGTGCGGTTGTTCCGGACGGTTTTTTTTGAGGAGAAGATACTGATGAAGATTCAAGACAACGCCTTTGTGAGCATTGAGTACACCCTTTCGCTCGACTCTGATGAAGTGATAGACCGTTCCGATCCCGACAAGCCTTTTGGTTTTATATTTGGCGGCAGTCAGGTCATAGTGGGACTTCAAAAGGGACTAGAGGGGATGGAGCAAGGTCAGAGTGCCACGTTCACTGTTGAGCCTGAGGAGGGTTATGGCCAACCCATCCAAGAGCTCTTCCGTGAAATTCCGCGTGAGCAATTCCCAGGCGACATGGACATCGAACCCAACATGGTGTTCGAGGCTAGTGGACCTCAGGGGCCGGTGAGGTTACGGGTGGAGTCCGTGAACGACGAGGTGGTGGTGGCCGACATGAACCACCCGCTGGCCGGGGAACGTCTGCATTTCGATGTCAAAGTGGTGGAGGTTCGAGAGGCCCAGGCTGAGGAGTTGGAGGCGCTGAAAGACCACGCCGGGTGCGCCCCCGAAAGCTGTGCCTGTTGCGCAACCACGTGCGACTAATTTGAGCCCAAACAGAACATAACGCTCAATTAAGAGCAGATAAATCCCACCCCTAGATTTTGGAAACGAGTGTGTGAAAGCCCTTCAGAGATGAAGGGCTTTTGTTTTAGCCTGGATATTTCACGAATTGCCTACTGTGACCGCAGATAAGAGCGTCCTTCCGGGCGTCCTCGGGTATCGGACCCTGCGACGTACTGCTCAAGTACGCCTCGGATCCAATCCCCTGCGGTTGCCCGGTGGCAGACTCTTCTACGCGGTCTCGCGACAGCAATTCGTGAAATATCCAGGCTAGTGCCCCCGAGGTTACGGTGAAAACCTTGTTGACTGACACCAAGATGGCCGCATAAGCTATGAAAAAGTTCTTTTGCCGGTATTTTGTTATCTTACGCTGAAGAGGAATGCTGATGAGTAATTTCAAAATGTTAACCGAAGCTGTAATCCATGGAGACGTTCAAAAAGCGGTGGCTGAGACTAAAAATGCTCTGGATAAAGGTTTAGACATTCAGGAAATTCTCAACAAGGGATTCATCACTGCCATGGACGAAGTGGGCCAGAAATACTCGAAAGGACAGATCTTTGTCCCTGAGATGTTACGCTCGGCCAAGACCATGAAGGAATGTATGAGACTTATTCGACCGCTTTTTGACAAGGGTGATTTCACTTCCAAGGGGCAGGTGGTTATTGGGACCGTAAAGCAGGATGTGCATGACATAGGTAAAA
Organism: Syntrophobacteria bacterium; assembly: GCA_041560295.1. Classification (GTDB taxonomy): domain Bacteria; phylum Desulfobacterota; class Syntrophobacteria; order BM002; family BM002; genus BM002. Next base: position 10,302 of record JBFFBS010000079.1, on the reverse strand, counting down.
ACCTGGTTGCCATGATGTTGGAGGGAGGAGGATTCACCGTAACCGACCTGGGAGTGGAGGTTCCGCCCGAGAAGTTTGTGCACAAAGCACAACAAGTAAAAGCGGATATTGTTGCCATGTCATCATTGCTCTCTACTACTATGGAGGCAATGCGGGAGACCATAGTGGCCCTCCAAGAAGCTGGTATCAGAGACCACGTAAAAGTGATGATAGGCGGTGCACCTGTAACTGATCAGTATGCAAACGAAATCGCGGCGGACTCTTATGCGCCGGACGCTGGTTCTGCGGTTATCGCAGCCAAGAAATTACTAGGCATCTCGTGAGAGTTTATTCAGACATAACGAGACCGATTAATCTCATTGCGTGCGGAGTTTTCCGATCCGCACTGGAATACCTTAATCTGAGGAAAAGACACCCCACGTTGCATGTCACATTCTTGCCATCCAACCTTCATTTACAACCTCAAGAGCTAAAAAATGCTCTCTCACAGGCAATCAATGGTACCCCGAAGAGAAATGAACGAACCGTGTGTCTTTATGGGAGTTGTTTCCCTGATTTCGACGACTTTTGTGATCACCACGGTGTGGATAAGGTGCCTGGGCATCACTGTTTTCAAATGCTTCTCGGTAGCAAAAGATACGAAGATAGTATGAAAGAGACGGTTGGCACCTATTTCCTGGAAAGGGACCTTATACTTCACTTCGAAAAATATTGCCTTGAACCGCTAGATCTCCATGATGACGAAATAAGAAGAGCTATGTTCGCAAATTACCGCAGAGTTATCTATATCCGACAGCCAACAGATCCGGACCTGGTGCCGCAAGCAGTAAAATTGGCTAGGTTCTTGGGGCTCCCATTAGAGATACGAGATGCGGACTACTTGTATCTTGACCGAGCACTGGTCAACTTGATTGAGGTCTTTGATCAGAAGGTTTCTGGGTAGGAGATACCTGTGAACACTCCACCATCGGAAAAACAGAATAGCAGCCAGGTGCATATAACGGTATTACCAGATGGATTGCGGCTAGAAGCGCGCAGGGGAGAGACCATATTCGAGGTGCTGCAAAGGGCAGATCAGAGACTTGCTAGAGAGTGTGGCGGTCTTGGCAAGTGCGGCACCTGTAAAATAAAGGTTTTGTCTGCGACGACGACTCTTTCCAGGGAGGAGAAAGAACTCCTGGATGAGGCCGAGATAGAGCAGGGTATACGGTTGGCATGTCGCAACAGGGTCGAAAAAGATCTTGTGATCCAGACTGAAGAGATGGATTCGGACGGGCTCGATCACCAAATTCTTGCAGCCGGAACCAGATCTGTTTTCCAACTTGACCCCCTCATAGACCAACGGTCAGTTAGCCTTGAACAGAGCCCCCAAGCAGGTGGGCTCTATGGGCTGACTTTTGACCTGGGCACCACTACCCTGGTGGGTAAGCTCATACGTCTGGCTGACGGTAAGGAAGTAGACGCTGTCTCCCGTCTCAACAGCCAGTCCAAATACGGTGCAGATGTAATAAGTAGGATTAAGTATGTCAAAGAGCACCCTGCCGGTCTCAGAGAGCTCAACGACCTTATCATCCAAGATCTGAACCAGATAACCGAGCAGCTTTTCGAAACTGGCGATGTAAAAGCCAGCGACATTTTCATAGCGGTTGCCGCGGGAAACACTACCATGCAGCACCTGTTGCTCAGCCTGAACCCTACTGGTATCGCCCATGCGCCTTTTGCTCCGGTTACCACCGACGCTCAGATCTTGAAAGCGGCAGACATTGGTATCATCTTACACCCGGAAGCCCTTTTGTACGTTATGCCTGTCAGATCAGGATACATTGGAGGCGATCTTATTAGCATGATTATTGCCTCAGGTTGTGCAGAACAGGATGCCGAAATAGCTCTGGGGCTGGATCTTGGTACCAACGGGGAGATTTTTCTGGGAAACCGAAAGAGATTAATGACATGCTCAGCGGCAGCCGGTCCTGCCCTCGAGGGTGCCAGAATTTCCCATGGAATGATTGCCAAAGAAGGAGCTATCGAAAAGGTCTATGCACAGGATGGCAATCTGCACTACCAGGTAATCGGCAAAGTGAAGCCACAAGGTATGTGCGGTAGCGGCTTGGTGGATTTGGTGGCCGTGCTGTTAGATCAAGGAATCATAGATCATGGAGGTCTCATACAACCCCCGCAGAGGGAAACAGAAGTTGAGCTGCGTGATCGAGTCATCCAAGGGGAGGAAGCAGTTTACGATTTTCTCGTAACTACCGCAGAAGAAGCAATTGATCAAAAGCCCATCTACCTCAGCCAAAAGGATGTTCGGGAGCTTCAACTGGCAAAAGGGGCTATTGCTGCCGGCATACAAATCTTAATGGAAGAAATGGCTTTGGGTATGAAGGACATTGACAAGGTCTATCTGGCAGGGGCGTTTGGAAACTACATCCATCCCCAAAGTGCTCTCCGCCTCGGCCTCATTCCCAAGGTTGATCCCAACATTATCCACCCCATTGGCAACGCTGCCAGCACCGGGGCCTCAATGGTCTTGCTCGCCAAGAGGTACTGGAAGATGGCAAATGAACTTGCAAGCTCTATTGAGCATGTTGAGCTCTCTACCCGGCCAGACTTCAATGAATACTTCATTGAGAACCTGAATTTTCCCCAAGAGTAACCAAAAGCTGCATTTTCAAATACTGTCTAGTTGACTTTCGCTTTTTCAGAGTTAACATACATAACTATATTCATGAAGAGAGGCGTCAGGGAACTGGCCCGGTGACCGCCCAGCAACCTTTACCATCAAGGTGCTAATTCCAGCCCTCAGGGGAAACATGGGGTAATTCGCGACAAATGGCGATCACTCTCCCTTTGCGGGAGTTTTTTTTTGCCCTAAATAGTGCACCGTTAACGAACGATCACAGAGGAGGAAACCAATGGCTATATATGAAAAATATACCACCACGGTTGTGGGGTCTTACAGTGTACCCCGCTGGTATGAAGCTCTAGAGAAACAGGTGGAAAACGGAACCCTGTCAAAAGCGGACATTGCAGATGCACAGTATCGTGCGACACAGGCCGCCATCCTTGATCAGGAAGCAGCCGGCATCGATATTATCAATGGGGGAGAAATGCATCGTCGAACAAACAATCGGCACGCACCGCCGAATGCCATGCTGAACTTTTTTTGGGAGAAAATACCCGGCTTTTCAAAGGAAACCAGACCCAAGCCGATCACCTCCAAAGATCCCAATGTGTTTCACCCTGCAGCTATCTGCACCGGGCCGATCGGTGATGCGGACCTTGGTCTTGTGGAAGAATTCAATCTAGTGTCAAAGTACGCCAGAAAGCCGGTCAAGATTACCATGACAGGACCGCACATGCTGGCAAAAGTTGCATGGGACGAGCATTACGGCGACATCTCCAAAATGATGGTAGATCTGGCAAAAGTGATGAACCGAAATTTTATCGATCTGGAAGCTGCTGGGTGCCGGTACATTCAGATTGATGAGCCCCTGTTTGCCATATCCGACGACGACGAAGTTCAGGCGGCGGTGGACGCCATCAACCTGGCGGTCGAGGATTTGAAAGAGGCATCAGTTCAGGTTCATATTTGCCAGGGTAATTACGCCGTAGGTCGGGATTATGACGGGCAAATCGGCCACCGATACTTCGACACCGGAAGATACCCTGCGGAGCTGATCTGCAAGATTAATTGCGATGCGCTCCTCATCGAGCACGACTACACAGACAAATACGAAGGGTTGCTTGGCAACAAGCAACTGGCAGTCGGCGCTGCGGATGTACAAGATTTCAACATCGAGTCAGCCGAGAAGATTGCCGAACGGATTCAAAAATATGGGTGGCTGTCTCCAGAGCAAACCCTTATTACGAGCTCGTGCGGCCTCAATCATTTGCCAAGGCATATTGCTTTTGGGAAGCTCGCTGCTATCAAGGAAGCGCAGCAGCTACTTAGAAATTAATCGAATTGATATCTTGCTTTAGCAACCTAATGACGGGCGGTGCGCCCACATGATCCAATGACAGCGAAGCGTAATGACTTCAAAGTCTTACGCCTTGTCTTGTTGATGAATCAATTCTAGCATGGGAACACCATTCACTACTTCCATGGGTGTGTGCATGGGATCATCGTGCAGGTGAGGATTTCCGTAGATACCAGGACCAGTCAGAGAAAGTTGAGACAGAAAAGAACGAGCGCTTTTGAAGCCGGCTGAAATGAGCCTACTTCCTTGAGAGAAATCGTAAGCAGGCACATCGAGGGGACAGGGAGCGGGGAGGTAGATTACCGTAAGATTTTGATTTAACAACGAAAGAAGTCCGAAGGACTGGCGGTGCAGCATGAGGGTGATGAAATGCAGTACCTTCTCTATGGGGCCTTTGGGCAACTTGGACAGTTTACACGGGTAGCCGGCATCAAAAACCACCATGGTCTGTGCCCCTAACATTTCAGCCTGGGCCAGAGGCACATGGGCCACGACCCCACCATCCACCAGCTGACGACCACCAATAGAAACACGTGGGAAAATCATTGGAATTGCGCTACTGGCCAGGACATTGAGCGCCAAATCTCCCTCTGAAAGAATTGCCGGTCTCCCCGTTTGGAATTCTGTCGCCACCACAGCCGTCTGAATAACAAGATCAGAGTGGGATTGTGGTAAGTTTTCTTCCAGAAGTCTGAAAAGATTATCGGATGAACTGAGGGCACCCCGGCCACTGAGAAGTCCCAAAACACTCCGTAGACCAGGTCTTCCAAAAACATCACTGGTTTTGAGTCCACTCCAGATGGAAGCGAGATGTTGCAGGCGGGACTTGGTGAATCCTTGACCAACAGAGGCAGCATTAATGGCACCGACGGATGTGCCCACCAGCAGATCGGGTACAATACCGGCCTCGAACATCCCCATTAACATGCCAACCTGAACCGCCCCCAAGCTGGTACCCCCAGATAAAACGTATGCTACAGGGCGAGGAAGTGAACCATTGAGCCGTTTGCTTATGCTAAACTTCACATCTGCTCCAATCAGGCAACGTGAGCCCCTCAAATTCAAGTGAGTTTCATAGTGTGTTCATATCCGTTCCCGTTATTGCACGGTGACCATTGGTTTTCATTTACCTGTCGGAGCGACGAAAGATTTATTACCTCGCCCTGAGCATGGGTGACTCCAAGCTGATATGTGGTTAGAATAAAAAACCGAAGAATTGCCACAGGTACATGAGTGGACATTGACTGAAGGAGGGTGGGGTAAGGTGATCGAGTTCTTGTATCGGGCTCTGGCAAAGATCGGTTACACTCATCCGATTCATCCTCCAGTGACCCATATTACTGTGGGTATGGTTATCGGAGCTTTCTTATTCGGAATTGTCGCCTGGAAATTTCGCAATCAGGGTCTGTCCCGAACAGCCCACCACTGCATCATTTTGGCGCTCATTACACTCTTGCCCACCATATTCTTAGGCTTCATGGATTGGCAGTATTATTATGGTGGTGGCTGGCTGTTTCCCATTAAAATGAAACTTGCACTGGCTGCTCTCCTGTTGATAATGCTTGTATTTGCTTTGAGCGCTGGCTACAAGGCCGAGGCCATATCCAAGTCCGCCTTGGTTCTCTACGGGCTCTGTTTGCTTAACGTTACAGCTCTCGGATACTTTGGTGGTGAGTTGGTTTTCGGCAATGCAAGCCCGAGAAAAGCGGTGGAGGTTTCTAGGAGTGCGGTGAGCGGTGAGCAATTCGCCACCTCATGTGGCTCGTGTCATCCCGGCGGCGGTAACACCATCAAGGCCAATCTTCCCCTAAAAAGTGCCCCTCAACTGGCAGATTTTAACACCTTTCTTGCTTATATCCGTAGTCCGAAGGCGCGTGACGGCTCCCAAACCATCATGCCTTCCTTTCATGTGGAGAAGCTCTCTGACAATCAGGCTAGAGAGATTTACCAATACGTCACCCAGGTGCTGAGTGAACACTGAGAATGTCACAGTGTACTATCAGAACAAAAACTCTAATACCCGCCAAACAGGTTCTTGTTGCTTATTCACCTTTCAATGGTGCCTGGGCATTGAGAGCCCAATCATATTTGAGGTAGGATATCTTTGGTTTACCATCCAGGAAGTTCAGGACTTCTTCATCCAGATAAGGCCGCATGAATGCGACTGTGGAGCCGCTTTTTTGAATAAAGTCCTCGGCAAACCAATCGAAAAGTTTTGAGACGTAGAGCGTGTTCGTTGAGCGGTCGATTCGTGTGCCCCGGGTAGAGTTCAAGTAACTCTGGGTTTCTTCCTCCAACCTCATTTGGACATTTGCTTCGGTGTAAGCAACTTTAGGCAGCGGCGGGCAGCCCCTGGAAGCACAGATGATGGCAAAATGTATCCGTGGGTCTTTGAACTTCTTGCGCAAGATCTCGTGTTCGATATCGTCCGGGCTCAATCGCCGATTGGCCACGATATGTTCCGGGCTGGTAAAGAATTTCGTGGAAGTCCAGAGCCCGGGAAATCCGGTTTCACGCACACTTTTTCTCGGTTTCTTCTTGATGACTTTGTCAATGGTGACCGCGTTGTAACTGTTGATCCAGAAAGCAAGTTGACCGTTACGGGATAATTCTTCTACATTTGCACCCTGTAGCGACTGTAAATATTCAGCAAAGTGCTGGTTTTTGCCAATTCCGTTGTAATCCACCAGGCCTTTTTCATCCACGTAGCTCTTCAGAACCTGGTCAAACTTGGAATGATCAAAATCACTCGCAGAGACTCCAGGAACCAACCAAAAGAGAGTGAAAAAAATGGTGAGGGAGACGATAATTTTCTTCTTCATGTATTGACCTTATGCTTGCTTAAGGGTTTGTTCATTACATTCGTTAATGGGTTGGTCGGATTTGGAACATTAACCTTACAAAAACCCATTTGCAACTCCTCAGTTTCTTTCTTGCCCTCAACCAACGCACCGTGGAAAAGCTCGCACTCATACTCTTAGGCGCACGAACCTTAATCGGGTATTTGCAAAACTTTCCTTTTTACAGTATGAAATATGGTGCGTCTTGACAAATCAAACCGAGTAGATTCCTGGCGGTTTCCTACTGAGGGACCCGCGCCGCCAACGCTTGAGTGACCCATGGACTACCATCAAATAACTGATCCCGAGAGTTGGGTGGATGAGTATGGCGATGCCCTTTTCCGCTATGCGCTCTTTCGAATCCAAGACGGGCAGGTGGCCGAGGACCTGGTACAGGAGACCTTTCTGGCCGCCCTCCGGGGGAAAGACAGTTTCGCTGGCCGTTCCTCGGTTAAAACCTGGCTTTTTGGCATACTCAAGCACAAAATCATTGATCATATTAGAAAAATCAGCAGAGAGAGGCCAGAGGAAGACATTGAGACCGTGGCCAATCTTGCTGATAAGACTTTTGATGAACAAGGGGTATGGAAATCCCAGCCGGCAAAATGGACTACCGATCCCGGCCTGCTTTTTCAACAACAAGAATTTTGGGAGATGTTACAGTATTGTTTGTCTGAACTGCCACCCCGGTTGAACCAGGTGTTCACCTTGCGTGAGCTCGATGAACTGAGTGCAGAGGAGGCTCGTAAGATTCTGCAAGTCTCCCCGACTAATGGGGGAGTCATGCTTCACCGAGCCCGCATGCGTTTGAGAGAATGCCTCGAAATAAACTGGTTTGACAAAAAAGATTAGGAAGAAGAGATAATGTTCTCTTGTAAGCAAGCGACCGAGTTGATGTCTGTTTCTCTGGACAGTAAGTTGACTTTATATCAGCGTTTTGCACTTAGATTTCATCTTCTCATGTGTAAGCTCTGCTCGCGCTGTTGGCAACAGATGCTGTTTGTCAGAGATGCGATGCACAAGTGCTCGGAGCAAGCTGAAGAGATTGATTTCATGTCTGACCATTCGCTCTCGCCCGAAGCGTGTGACCGGATTAAGAACTCTCTACGGGAGCACACCAATACGTAAAAAAGGGCGTGAGCTGCAGACTAGTTTTTTTACCCTGCCCATAGTTAGTATCCTTATTCTGTCCCTGAAATAATACCCGATGTTATTGGCTTGATTTCAGATTTCAAACGATTAGTTTTGCTCAGCAGCCCGTGTGAATTTTGTACACTTGACTTGGATTTTCCAAATGCACTATAACATCGAGACAAGCCAGATGATCAACTGCACCTAACCTCCAGGACGTCCTGCCAATCCGAGGAGGTTGTTAGTCTACTCGAGTCCGGTAATACTTTTCTACACGGTGTGACCTCAAGTGCAAGGTATCCTATCCTAATGTGTAAGGATCTCTTGTCGGGATCAACCAGCAAGCCGTACCAATTCTGCACGACAATGGCGATCACTACCTTCGTATATAAGAGGAATGTGTGATGACTCTCGTGGACCATCAAAGAGAATGGGGGGTTGGTAATGAGTAATGAACAAAAGGATTTGGATCTTCTTTGCATCAACACTATTCGCACACTCTCTATGGACGCAGTACAGAAAGCAAACTCCGGTCACCCAGGGACTCCCATGGCGCTAGCCCCATTGGCTTATGTGGTGTGGACCCAGTTTCTCCGTCACAACCCACGGAATCCGACATGGTTCAACCGAGACCGCTTTGTGCTCTCATGCGGTCATGCCTCAATGCTGCTCTATGCCATGCTTCATTTGACAGGCTACGACCTTTCCCTGGAGGAAATCATAAATTTTCGACAATGGGGGAGCAAAACGCCGGGCCATCCTGAATACGGGATCACCCCAGGGGTGGAAACCACTACTGGACCCCTAGGCCAGGGCATTATGAATGCTGTGGGTATGGCCATGGCAGAAGCGCATCTTGCCACGGTTTTCAATCGTGACGGCCGTTCTATTGTGGACCACAATGTTTATGCATTTTGCAGTGACGGTGACCTTATGGAGGGTGCTTCTCACGAGGCGGCCTCTTTGGCGGGGCATTTGGGTCTCGGCAAACTCATCTGTATTTACGACGATAATCGCATAACCATAGAGGGAGAAACTGCTCTGACTTATTCTGAAGATGTGGGCAAACGCTTCGAAGCCTACCACTGGCACGTACAGGACCTGGGTGACAAGGCAAATGATTTGGCCGCCTTTGCAGATGCCTGCAGCAAGGCCAAAAAGGAAGAAGCAAAGCCATCCCTTATCATCGTTCGTACTCACATTGGTTACGGCTCCCCCAACAGGCAGGATTCCGCCAAGGCGCATGGCGAACCGTTGGGTGAGGACGAGGTGAAACTGACCAAGAAGGCCTACGGCTGGCCGGAGGATGAAACTTTCTTGGTGCCGGAAGAGGTCCAGGCTCACATGCGCCAGGCTGTGGAGCAAGGTGAGAAACTGGAGGCGGAGTGGGGCGATAGACTGGCTGCCTTTCGGAAAGCTTACCCTGAGTTGGCAGAGACATTTGAGGCAGCCTTGAAAAACGACCTTCCAGTTGGGTGGGATGATGACATTCCCAATTTCACCAGAGATGACGGTCCCATGGCCACTCGTGTTGCTTCAGGAAAGGTTCTCAACAGCTTTTCTGATAAAATTCCCTGGCTTTTGGGAGGGAGTGCCGACCTGGCGCCATCCACCAAGACCCTCATTGATGACTCAACCTACCTCTCAAAAGAAAACTATGTGAAACGCAACATTGCTTGGGGTGTACGCGAACATGCCATGGTTGCCTGTTGCTCGGGCATGGCCCTCCACGGGGGGATACGTCCTTACGCCGCCACTTTTTTGATATTTACAGACTATGCCAGGCCGGCTATCCGGTTGTCGGCGCTTATGGAACTGCCGGTAATTTATGTAATGACCCATGACTCCATTGGGGTTGGCGAAGATGGGCCCACTCACCAGCCAATAGAGCATCTGGCCTCGTTAAGGGCAATGCCGGATCTTCATGTTATCCGTCCTGCGGATGCCAACGAGGCTGCCTTTGCTTGGCGGGCTGCCATGGAACGCACTGGGGGTCCCACCATGCTGGTGCTCACTCGGCAGGGACTGCCCATCTTCGATAGAAATAAAATGACCGGGGCGGCAGAACTTTACAAGGGTGGATATATCCTCTCTCGGGAGAAAGGTGGTGCACCAGATATCATTCTCATGGCTTCCGGCTCGGAGGTTTCGCTCATAGTGGAGGTGCAAGAGACTTTGGCAAAAGAAGGTATTGATGCCAGGGTGGTAAGTATGCCCTGTTGGGAACTCTTCTTGGAGCAACCGCAGGAGTATCATGATCAGGTCATACCTCCTGAGGTAAAGGCGAGACTGGCAGTGGAAGCGGGAGTTCCACAGGGCTGGCACCAATGGGTAGGTGATGGAGGTGATAT
>JBFFBS010000078.1:0-14747 GCA_041560295.1 Syntrophobacteria bacterium | reverse complement strand
TTTGGTCTGACAATTATGGTGTCATTTGCGATTTTCGTTCTGGCCATAACGCTTCCGGCTTCCGCTCGGTCAATTCGGTGTGGAACCGAAATCGTCAGCGTCGGAGATCCCACCATTGAGTTGCTCCAGAAGTGCGGTGAACCAGACCTGAAAGAGCTCATAAAAACAAATGGGCTTATCATAGAAAAGTGGACTTATAATTGCGGCTCGGCGAGATTCATGAAAATTCTTACGCTCAAAGGGGGAAAAGTACACAGAGTTGAGTCCGCAGATTATGGCACTGGACCGGCCCGCTGCCAGTGATTTTCCGTATGTTTATCAAGCCCATCTAGCCCGGATATTTCATAAAATATACGGGCTAATACTCCCCGATTGTTGTTCCTTTCAATCAAGCAGAAAACCAAGACAGAAGCGCGCACGAATCTGCCCTTTTTTGTGTTTTATCTGGGTGTTATGGCATATAGCATGGCTCTCGCAGGTTGCTTGACAAGTTTTATCTACTCTGATAGAAGCCATTCCTATTGTCTTGAGGGTGTTCAAAAAAAGAAGAGTCCAATCAACCCCTCCAGTACTGAGGAGGTGGCTTATGGGAAGAGAAAGACGACGCTACCGCAGGGTACCCGTGGACTGGCCTGCTGTGGTCAAACATACCGACGGGGGCATAGTAGCAGAGATGGAAAATATCGGCGCCAATGGAGCCTTTATACGGTGTGAGAGAGCCTTGAGACCGAAAGAACGTTTCATGCTTCATATCATGGCTCCCAATCGTAGCACTCTGAGTGCCCGCGCCGAAGTGGCCTGGTTGCAGGTGCACTGCGACGAGAAAGATATACCTCCGTGTGGGATGGGTGTCCGCTTCACCAGAGCCTCAGGTGATGTTCGCCAGTTCATCAAATATTTTGTCGCCCAGCACTATGAGAAGAAAAAACCGACCGTTGACTGATATGTAATAAGTGTCCTCAAACAGAATTTCTACTATAGTGAAGAGCCAAAAGAAGGGATCTCCTCCCTCAGACCGCCCGTAATTGTTTGCCATCTGCCAGGTGGTGAAGGACAACTCTGTTCCCATTGTAAACAGCAGAATCGGCGAGGGTTGTAATGAGTGACTTCCAGAAAGTTTCTCGCGACTTGGTCGAAAGTTTGGAGCTCAAATATGAACCTGTGGGGGTGAGTCTTTATGCGGAAAAAGATCACCGGCCTGCAGACGTTCTCTGCAGCGAGGGGGACTTCAAAAGCTATTGTCAGGCCCTGGTATTGGCAGGGGAAGGCAGAACCCTTCTGCTCGAGAAGGAGCAAATGGGATGCAAGCTCGGCACTGCTGTTCTTGGCTTCGAGAAAGACATGGAAGCCTATCTAGACGATGGAGTTCTGGAGAAATACGGCGTGGGGCTGTTCGGCTCTGAAGAGGCCTCTGCCGCGACCATCCTCAAGTCCACCTATCTGGAACAAGGCAAGACCCAGGCCGCCCTCATAGCACCTCTATCCTTTTTTCAGGAAACTCCCCAGGTCGTGGTCTTTACGGCAGACAGCGAACAGGTCATGTGGTTGCTCTATGCCCTAAATTACGAGAAGGGCGGCAGGATGGAACTACCTCAATCTGGTGGTGCCCTGGGAGGCTGTTCTGACATTACAGCGCTGCCTGTGCTCGAAGGGATACCCAATGTTACTTTTCTGGGACTGGGCTGCCGTTTAAAGGCAGCCATAGACGGGTGCCATCTTATGATGGGCACTCCTGGAAGCACCCTGGAGACGCTTCACACCCACGTTTTGGATATGGCCAAGCCCATTGCCATGCTCAAGAAGGCACACTCTACCGCTTAGGTTCTTCCAAGAGTTTCTGGCTTGGTAAACAAACGATCGCTGGAGAACATGTGATGAGGGTAATAGTCTACATTTTGACAGTTTTAATGATCACTACCCTTTTGTCTGGATGTTTGGTCATCGGAAAAAATAAGGAATTCCAACCGTTTGACTCCACAGAGCTTGACCAACTAGTTCCTGGTGAGACCACAGCAACAGAGGTGACCGAGATATTTGGAGCCCCAAGCAAGGTGGTGGAATTGGCCAATGGCAATGCCTATGTATACAAGCGCAGTGTGACCAAAGGTACTATATGCTGGTTGGTTCTACTCACCTTTGGCAATGCCGAAAAGCAGCATGACCAACTGGTTTTCTTTTTTGATTTGGAAGACACTTTGACGCATTATGGCCTCAGTCTTGATGCTGACAAGGCGGAATATGGATTTCCGGATTAGTAGTTTCCTTGTATCGATCATAGTTCTGGTAAACGTGCTCTTGTCCGGTTGTGTCACCTATCAATTCTCCAAGTACGTAGAAGGAGATGAGGTGGTTGTCCCGAAAGAAGAACTCGTAGTGGGCAAGACAACTCTAGAGGAGGCGCTCTCTATACTTGGTGCCCCCGACAAGGTAGCCAGAGTAGGGCTGGAGAACCTTCTTGTCTACGAGAGGGCGTTGCTTTACAGAAACAGGCTCAAAGTGGGAATCCCTCTGAGCGAAGTCATCAGACTGAACCTCAGTATGGCTGGCTATGGGACCCTCGTTCGTTATGATTCGCTCGCACTTTTTTTCAACACTGAGGATATCCTCACTCACAAAACTTTTGCGGAAGGCTCCAGCCATCCTTACCTGAGAACCTTGTTTTCAGATCAACAATAGAGGTGTAAACTCGGATACTTCAAGAAATACCTGCTCCGACCCCAGCAATCCCACCCTAGAGGCACATATCTAGTGTAAATCCGAAATCCGAATATCGAAATCCGAAACAAATTCGAATTACCAAAATCCAAATGACCGAAACACAGACAGATCTTTTCGAAAAGTTACGTTTTGAACATTTGAAAATTCTGATTTTGTATTTGTTTCGTGCTTCGGGTTTCGTATTTTGAATTTGAGTGCGAAGCGCTTCTGTGTGTCTTTCTTTGTATACCTCCCGGGTGCGGTTCACTATACAAAGCTAGCGGGCGAATAGAAAAAGTTCTCGCTGGCCGAGCCGTTTGTCCCTGCCTGAAGGACCTTTTCCATGGAACTCCTTGACATTCCGTATTCTTCCAGAAGTTTGGCATTTTTCTTGCTCTGGGAGTAAGCACCGAAGGACCAGAGAAGTGCTACAAACCTTGGCGTGGCTCTATGTATAGGTTAACTATATGAAATTAGATGAGAAGTGGAATGATCTCACTGCGAGAACTGTAGCATTCTATCAACAGGGGTGGTATTCAATCGCTGCGAAAGTGGCGAATGAGACCCTTGAATTTGCCGAACAAGTATTTGGCCCAGATCATCCTAATGTTGCGGAATCTCTTAATAATTTGGCGTTAATCTGCTATTCACAAGGCAAAGAAGCTGAGGCCGCCATTTTCGAGCAAACACTAACTCAGCGTCAAGGAAAAGAGTTATGGCCGGATCATTCTGATAGAGCTCAATACTTAAATAAGCTTGTGCTACTCAATCTTGCCAAGCGGAAATACTCTGAGGCTGAATCTTTTTTTGAACGTGCCTTGGCAATTAAGAAATACGCCCTGGGACAGGATCATTCTGAACTGTCTCAAATCTTAGGTAATCTTGCAGACTTACATAAATCACAGGGGAATTACCTCGAAGCCGAAACTTTTCTCAAGTCACTGAGGGTGCGGGGTGATATTCGTCTGCAAACCGACCCTGTGGCTGACCTCGACACCAACAGCAAAGATCTTAAGGAAATACGACATAATCGGGAGTATATGAGGTGTACCGGGCACTTTCCTGCCAAGCTGTCCATGACAGAAAAGACCTTTTCCATAGATGGCATGACCGAAAACATTAGCCAGGTCGGGACATTCATCAGAACCAAGGATTGGCATACTTTCAAGCCTAATGATCAGGTTTCTGTATCCATATCTCTCCCCTCAGTTTTCTCGGAGCAGTACTCCGCCGTTGAAATGGAAGGCCCCGGGGTTATTACCAGGATCGATGAAGAGAATGAAGGCGTTGGGATCCAATTTATAAAAAGTTTTAAACAGTTTACCCGGGCCGATGAAACAGAAGTTGCCGGCAAGATCAGATACAAAAGACTTGCCCACTACCTGACAGCCCTGGAAGAATTACCACGACCGCAGTTCTTGGAGGCCTATCCAAGGGGTTTCTTTGTTGAAAGAGCGCGCATGGATTTTGACAACGATGTTATCTTTCGGTTCAGCACAAATGAAATAGATGTTTTAGAAAATTCGAATCAATTTCCCATTGATCTTGTGATTTCGGATTTTTTAGAAGCAAGAGTCATAGAGGTAAATAAGAAAAAGATTGATAGCAATGAAGGGGTAATAACAATAGGACGATCGGCGAGCAATGATATCGTTTTGTACAATCAGACAATCTCCAAGTCACACGCTTTCCTGTATTTTCCCACATCCAACAACAGTCGTGCCTACTTGGCAGACTTGCAATCGACAAACAGCACGTTCCTCAACGACGAGAAAATAACACCGTATGTAGCATATGATCTGGCGGACGGTGATGAAATCTCGTTTGGACCGCAAACAAAAGTCATTTATCTTTCCTCCTTCACCTTCTATGATTTTATCTCCTCACTTAAACGATCCAGCGAATGCAAAATGCATTCATAACCCTATTGTCGCTTGACTTCCCAGTGAGCAGTTACTACAAGAATTCAGAAGGATCAGTTCAAGGCAGTATTGCTTCGGTCGAATCGACTGTGGGAGAATACCCTACTACGAATCCCTAGCGTTACAGATCTACTTCAAAAACGCGCTAGAGTTCGCCCACCGGAGGCGGTATATTTCGCCGTAGGTGAGGTCCTGGCCGAGGGCAACCGTCCCGCCAAGGGCGGTGCTGTGGCGTGAGTCGACCGTTTCTTGTCGGTATAGTTTTTCAAGGTTAGGGTAAAATTGGAAGAAAGGATGGTGGCCGATGTCTTGGGAAATGAATTGGGAAATAGCAAGTATTGTGGGTCGCGAAATTTTGGACAGTCGGGGTAATCCCACTGTAGAAGTGGAGGTCGGTCTGGCCAGTGGAGTTTTCTCCCGGGCGGCGGTACCATCCGGGGCATCCACCGGCGCCCGTGAGGCGGTGGAATTACGTGACGGCGATACTCAGCGCTATGGCGGCAAGGGTGTGCTGAAAGCAGTTGAAAACGTCAATTCTGTCATTAACGAAACCCTGCTAGGCTTTGACGCTCGTAACCAGGTGGTCATTGATAGAACGCTTATAGAGTTGGATGGAACCCCAAATAAAGGCAAACTTGGGGCAAACGCCATCCTGGGTGTCTCTTTGGCCGTTGCCCGGGCGGCGGCAATGGCTGCTGATCTTCCGCTCTATACGTATCTTGGTGGCCCCAATGCTGTGCGCCTTCCCGTACCCATGCTGAACATTATGAACGGCGGCGCTCATGCTCGCTGGCAGGGCTCAGATTTTCAAGAGTTTATGGTCTCTCCATATGGAGCCGGGAGCTTCCGGGAAGCGCTGCGCTGGGGCAGCGAGATATATCACGCCCTGCGATCGGTACTGATGGATGCGGGTCACCATGTGGGAGTCGGTGACGAAGGCGGCTTTGCACCCAAAGTCTCCTCCAACGAGGAGCCCTTAGAGTTGATCGTTAAAGCAATAGAGAAAGCTGGCCTTAAGCCCGGGAGTGAGGTTGGTATCTCTTTGGATCCAGCCGCCAGTGAGTTTTTCGAAGACGGAGTTTACAACCTGCGTACGGAAAACCGCACCTGCTCTTCGGAGGAGATGGTGGAATATTTCGAGAAGCTGGCGAAAAACTATCCGATCATCACACTGGAAGATGGCTTGGCCGAGGATGATTGGGATGGCTGGCAGCTTCTCACCAGTCGATTGGGAGATTCTGTTGAGATTATCGGAGACGATCTCTTAGTCACCAACGTGGAATATATTGAACGGGGTATTCGCGAGAATAGCGCCAATGCCGCCCTGATCAAGCTCAATCAAATCGGCTCTTTGACTGAAACGATTGAGGCGGTAAGAATGTGTCAGCGGGCAGGCTGGGGAGCCTGTGTTTCGCACCGTAGCGGCGAGACCGTTGACAGCTTCATCGCCGATATGACCGTGGCTTTGGACACTGGCCATCTCAAGACCGGCGCCCCTGCTCGGGGTGAACGAGTGGAGAAATATAATCAGCTTCTACGAATAGAGGAGGATCTAGGAACTGCGGCCCAATACGCGGGTAAGGAGGCTTTCATCAGGCCAGTAAGGTTTTAAGGCGAAAATTTTTCAATAGACCACATTTTCCAATTGTTAAGGAACATGAGATGACTGTTCACGAACTGGCAGGGAAGCCTCCGCCCAGGTCCCTGCTTGTCAACATTCCCAGGCTGGTTTCGGCCTACTACACCCATAAGCCTGACATCTCGGACCCAAGTCAGCGGGTCGGTTTCGGGACCTCTGGGCACCGGGGATCACCTCTGAATAATAGCTTCAACGAAGACCACATCCTGGCCATCAGCCAGGCTATCTGCGAATACCGGCAGGCTAAAAACATCACCGGCCCCCTCTTTATGGGCAAGGACACTCACGGCCTCTCCGAACCAGCATTGGCCACTGGGCTTGAGGTATTTGCCGCGGCTGGGATAACAGTCGTGATTCAAGAGGGCTTCGGCTACACGCCCACCCCGGTGATCTCCCATGCCATTCTCACCCACAACCGCGGAAAGAAGCAGGGGCTTGCTGATGGTGTGGTCATCACTCCGTCCCACAATCCACCTCAGGATGGCGGGTTCAAATACAACCCGCCTGCAGGAGGCCCCGCTGACACTGAAACAACCAGGGTCATCCAGGACAGGGCCAACGAGATTCTGGGAAGCGGCCTCAAGGATGTCAAGCGGTTGCCCTATGAAATGGCGCTCAGAGCCGAAAACACTCATAGGTATAATTACCTAACCCCTTACATTGAGGATCTCGAGAATATTATCGATATGGATGTTATCGCCAAGGAGGGAGTCAAAATAGGTGTTGACCCCCTCGGTGGTTCGGCTATCGACTTTTGGGATCCCATTGGAGAAAAATACGGACTTTCCATCGAAGTCGTGAACCGGGAAATTGATCCGACCTTTTCTTTTATGACTGTGGACAAGGATGGCAAGATCCGGATGGACTGTTCCTCGCCCTATGCCATGGCAAACTTGATCAGGTTGAAAGACGACTTCGATATTGCCTTCGGTAACGATCCGGACTGTGACCGCCATGGTATTGTGACCGGAAGTGGGGGACTCATGAATCCCAACCACTACCTCTCTGTGGCGGTGTGGTACCTGTTTCAGGGCCGGACAGATTGGAAAGACGAGGCCGGGGTTGGGAAAACTCTGGTATCCAGTTCCATGATCGATCGGGTGAGCGCGCACCTGAACCGGCGACTTTCAGAGGTGCCGGTCGGTTTCAAGTGGTTTGTGGATGGGCTCATTGAGGGCTCGTACGGATTTGGTGGTGAGGAGAGTGCAGGGGCGTCCTTTCTCAGAAGAAACGGTGAGGTGTGGACCACCGACAAAGATGGCATCATCATGGATCTGCTTGCCTGTGAGATTACGGCCAAAACCGGAAAGGATCCAGCGGAAATCTACCGAGAGCTCGAGGAGAAATTTGGCAGTCCTCTTTATGAGCGTATAGATGCACCGGCTACCATGGAGCAAAAAACGGCTCTCAAAGGCCTATCCGCAGAAATGGTTACGGCAGAAGAACTTGCCGGTGAACCCATCATTGCCAAACTCACCCACGCCTCAGGTAACAACGCCCCAATAGGCGGGCTAAAAGTTGTTGCTGAAAACGGCTGGTTTGCGGCGCGCCCCTCCGGCACCGAGGATATCTACAAACTGTACGCCGAAAGCTTTCGGGGACAGGAACATCTAAGAGAAATCCAGGCAGAGGCGCAGGCGATCATTGACGCTGCCCTTTCTCAGTAGGCAGCCCTTCGACCCATTCGGCAGGCTCAGGGCAGGCAAGCTCAGGGCGAGCGGGCAGCAGGCAGCAGCGAGCAGCTGGCAGAACCAGGCACTAGGCAGTGGGAAGAAGGTTTCAGCTTCTGTGTTTCTCTTCCCTGACACCTGACACCCTGAAACGTGGTACTTGAAATTTGATATTTTGCAATGCTTCGTGATTTCATCTAACAAGAGCTCGTAGGAGGCCTACATGGAAGTCAACGACCTAGATCTTCTTGTGCCAAGACTTGGGGAGTGCCGCATCCCATCTCCCATGTCTGGGGTTAATTTTGTTGTTGATGATGCCCATGTTCTCTACCACGGAAATTTAAAAGAGGTGGAGCGTTACCAGCAGGCGGGCAAGAAGCCACCATGTTTCGAGATGGCGGGCCCTAGAGAAGAAATCTATTTCGATCCAACCAAGCTGAAGTGCGGAATTGTAACATGCGGAGGACTTTGCCCCGGCTTGAACGACGTCATTAGGGCAATTGTTTTAAGTCTGTTCCACCACTATGGAGTGCGGACCGTTTTTGGATTTCCATACGGCTTTGAGGGGCTTTCCTACAGGCACGGGCATGTTCCCATCGAATTGAATCCGAAAATTGTCCAGAATATCCACCAGGAGGGGGGGACTATTTTGGGATCGTCCCGCGGGCCCCAGGAAGTCCCTGAAATGGTGGATACACTGGAACAGATGAACGTGGGTATGCTTTTCACTATCGGAGGAGACGGTACCCTGAGGGGAGCCCTGGAGATCGCAGAGGAGATTGAACGGCGTCAACTCAAGATTGCTGTAATTGGCGTGCCGAAAACCATAGACAACGACATCTCCTTTGTTCAGCGATCCTTTGGTTTTGTGACTGCGGTATCCGAAGCGACCACGGCTATTTATTCGGCCCATGCAGAATCTACAGGAGCAAGGAACGGCATCGGTTTGGTGAAGCTGATGGGACGCCATGCCGGGTTTATCGCCGCCTATGCCACCCTGGCCAATAGCGATGTTAATTTTTGCCTGGTTCCTGAGGTGGATTTTACTCTTGAGGCTCTCCTTAAGGCACTGCAAGAGAGGCTGGAAAAGAGGGGTCACGCAGTTGTGGTGGCAGCAGAGGGTGCCGGGCAGAATTTGATGGACACGACTGAGGAGCGAGATGCATCCGGCAACATTCGCCTGGTAGATATCGGTATCTTTCTCAAGGATCGGATCACGACCCACTTCAAAAAACAGGGAATAGAGTCGAATTTGAAGTACATCGACCCCAGTTACATTATCCGGAGTATGCCGGCTAATCCGCCTGATTCAGCGTTTTGCCTCATGTTAGGCCATAATGCAGTTCACGCCGGAATGGCAGGACGGACTGGTATGGTTGTGGGGAACTGGAAAGATGAATTCACCCACGTTCCTATTTCTGCGGTCGTGTCAAAGCGAAAGCAAATGGATCCCAAAGACAAGTTGTGGACTGGTGTACTCTCGTCCACGGGACAACCGAGGGAGATGACCTGAAGATTTGCTCCCGATGCGGCCGCAAGCCAGCCCGTTATCAGCCGCAATCCGCACTCTAGAGTCGGAGGAGAATGAACATGACTGAACTCACCTCCCTGTCTGCCTGGAAAACGTTAGAGGAACACTATCAGGAAGTGGGTAGCTTACCGATGCGAGACCTTTTTGCCCGCAACCCCGAGCGCTTTGACCAGTTCTCTCTGCGTCTCGGAGACATGCTCTTCGATTACTCCAAGAACCGGATTACGGAAAAGACAATAGAGCTGCTGATTAAGCTGGCCCGCCAAGCAGGGCTTGCCGAGAAAATTGCGGCCATGTTTGCCGGGGATAAAATCAACAACACAGAAGATCGGGCGGTACTTCACGTTGCTTTGCGCAACCGCTCCAATCGGCCCATCCTGGTTGATGGTGAAGACGTAATGGCCAAAGTCAATGGGGTGCTCGAAAGGATGCGCACCTTCAGCGAAGCTATCCTCTCAGGTGCATGGAAGGGGTATTCTGGCAAAGCCATAACTGATGTGGTGAATATCGGCATCGGCGGTTCCGACCTGGGGCCGCAGATGGTGACGGCAGCGCTGGCGCATTACGCCGATCCCGCCTTGCGCTCACACTTCGTCTCCAACATAGACGGCACCCATCTGGCGGAGACCCTCAAACGAACCAGTCCTGATACAACGCTCTTTATTATTGCTTCTAAGACCTTTACCACCCAAGAAACCATGACCAACGCCACTTCGGCCAGAGAGTGGTTTTTATCCGAAGCCAAAGATGATGCGGCCGTGGCCAAGCACTTTGTAGCCGTGTCCACAAACACTGCCGAGGTGGCCACATTCGGTATTGACCCGGCCAATATGTTTGAATTTTGGGACTGGGTGGGGGGGCGTTATTCTCTGTGGTCGGCCATTGGTCTGTCCATTGTGCTGGCGATCGGCATGGACCGTTTTGAAGAACTTTTGAGCGGAGCGCACCAGGTTGACGAGCACTTCCGGACAGCTCCCTTTGAGGAAAACATCCCGGTTATGATGGGACTGCTGGGTATCTGGTACAATAATTTTTTCGGTGCTGAGACCCACGCCATCTTGCCCTACGATCAGTATATGTACCGCTTCCCGGCCTATTTCCAGCAGGGTGACATGGAAAGTAACGGCAAGAGCGTGACCAAGGATGGTGCGAGGACAGTATATTCCACCGGGCCCATAATCTGGGGTGAGCCGGGCACCAACGGCCAGCACGCTTTCTATCAGCTCATTCATCAGGGCACCAAGCTGATCCCTTGTGATTTCCTGGCTCCTGCCAGAAGTCTTAACCCCCTGGGAAACCACCACGACATTCTTATCTCGAACTTTTTGGCTCAGACCGAGGCCCTGATGAAGGGCAAGACCAGAGAGGAGGTCAGGACCGAACTGGAAGGCTCGGGATTTTCGGGGGAGGAGCTGGAGAACCTTATTCCCGCCAAGACTTTCGAGGGGAACAGACCTTCCAACTCTTTACTGTTCAAAGAGCTCACACCTGAAACCCTGGGCTCCCTCATTGCTCTCTATGAGCACAAAATATTTACCCAGGGAGTCATCTGGAACATAAACTCTTTTGACCAGATGGGTGTGGAGTTGGGCAAACAGTTGGCCAGAACCATTGAGAACGAACTCCAAGGCAACGAGCCGGTATCTTCTCACGACTCCTCCACCAACGCGCTCATAAACTACTACAAGAGTATACGAGCTTCGTAGTTTTAAAACCCATCTGCTGTGTTGGTGGTATGGTTAAACTTTGCTCTTAGAAGTAAGTATGCTGAGGTGATTTTTTGGAAGACAAAGGCGCAGTAAAATCCCCCTCGGTCCCCCTTTACAAAAGGGGGATATTTTTGGATTTATTCCGACAAGTTCCCCCCTTTGATAAAGGGGGATTAGGGGGGATGTGGCAGTGATCAATGAAATTATTCAGATCAATCGAAGAAGAACTGCGACGACGTGATCCGGGGTGGTGGGATCGAATCCTCGAAGCTATTCCCGAACTCGATACCCTTGCAGGTACTCCCCAACCGGAACGGTACCACGCTGAGGGCGATGTGGCCGATCACACCAAGCTGGCCCTTGAGGCTTGTGGACCCGATTGTGATCCTGATCTACTCTGGGCCGCACTTCTTCACGACGTGGGCAAGCCTCTGGTGACCAAAGACGAAGATGACAAAATCACGGCCCACGGGCACCATGCGGTGGGGGCCGAGATAGCAGAAAGGATTCTCGAACGACTTCAGATGGAACCCGAACGCAGGGAGCGGATCGTCTGGGCCATTCGGCATCACACCTTCCATCTCTCCTGGAACCTAAGCGCCCCCGAGCAGGCCTCTCAAAGGCACAGGCGGTTTGTTGCCGATCAGCGTTTTCCCTTACTGCTTGAGCTTCTCCGCGTTGATTCAGCCGCGTCCTTGGGGCACCCGCACGGCATGCAGGCCTACGAGCTCTACAGCCGTCTGCGACAGAGCCTGGTTGAAGATAAGCCCTAGACTGCGCTGGTTATCAGCTCAGGCGCCACTCTCCTCTGGACCATCTCCATTCTTGAGCAGGGAAAGAGCTTTGGTCAATTCCAACACTACTCCCATACCCTGCTTGACTTCACTGTTGCCCAAGGCAAACAGCATGCCAAAGGGGCCCACCGCTCTGGCCTGAGAAAGGTCCACTCTGGCGGGCACTTCCGCAGCTTTGTCCAAAAGGTTCAATGCCTCTGGAGCAGTCAGTTTCTTAACCACTCCCACCAGAGGAACCAGCCCGTTACCGATCTGCTCAATATCCTCAGGAGTGTAGGTATCAGCAATCTTTTCCAGAACCCCCAGCATGTGGGCAAGAACTTGGAAGACTCCTTGCCGCTCCAACTGATCAAGGAAAAATATGGCCTGGGGAACGGCCGACTTGAGCAAGGGCTCAACGGTTCGGAGAAAATCAATGAGGTTCTTCAGTTGGTCGACTGACCAGCCTAAGTTCCTGACATTCCTCATCAGGTTCTTCAGGAGGGCTGCCACATCCTCAAACTGAACATCGGCCTCGATTTCCGCCAATTGTTCGATGAGGATTTTAACCGTTTCATTGACCCTGGGCGACAGATCATCCCGGAGTTCTCGCAATGACCTGGCCGAATCAGTCAATGTGGCGATTTCCTGACCCAGGTGCTCGAGTTGCTCCATAATCACTTGTTCGTTATTCATGACCGCCTCCTCCAGGCTATGCTGTCTGCCTCAACTTGCCCGCTATATTCATCTGCGCCTCCAGCGGCAGGTCAAGACCCTTCATCATCAGGTTCCAGTAAACCCACTTGAACATCATTTTGCCCCAGTAATTGCCGAATGTATCCTGAAGCAGACTGAACGGCCCCATCCCGGGGAAAGGGAACTTTCCAGGCAGAGGCTCCACCTCATAGTTGAAGTCAAGGAGGATGGCCTTTTCAAACCCTGAAGCCAGAAAACAGGTGGCATGGCCGTCAAAAGTCGGCAATGCTTCATGGCCGTCTATCTCTCGAACCAGGTTTTCCACCACGGTGTACGACATATAGTGCGCCACCGACCCTGCTTTGGAAGTGGGCACGTTGGTGGCATCCCCCAGCACATAGACCCGGTCCGCATTCTGAGCTTTCAGGGTATGCTGGTCCACCTGCATATAGCCCATGGGATCTCCAATTTCGGAGTCGGTAATGGCCTTATCGCCGAAGTTGGGCGGAATGGACACCAGGAGATCGTACCCCACTTTCTCACCCTTGTGGGACTCGATGGTCTTTTCGTTACCATTAACCTTGGCCAGATCGAAATAAGGCGTTACTTTAATGTTTTTCTTATCGGCAAACGTTCTCAAAGCCTTTGCCGCCACTGGCTTGGTAAAAATGTTATCGATAGGTGTTACGAATTCGATCTCAACCTTGTCCCTGACACCGTTCATCTGGAAAAACCAGTCGGCCATGAAGACAAACTCTATGGGAGCGATGGGGCATTTGTAGGGAAATTCGGCAATATTGAGAACGACCTTGCCCGAATCGAAGTACTTCAGCTTCTTGCGCAAAGCCACCGACCCTTCCAGGGTGTAAAAATCAAATATGTCTTCACCCCAGACGTCCATCATGCCTTCCACTTCTTCGGGGACAATCCTGCAGCCGGTTGAGATCACCAACCAGTCGTAGTCGTAGCTGTCACCCTTTTCAGTTTCCAGTTTGCGCTGCTCAGTATCGACCTTGGTTACGTTGTCGACAACGAAGTCAACTCCTGCGGGGATGAAGTCTCTCTTTGGTTTCAGGACGTCATCGCTCGAGTAAAGGCCAAAGGGTATAAAAAGATACCCGGACTGGAAGTGGTGCTGCTCGTTCTTGTCGATAACGGTGATCTGCCAGTCGCCATCGTCCAACTCTTTCCGCAAATTGGCAGCAACCATAGTGCCGCCGGCCCCAGCGCCCAGAATCACAATCTTTCTCATGATGTTTCCCTCCCGCTTTCAAGGAATGTGTTAAAAAGGTGTATTTAATCAACATCGAAAACCCTGTCCTCAAGACCAGGTCAGATATAGTTGGTGCTGCCTGAGGCTACATACTGTCGAGCTAGCGACGTCGCTTGGAGTGGGATTGAGCTTGTTCTATATTTTGAATATCGCAACTGGGGACCCGCCCGCAGGGTGGGGAGTCCGAAGGACAATATCGAACAAGGAATTTCGAACAGCAGAAGTTTTTGAAAGCAATGAGACAATGTTTTTCACTTCTAAATTCTGTCCGCCTCCGGCGGATTCTGCGGTTCATATTCTCAAAGACTTGATAAGCTGATACTTGAATGTTGAGGACTGAGTGGAGGGATTGCATCCGATTTGGTAGTCCCTTCCAGGGGCAGAAACCGGGTCCTCAAATCATGGATTCTTTACTTTTCTTGCAGGCTGTGAGCTGGTGAGGTGAAATCGGGCACCAGGTCGCGATTTTAGGACAAATCAGTAGTGTACGTAGAACTCCTGCCTGCAGAGGGAAAAGCAGTGGGGCTTTCACACCACTCCCATATCGATTAATTCATATCAGCTTGATAGAAAATCGCTTTGACGTAAGTCAAAGTAATTGTTTTTTTGTAAGGGGACGAACAACAACTCTACTTCTCACCTGGATATGAGTCTCGAAGTGGACGGAGCAGGAGAACGAGGTGAGGTAGCAAAAACTCGACTTAATTCGTAGGATTTTAACATGATTTTTAGAGCAGGGCTAGGTATTTTCTCGTCTCTTTTCGTTTTCTGTTCTGAGAACTACCAGCTCACACGTGGCATCAGAAGTTAGACAGAGTTCTGTTGACAATAAGGGTT
>JBFFBS010000077.1:0-15003 GCA_041560295.1 Syntrophobacteria bacterium | reverse complement strand
CCAGTCTCGCCCGGCAGGCCAAGTTCGGTAGGAGCGCCAAAGCCAAAAGCGCGAATGTAATGGTAAAAGCGGCTCGAACCCAGTTTTTCTGAGACTTTAGCAGCCCCTATGTTACTGGAAAAACGAAGAATTTGCGCCAGTGAGAGCCAGCTGAATTTCTTTAGATCGTGAATTGTGTGGTTCAGTACTTTGTATTTGCCGTTTTCACAGTAAAAAAGGTCGTCTTGGTGAACCAAACCCTCTTCCAGGGCCGCCGCCATCAAGAAGATCTTGAAAGTGGATCCCGGTTCGAAAGCATCTGTCACTGCTCGATTGCGCCAGACCGCTGGTCCATAAGAGGAGAAAGAATTGGGATTGAACGATGGGAACACGGCCAAGGCGAGGATTTCACCAGATTTCGGATCGGTCACCACGGTCATACCGCCCTTGGCCCCATAGTCAGTCACTGTCTTTTGTAATTCTCTTTCAGCAATGTATTGAATGCGTTTGTCCAGGGTTAGTCGGAGACTGTATGTCTGCGGGCCTGAGGCAGCAGGCAGACCGTGAGTGTAAATAATCTGACCCCGAGCGTCTTTGGCTCCAGGATGGGTACCAGATTCGCCACGCAAGAGCAGGTCCTGGGCTACCTCTAGCCCTTCCAAGCCTATGTGGTCTCGGCCGACGAACCCGAGGAGATGGCCTGCAAGCTCAACATTAGGGTAGTAGCGGCGCTTCTCTTTGACGAAGTGAATGCCCTCGAGGCCGAGAGCCCGAACCGCATCGGCTTCTTTAGGGGTGAGATAATGTTTTAACCAGACAAAGGCGCGATGCTGGCGCAAATTTTTCCCAAGCCTAGTCGCCGGGATTTTAACGACTGCAGCAAGTTTCTTCGCAGTGCCTTTGGGATCTTTTATGGCTCGCGGATTGGCGGCCAGGGATTCTAATTCAATGCTGACGGCCAGTTCTTGACCGTTGCGGTCGTATATCTCTCCGCGCCGCGCCTCAAAATGAAAATCTCTGTGGATTTGTTTGTTGGCAACACTCGCCCAACCCTGCCACTGGAAAAACTGAATCTGAAAGCTTCGAGCAATCAACAACAGAAAGCCTAAGAGCAAACCAGTAGCTATGAGAAGAACGCGGAACCGTATCCAGCGAACCGCAAGGTTATTTTGGCGAGGTTGAACCGTCATCGGAGCACCACAATTTGCTCTTTGCTCGGGCGGTTGAGCCCCAGTTTTTCGATAGCAATGCGCTCCACCCGTTCAGGAGCTTTAAGCCTGGCCAACTCCAGGTGTAGCTTCTTGCTGTCATTCAGAAGCTGAGTGTGTATCCGGTGAGCGCCTGACAGTTTATAGCCCAACTGCACCACCTGCACCCGGCACCAGACATAGCCAAAGCCGCTGAACAGAAGCCAGAGAAAAACGGCAATAATGGTGAATATATTCCGCTGCCTCCAGTTGCGCTGTACTGCCTTTTTACCTGCTCGCTTTTTTTTCTTCTTACTCATGCAGCTTCCGCTTTTTCCACCACCCGTAAGCGGCCACTTCTGGCTCTCGGATTCGCTTGTATCTCCTCCTCAGCTGGCACTACAGGCTTTTTGTTGACCAGCAGCGCCAGGGGTCTTCCCTCACATTGGCAAAGCGGCAACTGAGCCGGACAACGGCACGATCGCGCCCAATTGGAAAAAGTTTGCTTCACCACCCGATCCTCCAAAGAATGGAAAGAGATAATAGCCAACCGACCACTGGGCCGGAGCAAATCCAGAGCTCCCTGGAGGAATATCCGCAGGTTATCCAGTTCCCGGTTCACCGCCATCCGAAGGGCCTGAAAAGTGCGAGTGGCCGGATGTCGTTTCCGTGACCTCTTACCTGCAGGAATGGCTTTACGGACCACTTCAGCCAAACGTTCAGTGGTTTCGATTGGCGCTTCAGCTCGCACCCTGACGATGTTCCGGGCAATTCTCCGGTTCCAGCGCTCTTCTCCGAAGCTCCAGATGAGATCAGCCAGTTCCTGCTCGCTCAAAGCGTTGACCAACTGGGCCGCGGTAGTCTCCTCTCTCGTATCCATCCTCATATCCAACGGACCCGGTTGGCTGAAGCTGAATCCCCGTTCGGCAGCATCCACTTGGAAAGAGGAGAGCCCAAGATCCAGAAGGATCCCGTCCACTGCCTCCGCATGCAGCTGAGCCAGGACCGGGCCTATTCGGGCGAAATTCTCCCTAACCAGGACGAGCCGCTCCTTGTAAGGTTGCAGATTAGACTGCGCCTTAGCCAAAGCTTCTGCGTCCCAATCGATGCCGATTAAGCGGCCGTCAGGCGCCGTTTTTTCGAGGATGGCCCGAGCGTGGCCACCACCACCCACAGTGCCATCCACAAAGTACTTTCCGGCAGTGCAGCGCAGGTGCTCAATCACTTCGTCAAGGAGAACCGGCCTGTGTTCCTGCTGCTGCACCGCGCTCACCGCCGGGTAAATGGAAGCCCAATTCAAACCCCTCATCAGATAGCGCGATGCGGGGGTTATTGACAGATTGATTTAAAGTAGCAAACCTGGTCCTCAGGGCCAGGTCAGATCGCATAGGGCATAGCGCATAGCGTGCAAATCCAGGGAGTCGTGATATTTTAAAGTTTTTCGCTTTGCGCTCTGCGCTTAGCGTCATGGGGGCAGTCTAAAGCCGGGTCCTTTGGCCCGGATTATTTACTCTCAAACCCCTGTCAGGTTTCTTATCGGCTCAAACCGATTGGACAGAGTTAGAGAAACGGAGACGCGGCGACGCGGCAAAAAACGGTCTGCTGCGCTGTTCATATTCTTGATCCGTGAAGCCCCTGCTGTCTTCACCCACCATAATTTTTTGTGTTAGTGTTAAAATCACGCCGCGCCGCCGCGTCTCCGTTTCTCTTATATGTGGAGGGGTAGAACCCTATATTGCGATGTATCAAATGCCGAGTTCTGCCAGAGTTGTGGTAATCTCGGCAAAATCATCACGGGCTCTGCTAATTTCCTCATCCCACAGTGGCTTGCTCCAGAGTTCGAAACTTTTGAGCATACCTGCCAGCACCACCTCACGCTCGAACGAGGCGTGCTCACGCAAGGTCTGAGGGATCAGAATTCTTCCCTGTTTGTCGAAATTACATTCAGTGGCGCCAGAAATGAAAAAGCGCTGAAAGGCCTTCACATCCGGACGCACCAGGGAGAGTTCCCCTAGTTTTTGTTCAATAATTTCCCACTCTGATAAGGGATAAGCAATCAAACAGCGGTCAAGGTTGGTGATTATACAGCGGTCTTCATAGCGGGCTGTGAGGATCTCGCGAAACCTGGCGGGAATGCGTATACGCCCCTTGGCATCCAGGGTATGTAAGGAACGACCCCTGAACATGTAGACTCCATAGCAGGACTGGGTTGACACTTATGACCACTTTTACCCACTTATTGACACCTTTTATACAGTTTGAACCACAAAATGTCAACGTAAAAAACAAAATCAAAGGATTAGGCCGACTTCTAGATCCAGATCCTTGGTTGCATATATATCAATATATAGAATGATTAGCTATCATACAACTGCATTATGTGGTTTTAGTGGGATTCGTGCCATGACAATTTCTTAACGCCTTTTTTGGTGGCGCAAAACCGCTGCGTTGTGTTCCACCAAAGTGGTTGAGAAATAATGGGTCCCGTCTTTTTTGGCCACAAAGTACAAATAGGACGTGGAGGTTGGGTTGAGCACTGCTTGGATAGATGCCGCTCCAGGATTGCAGATGGGGCCTCTGGGCAGGCCTCGTCGGGTGTAGGTGTTATAGGGAGTGTCTTTCTGAAGGTGGGCTCTGGTAAGGTTGCCATCGAAGTTTCTTAGTCCGTAAATTACAGTTGGGTCACTCTGAAGCCGGATCCGTTTTCTGAGGCGATTTAAGAACACACCGGCAATCAGTGGACGTTCCTCGGCCACCGCGGTTTCCTTTTCCACCACCGAAGCAAGAACGACCACTTGGTGGCGAGTAAAGCCAAGTTTGCGAGCTTGTTCTTCCTGGACTGGGCCAAAGTGCTTATTGAACATGGTCACGAAGGAGCGCAACACGGTCTCGACCGGTAGTCCCCTTGCAAACCGGTAAGTATCAGGGAAAAGGTAGCCTTCCAGACTTGTGGCCGGTATACTCAGGCTATGAACGAAAGGAGGGTCGGTTGCGGCGGCGATGAAGCGTTCAGCATTGACCAGCTTGCTGGCCTCGAGCAGCTTCGCGATCTGCTTAAGGGTATAACCTTCGGGAAAGGTGATCTGGTGAAGTCTAACCTCACCGCGGATAAGTTTGCTGAGAAGCTCTCCCGGGCGCAGACCGGTTGAGAGTTGATACTCGCCAGCCTTGATCTGACGGGCTGCCCCTTTGAATCTAACCAGCCAGCGGAATTTTCCGGCGCTGCGCACCAGACCCTGCCCATGCAGCAACTCACTCAAGGCCGGGACCGACATTCCCACCGGGACCTCCATCACCACTTCCTCCGGCTCCGAGCTGGCCGGAGTTCTAATAAAATGGAGCATATCCCCAACCAGCCACGCCGAAGCGAGGACGAGAACCAGGAGCAGAGACCATAAGGGGCTCAAGCGTTTCTTCTTGGGTTTGATCGAAGCTTTTTCTATCATTAACCTCTTTCTGGGTCACAACCCTCAGACAAATCCGAATATCGAATATCGAAATCCGAAACAAATCCGAATTACCAAAATTCTCCTTCGGAGTCCCACCCTGCGGGCGGGTTCCCAGTTTGGTCCTCCGGACTCCCCACCCTATGGGTGGGTCCCAGGTTTCAAATGACCAAAAGCGTAAAAGCTCGATATATGTCCCATAGTTTTTGTTTTGAACATTGGGACATTGGTATTTTGAATTTGTTTCGTGCTTCGTGCTTCGGATTTCGAATTTTACGTGCTTTGTGTTCCTGTTGTATGAAGGTCACAGGCCACCACCTTATCCAAGCCCTTCAACCACCTGCGGCAGAATTTCACCGGCCTTTCCCCGAAGAGCAATGTCCAGTTTGTGGGAATAGGGTGTGGGCTCAAGATTGATCTCCACCACCCGCGCACCCTGTTCTTTGGCAACAATGGCCAGAGAGGCAGCCGGTTG
This sequence comes from Syntrophobacteria bacterium, assembly GCA_041560295.1. Classification (GTDB taxonomy): domain Bacteria; phylum Desulfobacterota; class Syntrophobacteria; order BM002; family BM002; genus BM002. The sequence continues at coordinate 9,916 of JBFFBS010000077.1, read as the reverse complement.
CACCAGGGCTGAAGTGCCTATCACCAGCATGGTATCACAGGAGCGAATTGCGGCGACGGCTTTATCCAGAATTGTTGGGTCAAGCTGTTCGCCAAACCACACCACGTGGGGACGCAGAAGCCCGTCGCACTCTTTGCACGCCGGCAGTTGGGGCAGAGGGACTTCCTCATTGCGACTTACCACGTGGCACTGAGTGCAACGAACCATCCAGATGTTGCCATGCAACTCCACAAGGTTTTTGCTGCCCGCCCGGTGGTGCAGGTCGTCTATATTCTGGGTAATTAGCGAGAACTGAGGAATCTTCTCCTCCAGATGTATCAGGGCTTTGTGGGCAGGGTTTGGCTGCAGGGGAGCAAGCAGCTCCCGGCGCCAATTATAGAAGTTCCACACCAGCTTCGGGTCACGGGCAAAGGCTTGAGGAGTAGCCAGATCAGTGGCCCTGAAACCCTGCCAGAGCCCGTCCTCGCCTCTGAAAGTGGGCACTCCGCTCTCGGCGGAGATGCCGGCACCAGTAAGTGCAGCAACTCGCTCGCTTTCAGCCAACCAGCGGCCGGCTTGTTGAAGATCTGCTGCAATGGCGGCCATCAAATGGTTCCTTCAGTTACCCGTTTGCTTAACAGTTGGTAGATGTTTAGACCTGCCGCTTCGAAGCCCTTGAGACCGTAGACCATATTGGCCTCTATCACCAGATATCTGTCTTCGCAGATGCAAATATCAAGCCCCACTTCGTCAAACATACAGAGGCGGGCCACCCGTTCAGCAAAGCGAAGGGCATCCTCAGGGATATCCTCCAATGATATCCTACCCCCGAGTGAGACATTGCTGCGAAATTCCCCAGGCCGGGCAATACGCCAGTAAGCGTGCACCACGTTTGCCCCCACTAAGACGACTCGCAGGTCGCGGTCAATGGGAAGGTATTCCTGAATATAAGCCGGTGCGTATTCTTGCAGGTAATCCTGAAGATCTTCACGGCTGCGAATGAGGAAAACTCCTCTACCCTTTGAGGAACCCCGGGGGATCTTGGCGATAAAAGGAAAGGAGAAATCCGCAAGAATCTGTGACACACGGGGGTTGTCCCGGTAGAACCGGGTGCGAGGGTGAGGGATGCCAAGCAGAGTAAAGAGCTCGGTTTGTTTGATCTTATCTCCCATGTAACGGTAGTAATTCGCTGGGAAAACCCTCTTACCCAGTGTCAAAAAAACGTCTTCATAGAGGGTGCTTGGGTAATAAATGGTGTCAGCGTTTCGCAGCAGGTCGAGTTCAATCTCGCTGTAATCGTCGAAGTTGGGACGCAACCCCAGGGTCTGTATTAGAGGACTATGGCGGAGTCTTTTCCCCAGAGCTACCCTTTTCATCTTGATCAAACCTCAGTGGCAAACTTGTGGAAACACATCAGTCTGTCATGGAGACGACGCCTACTAGGCACTAAGAACTAGGAACTAGGCACAACAAAACCTAGATCGGCCATTCTCCTTAGTGCTTATTGTATAGTTCCTAGTGCCTGGTAACTACACCTTTGCCCAACAATCCTCCCTCTTGATTCCTATTACTTGATGACCTCCTCCAGCGGTTTGTAATCGTAATCCAGGTCCTGTGCTACGGTCTCATGGGTAACATGGCTGCGATAAACGTTAATCCCTTTTGCAAGGGCAGGGTCAGCTGCAACAGCGGTATCAAGGCCCTGGTTGGCTATCTTGAGAGCATAGCTGATGGTAACGTTGGTCAAGGCAAAGGTGGCGGTTCTTGGCACAGCCCCGGGCATATTGGCCACACAGTAGTGAATGACGTCATTAACTGTGAACACGGGCTGATCATGGGTGGTTGGTCGGCACGTCTCGCAGCATCCTCCCTGGTCCACAGCAACGTCCACAATCACTGTGCCAGACTTCATTTGGGCAATCATTTCACCGCTGACCAGGCTTGGGGCTCGTCCGCCCGGGACCAAAACTGCGCCGACAACCAGGTGAGATTCGCGCACAGAGCGCTCGATGGTATCGGGGTTGGAGATGAGTGTGGTGATAGCCGAGCCGAATATGTCATCAAGGGCCATGAGACGAGTCTGGTCTATATCAACAATGGTGACCATGGCCCCCATTCCCACCGCGATCTTGGCTGAATTGATCCCGACCACACCACCTCCCAGAATAGTCACGTGGCCTCGGTAGACGCCGGGGACGCCCCCCAGGAGCACGCCGCGGCCGCCCTGAGTTTTTTCCAGATAATGGGCACCCACTTGAACCGCCATCCTGCCGGCAATTTCGCTCATTGGCGTGAGGAGCGGCAAGGAACCGTCAGGCAACTGTATGGTCTCATAAGCAATGCCGATGATGTCCTTCTCCAGGAGGACTGCTGTCAGTTCAGGCGCAGGAGCCAGATGTAAATAAGTATAGACTATCAGGCCTGGTCTCAGGAGGTCATATTCCGGAGGCAAAGGCTCCTTGACTTTCATCACCAACTCTGCCTCTCCATAGACCTCAGCAGCCGAGGATGCCAGGTGGGCTCCAGCAGCCTTAAACTCCTGATCACTAATACCCGCGCCTTCGCCTGCTGTTTTTTCAATCAACACCCTGTGGCCCGAAGCTGCTAAGAGCCGCACACCAGCCGGAACGATTCCCACGCGGTATTCCTCGGTCTTTATCTCCTTAGGAACTCCGATGATCATTGGTGGCCTCCCTCACTTCATTAGTCATTTAACATTTCTCATCTCTCAGTTTTTAATTTTAATTATCATTATGACTTTTCGATGTTTAAAACTAGTAGATGATATGTTCCCAATGCGAAATGTGAAATGATAAATGTTACGTTTTTCTTAGAATGACCTTATTAGACAAATGATCTGGGTAATAGGACAGCTTGGATTGGCGCAGTCCGGCTTCGCCCAGATCCTGTTCACGATTTGTGTAGGTGAATTGGCTCCAAGTGTTTTGACAGAATTCTTGATTTATCACCGCGTAGCTGCCGGAGAATTCAGGGTTGGCCTTCTCGAGGTGAATCAAAGCCGTATCAGGATTGAGAGGTTCTCCCAAACTGAAGGCCACCACCTTCTCGTCCACTACAATAGCAGCTCCCTGGCAATCCAGTCGGTCGTAGTGAAGTAAGGCTTCGCGGATGGCCTGTTCTTCATTGAGAAGTGCCGGATTATCCGCACAGCTTTTGAGCCTACACCACTGCTCTTCCAACGCTAGACAGGCCTCTATCCAGTCACCCTTGAGAGTTTGATAGCGGTAAGAATATCTTTTGCGAAATTGCTTGAGGTGATTACGTTTGCGGTGGTACTTCCGGCCGCTCAGATTGATCAGGGATTCGGTACGGTAGACATAGTCGCTGTTGGCCCGATCCTCCAAAACTTCAAGGAAGAGTGCGGTAGCGTAGCGCTCAGCCAGACCCTCAGGCACCCGATGGATTTCTGGCCTATCCGAATGGTTTGCCAGAAAACTCAATAATTGCTCAAAAGCCGAGGATAGATCATGCGATCCAACTGGTGGCAAACCGAAGGGGGGGGATTCGGCAATTTGCCCGATGATCAAGAGCGTGTCATTGGCTAGGCACCACTGGAAGTTGTAATGGTACCGCCACATGAAAAGATTGGTGAAGGTTAGTTCGGAAGTGACCGGTGGACTCTGGTGCAAGAAAGCAGTAATCTGGTCCCGGTCTTCTAAGCTCAACGGCTTAAAGTCAGGGTAATGTGGCGTGGCCTTCATGCAGTTCCAAGTCGTGTCATCTGTTGAGAGATTAAGGAGCGAGGGCCTCGAGGAACAATCAATTACGAGGACTTTGAGGTAGCAATCTTCAATTCCTTAATCCCTTAATTCCTCAATCCCTCAATTCTTGAACTTTGCTGTTTCCATATTTGAAGTTGAAAATGCTACAGTGAGCGCGTTCCCCGTAGCGACTCGACCTGAGCGACACGACTTGAGCTCGTCGACAGGTCTTGCTGGAGGGAGCTTGAAAATTCCAGCTTCAGGTAGTGACAGTAAACGATCAATGGGCCATCGTGCCGATCGTTAGGAATACTCCAACCAGGGGCAAGAAGCTGACCCCTGTAAATATGTCATATCAAATGTGGAAGAGTCAACGAAATAACATTTTACTTGACAAGGGTACCACCCCATGATTTATATATACGGTTTAAAAATTCGTATGTGATAATTCAATCAATCAACAGGGGGAAAAACCCATGCTGAAAAGCCCTTGCTTAGCTTGTGAGATGGTCGGTCAGGATAAGAACAAGTGCTTGCAGAACTGTGATAAGCTCAAGGAGTACCAAGAGTTCATCCTCAAACAGGGGATCTACGCCAAGGTATAAATTTACTCTCGCAGCTGAAGAAAAAAAGGCGGCCTCAGGGCCGCCTTTTTTGGTCTCCGTAACAATGCCCTTCAACCGTCACGAGAACTTCATTGCCAACTGTTGGACTGGCGTCAGCAATCCGAACCTCACAATCAGAGTCTAGTAGCCAGGAGAACCGAGCATGAACATCCTTCGCCAAGCTCAGGACAGGTAGGGCATGGAGTAAGGAGTCAGAATTCAGGAGAAAAGCAACCAAAATTGAGTTCCTCTCAGCTACTGGTCCGGATTACTAGATTCTATAATTTTGTCTTGAGCCTTACGCCCTGCGCCTTGCGCCTTCTTTCAATCTACAATCTGAAATCTGAAATTTCTTTTCACGGAATTCGCTTGCCCTTCCGAATAAAACTCCATAAAATTCTAAACAAAGAGGGCAAGCAGCGTTGTTGTCTACTTTGTGCCTTTTGTGGTGACCAGAACCCGATGCAGAAGGAGGACTGAATAAAGATGAGCGGGAAGCGGCAATTTACACCACTAGAGAAAAAAATCATCCATGCATTGCAGCAGGATCTACCTGTAGTCGAACGACCCTTTGCCGCCGTGGCAGAAAGCGTTGGAATCACCGAGGCTGAGCTTTTGGAAAAAGTGCGCGAATTTATTGGCGACGATATTATCCGGCGTTTTGGAGCCACCCTGAGGCACCAACGTACCGGATTTGACGCCAATGCCATGGTGGTCTGGGAGGTAGAGCCTGAGAGGGCCGAGGAGGTGGGCAACATCTTTGCCTCGTTCCGTGAAGTCTCACACTGTTACCAGCGACCCGCAATGGAGAATTGGCCCTACCGATTGTTTACCATGATTCACGGATCCTCCCCTGAGCTATGCCGCCAGACCGCTCAGAGGATGGCTGAGGCAGCGGGTGTCGAAAAGTACGATCTTCTGTTTACCCAGGAGGAACTGAAAAAGACTACTATGGCTTATTTTGGTGAATTGGAAGATGAGAACCAATAGCATTTCTCATTTCGCATTTATCCTCTGGCATTGATCATTGTGCTTTAAATGCTAAATGCCCAATGTGAAACTAGGGACCCGCTTGCGGGCCTGAGCGGAGCGGAGCGAGCGCGAAGAAATGCGAAATGAGAAATGACTAGGAGGAGGATCGGGATGGCTCAAGCTGGCAGTGAGAAATTGTATCGAAAGGCTGAAGAAATAATTCCTGGCGGGGTAAATAGCCCAGTACGCTCCTGCCGGGCGGTGGGTACACACCCCTTGTTTATCACGAGCGGCCAGGGTTCGAAGATTTACGATGTGGACGGCAATGGTTATATCGATTACGTGGGCTCCTGGGGCCCCCTGATCTTGGGACATGCTCATCCTGAGGTGGTGGCGGCTGTGAAGGCAGCAGCGGAGCAGGGGACCAGCTTTGGCATCCCCACTACCCGGGAAATTGAACTGGCCCAGATGATTACCCAACTTGTTCCCTCCATGGAAATGTTGCGCATGGTTAATTCCGGTACCGAGGCCACCATGAGCGCAATCCGGTTAGCCCGCGGCTACACGGGGAGAAACAAGATCATCAAGTTTGACGGCTGTTACCATGGCCATGCAGATACGCTCTTAATAAAAGCTGGTTCAGGTGCTGCTACCCTCGGTATTCCGGGCAGTGCAGGAGTTCCGCCAGATTTTGTCAGGTACACCCTGTCCTTGAGGTTCAACGATCTGGAGCAAGTGACAACAGTGATGCAGGAGCAGGGAGATGATGTGGCCGCAATCATAATCGAGCCGGTGGCAGGAAACATGGGGGTCGTACCTCCCAAGCCGGGATTTCTCGAAGGACTCAGACACTGGTGCGATGAAACCGGGGCTTTGCTCATTTTCGACGAGGTTATGACCGGTTTCCGAGTGGCGCTGGGGGGAGCGCAGGCTCTCTACTCGGTGCGACCGGACCTCACCTGTCTTGGAAAAGTCATTGGTGGTGGCCTGCCCGTGGGAGCTTATGGGGGACGTAGGGACGTTATGAGCAAGGTGGCGCCTCTGGGGGAGGTTTATCAAGCCGGTACCCTCTCAGGCAACCCACTGGCTGTGAGCGCTGGACTGACCACTCTGAATCTGCTTAACAAGCCAGGTGTGTATGATCGGCTCGAGGAGAGGTCCAGCTACCTATTTGATGAGATGAGTCAGTTGGCAGCCAAGCATAATGTGACCTCCACTATGAATAGGGTCGGTTCCATGGGCTGTCTCTTTTTTACTGATCAGACCGTAGTGGATTTTGATACTGCCCAAACCACGGACACCCAAAGATTCGCCCACATGTTTTGCGCGATGTTAGAGCGGGGTGTGTATCTGGCTCCTTCCCAATTCGAGGCTGCCTTTGTCAGCCTGGCCCACGATCAGGAGGATATCGATAAGACACTGGCGGCAGCGGATGAGGTATTGAAACAGATATAATCCAGCAGATAGCAGAAGAACATTAGGAACTAGGCACTTAGCACTGGGGACTAAGCACACCGGGATGAAGCGGGGACACGGAGAAACGGCGAGAAGGAGAATAGACAACTGTCTTTTCATCCTTGTACCACTCGACCTCGCGTCTCGCATGACTTCCCTTCTCGCAGCTCAGAACATGTCGTTCTGCGCCTTGTTCGCGAACGAAATTCTTTTCACAAAAAAGCGTTGACTTTGCCGGGGGGCTATGGTAGGACGTACGTGAAGTTTTACACGAAGTCTGAAGTTGCCCACGAGCAGTCACTTTTCCAGGGCAGGTGTGTCCAGCCGACCAGAGAGGGAAGGTCTTCATGAAGGAAGAGACCAAAAAGGCTCTCCGGCTGATGGGACACGCCAGTGCTTTGGGAATCGCAATTGTCCTGGCCACCGCCATAGGGTTGTTTTGCGGATACTGGCTAGATAAGAAGTTCGATACCAGCCCGTGGCTGACCCTTATCTTTCTTATACTCGGTATTATTGCTGGATTTCGCAATTTCTACCATTTCATCGCAAAACGCGGTAAGGAACTATAGGCCTTCCTGGCTCGGCTATCATGATTCTGCAAGATGAAGCCCTTCTAAAAAGGATCGAGCATTGCAACTGGGTCGTGTTTGTACTGCTGACCAGCGGTTGTTTCGCATTTTTATCCCCTAAATTCGCCCTTGGGGTATCCGTGGGAGGGATGTTGGCAATCGCTAATTTCTTTTTGATGAAGCGGAATCTAAGCCGGGCCCTTGATACAAAAAAAGGAGGAGGTTCGCGGTTCTTGTATTTGCTCAAATACTGCCTACGCTTTGTAGCACTGGGCAGCATCATCGCATTGCTGCTGATCAAAGGGTGGGTGAGCCCCTTTGGCATGGTATTGGGTTTGTCGATCATTGTCATTGGAATTGTTTTGGTGGGTCTCAACGAGGCACGTAAACTCATAATCAGGGGAGTAGTCTAAATCATGGAGCATCCAATTTTCTTTATCAGTCTGATTCTGGAAAAGCTCGGCCTGCCCATAGTCCACGATTTTGCTGAGGCGCACACCGTGCTGGAGAAGCTGCTTTTACCTCACATAACCTACACGTGGCTGATCATGATCATTCTGATAGTTGGAGCAAAGCTGCTGGTCGGCAAGATAGAGCTGGTACCGCGGGGGGCCCAGAATTTCTTAGAGGTGGTAATCGGTGGAATTGAGGAGTTCATGATAGACGTAACCGGCGAGGAAGGCCGCTTCGTATACCCGCTCATCGCCACCCTGGCATTCTTTATCCTTTTCAGTAACTACATTGGCTTGGCGCCGGGTATGTTCTCTCCTACCGCCAATCTGAACACCACCCTTGCCTGTGCCATTATCGTTGTATTTTACACCCACGTGATCGGGGTTAAGTTCCACGGGGCCAAGTATATTAAACACTTCCTGGGGCCGGTTCTCTTTATTGCACCTCTGATGTTTATAATCGAGGTCATTGGCCACCTTGCCCGCGCACTCAGCCTCTCCATCCGTCTATTCGGTAACATCTTTGGCAAGGAGATGGTGTTGGGCATTTTCGTATTTCTGGCAGGTTGGTTCCTGGCGCCGTTGCCGATTTTGTTTCTGGGGCTGTTTGTCGGGGGTGTCCAGACCTTGATTTTCGTCTTGCTTTCCATGATGTATTTTTCTGGCGCCATTGAACATGCTCACTAAAGGCTGACGGTGCCGTCAGTTGTCTGATTCTGGAACGGTTGTTAACCAGGAAAAGTGAAACCAAAAGGTTGGGAAGAAGGCTGCAGTTAGGAAGAAGGCCAAAAAATAATTATCAACAAGGAGGGTTTTTTACATGAAGAGGAAAGTGGTGTTTCTGACACTGGTGCTGGTTCTGGGATTTGCCGCGTTGGCGTTTGCGGCTGAAGCGACAGAGGCCGAGAGAGTTATGGGTCTTAGGTTCTTCGTGTACTCTGCCGTGGCAGCGGGTTTCTCTATTGCCATCTCATCCATTGGCTGTGGTCTGGCCCAGGGAATCTCCATTAAGAGTTCTGTGGAAGGCGTGGCCCGCAATCCCGAGGCTTCCGGAAAGATTACCGTTACCATGATTATTGGTCTGGCGCTGATCGAGTCGCTTTGTATTTATACTCTGCTCATCTGCCTGATTCTGATCTATGCCAACCCGGTGGCCACACTCATTCAAGGCTTTGTGGGACTTGCCCACTAAGGATTGAATTTCGCACAAACAATCGGGGGTTTGGCCTCAAAGTTGGTCAATCCCCCGGTCGCCTTACATTAAGTTCGGCGCAGCTGCCGATATTGCAACAGGATCGAGAGGTTATGAAGTTCGCCAAGATTCCCATGGCTACCATCAACCGGCTATCTATCTACCTGAGGAATCTCGACGAGTTGATGGTTAACGACGTTGAGGTGATTTCCTCAGAACGGTTGGCCAAACAATGTGGAGTAAATCCAGCACAAATCCGTAAAGATCTCGCTTACTTTGGTGAGTTTGGTGTAAGAGGAGTTGGCTATAGAGTCAAGGATCTCTACTCTCAAATTCAGGAGATACTTGGCCTCAATCGCCCTTGGAATATGGCGCTTTTCGGAGTTGGCAACTTGGGTTCAGCTCTGATCCGGCACGCCAACTTTCTCAAGCACGGGTACAAGTTTGTGGCAGCCTTCGATGTGGATCCTGAAAAAATCGACAAGACGCTACCCAACGGCCTCGTCATCGAGCACGTAGACCGCTTCGAGGAAGTGGTCAAAGAAAGAAATGTGGAAATGGGCATTATCGCCGTGCCGCCCGCGAGCGCCCAGAGTGTAGCGAACCAGCTTATTCTTGCGGGAATCAACGGAATCTTGAACTTTTCGCCGGTTCAGATTCAGGTCCCTGACTGCTGTCGAGTGGAGAACGTGGATTTCTCCATCAAGCTAGACAATCTCGCCTACCATATTTCTTCGACAACCACCTAAGGGTTTTTCTCGCGCTCTGATCGGACATGTCTGGAGGTGGGACCTTTGTGCCCTAGACCGTCCAGACGCTGAAAACAATGTTTAGACATCCGCCTCATATCCTCAAACCCACCAAATATTACTTCTTGGCTAAATTGTACTTAGTCCCTACCTAGAAAGTATTACCTCAACATTTTGTGCCAAGACTCCAGAATCTGAAAGTGTGAATTAAGGGATGTAAT
>JBFFBS010000076.1:0-15097 GCA_041560295.1 Syntrophobacteria bacterium | reverse complement strand
GAGGGAACCCTGCGAGTCGGAGATCCTTTCGTCTGTGGCACTTTTTACGGCAGGGTGCGAGCCATGCTGGACGATCGCGGCCGTAAAGTGACAGAAGCACAGCCGTCCATGCCTGTGGAAGTACACGGAATATCAGGGGTGCCGCAGGCTGGTGATGAGTTGGTGGTGGTGAACGACGAGAAAGAGGCCAAACAGGTAGCAGGACACCGGCAGTTGAAGTTGCGTGAAGCAGAGCTTTCCCGAGCGACGAAAGTAACTTTGGATAACCTCTTTGACCGCATCAAAGAGGGCGAGACCAAGGAGCTCAAGATTGTGCTCAAAGCTGATGTTCAGGGCTCCCTGGAGGCCATTGCCGACTCGCTGAACAATCTGAGTACCGAGGAGATCAAGGTCAACATCATTCATAGTGCAGCGGGAGCTGTTACTGAGACAGATGTGATGCTGGCTTCCGCTTCAGATGCCATAACTATTGGCTTTAGCGTCAGGGCTTCGCAGAAAGCCCAAGAGTTAGCAGAAGCTGAGACAGTCGACCTGCGCTTCTATGACGTCATCTATCAATTGGTGGCGGAAGTAAAAGACGCAATGGAGGGAATGCTAGAGCCTATATACAAAGAGCACTTCATGGGTCGCGCCGAGGTGCTCAAGACTTTTCGTATTTCCCGGATAGGGACTGTTGCCGGCAGCATGGTCAATGAAGGCCGGGTGGAGCGAGGAGCAAAGATCAGGGTGCTACGTGACAACGTAGTGATCAACGATAGTAAGATCGATTCGCTCAGGCGCTACAAAGATGAGGTTAAAGAGGTCAAGGCGGGTCAGGATTGCGGAATAATCATTGAGAATTTCAACGATATCAAGGTTGGCGATATCCTGGAGACATACTCAATCGAAGAAATCAAGGCTGTCCTGGAACCTGGTGGCAACAAGTCGGAGCAGGAAAAGCTTGGTTAATAGCTCGGACAATTTACGAATCGCCTGCTGCGATTGCGGATATGACCGTCCTTCCGTGCGTCCTCGGGTGTCGAATCCTGCGACGTACTGTTCAAGTACGCCTCGGACCCAATCCCGCGGTACGGTTGCTCGGTGGGCCGGCCATCTTCACTATCTCGCGACGGCCATTCGCGAATTATCCGAGCTAGGGTTGAAATGAATGGCGATGGTTGTAGGGGTAGCAAAGCTAAGCTTACGTTTGCACGGCAACCAATCCCTCAAGGGTAAACGTAAGGTGATAAAGAGCATTTGCGAGCGGCTACGCCAACGTTTCAATTTGGCGGTGGCCGAGACTGACGCCCAGGATCTATGGCAGGCTGGCGAGGTGGGTCTTGTGGCGGTGGGTAATCAAGGAAGTTACATTGACTCAAAACTGGACAAAGCTATTAATTTCGTTGAAGACATGCAGCTGGCCGAAATTGTGGATGTCCAGAGGGAATTGATTCATTTTTAATTACGTCCGTTGTCAGTGGTCCGTTGTGGAAACGGCATAGGGCATAGAGCATAGGGGAAAGGACAGAGATCAGAGGACAGAAGTCGGAGGTCAGAGGGCAGACGACAGAGAACCCTGATCCTTAAATTCTGCATTGAACGAATCCGGAGAAGCCGGATGATTGAATGACTTAAACGATTTGAGCAACGGACAACGGACACTGATGGAACACAAACGGGCAGATCGAGTTGCGGATCTCATATTGAAGGAGCTTGCCGAAGTGCTGATGCGGAGGGTAAAAGACCCTCGCCTAGCTGAAATCACCTTGACCAAAGTTGACGTTTCACCTGATCTTCGGAATGCCAAGGTATATTATAGCCTCCTAGGCGATGATCAGAAAAAAGATGAGGTAGCTGGGGGCCTGGAAAGCGCAAGAGGTTTTGTCAAGCGTGAACTGGGGAAGCGGCTCCACCTCCGACGCATCCCGGATATTGCATTTTACTTCGATGCTTCTCTGGAACACGGGTCTCACATTGAACAACTGCTCACTGAGCTCAAGGAACCTGGTCAGGAATGATTGCGACAATTGCACGAGAGCTCGAGAATAACGAACGCTTCCTGGTGGCCACCCACGTAAACCCAGACGGTGACGCTATCGGTTCTCTGGGGGCGCTCGCCTTGGTGCTTGAGGGAATGGGCAAGCAGGTAGTGGCTTACTGCCAGGATGAGGTGCCCGAATTCTTACGATTCCTGCCTTATGCGAACCGAATTGTCAGAGAGATATCGGGCTCCGACCACTTTGAAGTGGCAGTGGTGTTGGATTGTGGTGAACTTGACCGGATTGGCAGCGCTGTCGAGGTTCTCCAGCACGTCCGAAAAATCATCCATATTGACCATCATAGTTCCAGTGATGATTTTGGCCAAATAAACCTGGTCCGGCCAGAGTGCAGTAGCACTGCCGAGATTCTTTATGAGATCTTCCAGGCCATTCCAGTGTCGTTGACCCCGGAGGCAGCAGAGAACATCTATACTGCTATTTTGACCGATACAGGGTCTTTTCGTTTTGCCAACACCACGCCAAGAGCACTGGCCATAGCCGCAGAAATGGTCGCGCTCGGAGCGATGCCGGAAAAAGTAGCCGGCGAGATTTATGACAGTATGAGCCCAGAGCGTATTGAGCTGTTAAGTCTCAGCCTCAACACCCTAACGCTACGAAAGAACGGACGGGTGGCGGCCATGCACGTGAGCCGGCGGATGTTGGAGGAGACCGGGACCAGTTTTATCGATACTGATGGGTTCGTAAATTATCCTCGGGCGATTAGCACCGCTCAGATAGCTATTTTCTTTCGGGAGATGGCTTCGGATGAGGTGAATGTTAGTTTGCGATCTCGGGGTGGCCTGAACGTGGCTGAGTTTGCCCGGATTCATGGCGGTGGTGGGCACTATAATGCGGCAGCATGTCGTCTAAGGGGATCGTTGTCAGAGGTTGTGGAAAAGATTTTGAAAGCGGCAGAGGAATATATTCAAGATGCGAAACCTGGTTCTTAATGCCTGATCAGCTCGCACAGGGCATAGCGCATAGCGCTTGGCGCGTAGGGAGGTAATTTCGAATTGCGGATTGCGGATTGCGAATTTAGGATTTGTGATTCTTTCATTTCGAAATCTCAATTTCCAAATTTCAATTTTGCCTTGTGCCCTGTACCTTAGGCCTTGAGCCGTTCCGTTTGGGGCGGACCCGGATTCTTTACTCTTGGAGTTCTACAGTGAGCACGAACGCGAAGATGAAGATAACAAGAGGAGTCAACACTCAGGCCAGATTCACTGGCGATGGGGTTTTGGTTGTCGATAAACCGGCAGGTTTTACCTCGCATGATGTGGTCCAAAAGGCGAAGAGGAAGCTGGGAGCTGCCAAGGTGGGACACAGTGGCACTTTGGATCCCTTTGCCACTGGGGTGCTGGTCCTGCTGATTAACGGCGCCACCAAACTTGCTCCGTTTCTCGCAGATCATGAAAAGACATATCTTTTTGATATTTCCTTTGGCGTTGAGACGGATACCCAAGACAGCACCGGGAAGGTGGTGGCTCGGCAGCCATGTGAGCCCTTGCAGGAGAGGGAGATTAGGGCGGCCTGTGAGGCCTTCATCGGAGAAATCGAGCAAACCGTACCACGCTATTCAGCGGTGCGGGTGAAAGGACAACGGCTTTATCAACTGGCGCGTCGCGGCGTTGAGGTAACTCCACCCAATCGCAAAGTGGAGATCAAAGACCTATCTTTCTGCGAATTACGCTGGCCGGAGGCAACGTTTGAGGTCACCTGCTCCAAAGGCACCTATGTGCGGAGCCTGGGGGTGGATCTGGCCCGCCACCTCAACTGTAATGGGCACGTGAGCCAGTTGCGACGGTTGGCAAGCGGTGAATTTAACTTGAGCCAAGCTGTAACCCTGGAACAACTTGAAGAAAGGTTGGCGAGGGGTGAGTTGCACCAGTTGCTGATCACTTCGGTTCAGGCGCTAGATTGTTATCCGGAGGTGCGAGTCTCGCACCTGGATGCCAAGAGAATACGCCAAGGTTCCACACTGGACTCGATCCAGTTTCTTGACCCTGGGCCTAGCCCGGGTTGGCCTGCAGGGCCGTATAAGGTCTTGGACCCCGATCATAACCTGGTGGCAATGGTTTCTAAAACGGCCAAGGCTGCGAACGACAGGCAGGAAGAGGGAATCACATTTAAGACTCTGCGGGTTTTTGGTACGGTTGAGTAAGTAAAACTGAGGGTTTTCGGAAGTATATTCACTTTTTTGTGAAAACGATAATGGTCAAGGCCGAAGCATGAGGAGGATTTACCGGTGGCACTAAATGCTGAAAGGAAAAAGGAAGTAATAGAGGATTTCAAAACACATGAGACCGATACCGGTTCTCCAGAAGTGCAGATAGCGTTGCTCAGTGAACGCATCAGCTATCTCACTGAACATTTCAAGACTCACAAGAAAGACCATCATTCACGGCGGGGCCTGCTGAAGCTAGTGGGACAACGCCGCCGACTCTTAGATTATCTTAAGAGAAAAGATGTGGATAGGTACCGAGAGGTTATAAAACGATTAGGGCTTCGCCGTTAAAGAGGTTTGGCGGAGACCGTTGGTAGGGGTCTGCTTATGGTTTGTGTGGCAGTCCACCGGGAAAGTATTGAAGCATGGAACCCAGGTACAGACTGGGTACATATCAGAAATTTGCCTTGGCCTTGCCAAGGCTGAGAGCGAGCCTGCCAATCTGGCATCGGCTCGAGAACAAACAGCTCTTGCTCTCGTTGCATGATAGGGTTGGAGCAGTAAAGGAAGTTACATTATGAAAGAAGTTGTTGAGATAGAACTAGGTGGCCGAAAATTGAGGCTGGAAACCGGGCAGATGGCAAAACAGGCCAGTGGTGCGGTAATCGTCAGCTACGGTGACACCGTGATACTGGTGACTGCAGTTGGTGAAGATAGGAGCCGGGAAGGCATTGATTTTTTACCGCTCAGTGTGGATTACATGGAAAAGGGTTTCGCGGTTGGTCGTATTCCCGGAGGATTCTTCCGGCGTGAAATCGGGCGACCCAGCGAAAGAGAAACCCTGAGGTCCCGCCTCATCGACCGGCCAATTCGGCCGCTATTTCCCAAGAAATACCGCAAAGAACTACAGGTGATTGCGACGGTGCTCTCCGCTGATCCCGACATCGATCCGGACACGTCGGCAATTGTGGGCGCTTCCGCGGCCCTGGAAATTTCCGACATTCCCTTTCAAGGACCTATTGGGGCTGTTCGGGTCGGCCGGGCCAATGGTGATCTGACTATCAACCCTACTGCAGCTCAGTTGGAAGAGAGCGACCTCAATCTGGTGGTGGCTGGCAACCATAAGGGCATTGTCATGGTTGAAGGTAGAGCCGTGTTTGCAAGTGAGGATGATCTCTTGGAGGCGCTCTTCTTTGCGCATGAGGCGATTCAGCCCATCCTAGACATGCAGGAAACCCTCAAATCCCGTTGTGGCAAGAGCAAGAAATCCTTTGAGCCTCCCGAAGAAGATGAGTCCCTCGCGACTCGGGTGGCTGAGCTGTCACAGAAGCGAATCGAGGAAGCCAATAAGATTGCCGTCAAAGATGAGCGCTATGAGAAGCGAAAGGCCATGGTTCTGGAAGTGATGGAGGAACTCGGGCCGGATTTTGCGGAGCGGGAGTCAGAAGTCCGGGAAATTATCCATAATCTCGAGAAGAAATACGTGCGCAACATGATCATAAGCCAAAAAACGAGAATTGATGGCAGAGCTACCAAAGAGGTGCGGTCCATCGATTGCCAGGTGGGCATGTTGCCTCGCACCCACGGCTCCGGGCTCTTTACTCGCGGCGAGACTCAGGTACTTTCAGTGGTAACCTTGGGTTCCTCGTCTGACGAGCAGAAGGTTGAGGCCCTGGCGGGTGATGAATTCAAGAACTTTATGCTCCACTACAATTTCCCGCCTTACTGTGTCGGGGAGGCGAGGTTCCTCCGCGGGCCTAGCAGACGAGAAATTGGACACGGAGTTCTGGCAGAACGAACCATGAAAGCCGTCATGCCCTCGCATGATAATTTTCCGTACACTGTGAGGGTGGTAGCCGAGGTGTTGGAATCCAATGGGTCTTCTTCCATGGCCTCGGTGTGCGCCAGCTCTCTTGCCCTGATGGATGCAGGGGTACCGCTGGAGAAGGCTGTGGCCGGGATCGCCATGGGGCTGATTATGGAGGGTGATCAGGCAGCTATCCTCAGCGATATTCTTGGTGACGAAGATCACCTGGGAGATATGGACTTCAAGGTGACCGGTAGTGCCGACGGTGTTGTAGCTTTGCAAATGGACATCAAAGTGGCTGGCGTGCCAAAGGATGTCATGCGTCAAGCCCTCTATCAGGCCAAGGAAGGTCGACTGTTCATTTTGGAAGAGATGAACAAGACAATTGCGGGGCCGCGTCAGGAACTTTCACCTTTTGCACCTCGAGTATTGACCATTGAAATCCATCCCGACAAAATTCGTGACATCATAGGTCCTGGTGGCAAAGTCATCCGCCAGATCATTGCCGAAACCAACACCAAGATAGACGTCGAAGACGATGGCAAAGTGACCATCATGAGCCCTGACCTTGCCGGCTGTAACATGGCGATAGAGATGATAGAGAAGCTTACGGCTGAGGCTGAAGTTGGTAGTCTTTACTTGGGCAAGGTGCGGAAAATCACTGACTTCGGGGCTTTTGTGGAGATACTTCCTGGCACAGATGGTCTGGTTCACATTTCGCAACTGGATCATCAACGAGTTCAGAAGGTAAGAGACATACTCAATGAAGGAGACGAGGTCTTGGTTAAGGTGTTGGAGATCGACAGGGACGGGCGTATTCGTCTCAGCCGCAAAGCTGCCTTGGGAGAGTCTATTAGCAAGGCTCGGAATTAAGGCTCACAGCGTGAGCCGCATAGAGCATGGAGCATGGAGTTTTTTGTCTCTATGCCCTGTGCCCTCAATGAGGGAATAGCGCTTGTACAATAAAACGGTTCTGGACAATGGTATGCGAGTGGTGACCGAGCGGATTTCCCATCTCCACTCAGTCTCAATGGGTATCTGGCTGAATGTGGGTTCGCGAGACGAACAGGAAAAAGAGAGCGGCCTAACCCATTTCATCGAGCACATGCTTTTCAAAGGCACACAGAAGAGAAGTGCTCTGGAGATTGCCAAGCAGCTTGATGCTGTGGGTGGGATGTCCAATGCCTTTACCAGTAAAGAAAATACCTGTTTTCATGCCAAGGTTCTCGACACCCATCTACCCCTCGTCGTAGAGATACTCTCCGATATTTTTCTGCAATCAGTATTTGATCAGGTGGAAGTGGAGCGCGAACGAGAGGTGATCCTCCAAGAAATCAATATGGTGGAGGATACACCTGACGAGTATGTCCACATACTGTTTAATCAGAACTTCTGGGATGGAAATCCCCTGGGCCGCCCTATATTCGGCAACGTCCAAACAGTACAGAGTTTTACTCGCGAGATGATTCTGGGATACCTGAACCGTGGCTACCATCCGGATCGGATTGTGTTGACTGCTGCCGGCAATGTGGATCACCAAGAATTCCTTGAGCTGGTGGGGCCGGCCTTCGGCAGCATTGAAAGGCACGGGCATGGTTTTGACCGTACACCCCCCCGGGCTAATTCTGGCGTTGACCTCTATCCCAGAGATATTGAACAGGTCCATCTTTGCCTTGGCACGCAAGGGACCTCTCTGCTTGAAAAAGAGCGATACTGTTGCAGCATCCTTAATGTAATCCTCGGCGGTAGTATGAGTTCTCGTCTTTTTCAGGAGGTGCGAGAACGCCGCGGCCTGGCCTACTCCATCTATTCATTTGTCTCTTCTCACACCGATGCGGGCCTGATGGGAGTCTACGGTGCAGTGCGACCCGTCAACATCATGGAAACCCTTGAGTTGATTCGCCAAGAACTCAGCCGCTTCAAACGCGAGCCTATCAGCGCCACTGAGCTTCGTGCTGCCAAAGAGCATATCAAAGGCGGAATCTACCTGGCCGCTGAAAATACCGATAATCGCATGAGCCGCCTGGCTAAGAACGAAATCATCTTCAACCGTTTCGTGCCCTATGAGGAAATAGAGGCTGGTCTTGAGCGGGTTACGGTGGAGGATGTTCAGGCTCTAGCTCAACAGATTTTTCAGCCAGAGGTCATGTCCCTGGTACTTCTGGGACAGGTGAATGGGCTCGATGTAGACCAAACCTACTTAGACTTCTGATGAAAATCATATTCTTGCATCACACAATCCTAAATCTACAATCTACGATCTAAAATCTGCAATCAAACGATTTTCCAGGAAAGAATCGGTGAACCCGAACACAGACGCCGAGAGTGGTCTTCTCCCCATCCCAATCCGCCGCGTTCGGGGGGAGCGCGATGCAGATCTGCCGCTTCCTCAATATATGAGTGATCGGGCAGCCGGCATGGATCTTTTTGCTGCGGTAGACGCAGACGTGACCATCCAACCTCAAGAGGCCGCCTTGATCCCAACCGGGTTGGCTGTGGCCATTCCTGCAGGCTTCGAGGGGCAGATACGAGCGCGAAGTGGGTTGGCTATACAGTACAGTCTGGCAGTGATCAATGCCCCCGGAACCATAGATAGCGATTACCGGGGGGAAATCAAGGTGGCGCTGATAAACTTGGGAAAGAAGCCATTCACCATCCACCGGGGTGACAGAATTGGCCAGATGATTATCAGTCGAGTTTACAGGGCCCAGTGGGACCTGAAAGAAGACTTGGACGAGACCGACCGGAACGAAGGTGGGTTTGGACATACAGGCCGCTAGGCTCGGCTTTCCGCCGAGCCTAGCGGAAATTCCAAATCCGAAACACGAAGCACGAAACAAATCCGAAATTCTAATTCTCAAATGTTCAAAACGTGACTACTTGAATAGAATTGTCATGTGTTTCGGTTATTGGGATTTTGGTAATTCGAGTTTGTTTCGAATTTTGGATTTCGATATTCGGGTTTTCATTTGCGCTCGAATTATGAACAGCCAATGATCAGGGGATAACGTGGGCATAACACTGTCGGTGTTAGCTAGTGGGTCCAGAGGTAACAGCACCTATGTGGCCACGGAGAGGGTGCGGTTGTTGGTTGATGGTGGTTTGAGTGCTCGGGAGATAGAGAGGAGGCTGCTCAGCATTGGTGCCAGCCCCAAAGAGCTAAGTGGTATTGTGGTGACCCATGAACACGTAGATCATGTTCGCGGCGTGGGCACCTTATCACGGCGATATGAAATACCTGTATATATAAACAATCAAACGTATCTGCATCTACCGGCTTCTGTGGGGCAACTAGATCAGAAAGAAGAGTTTGTTACCGGAAAGAGTTTCAGCATTGAAGATGTGACCATCCATCCTTTCGCTATCTCACACGATGGCGTCGACCCAGTAGGGTTTACCCTGGCGAATGGTTCGGTGAAAATAGGGGTTTGCACGGACTTGGGTGCGGCTACCACACTGGTGTATCGACATCTGGAGCATTGCTCCGTGCTGATTCTGGAGGCAAACCATGATATGGAGATGCTGAAGAACGGCCCCTATCCCTGGCCGGTGAAACAACGGATCAAGAGCCGCATTGGACATCTATCCAATGAACAGTCGGTGGATGTTCTCAGCCGGGTGTTTAGCGAAAATCTAAAAGAAGTAGTCCTGGCCCACATGAGCGAAACCAACAATTCCGAAGCAATGGTCTCGAAGACCTTCTCAGGCCTACTCGATCACCACATGCGGGAGCGGCTCACCATTACCCTGGCCTTACAGCACCAACCACTTGATCCGATCGAGTTGTAAATTACCCGGGCTGTCATTCAATCTCGCCAAATCTCTAAAATTGTTAAATCGTCGTTTGGACTTGCATCCCCACGCCAGTGGCTTATCAATTCCAGGAGTCCCTTACCCCACGGCGGTCCTTTTGCATTCTTTATATAGTCAGCCAAGCGATCATTTCCAAAGAGGTCTTTGTTTTCATTCTCTGCTTCCACCACTCCATCGGTAAAAAAGAGAATGGATTCTCCAGGAGATAGTAAAATTTCCTTTGTCTCGTAGTGAACATCCGGCGTGACCCCCAATGATATTCCCTCGATTTGCGGAAGGTTTCTAATCTCACCTTCACCGATCCACAAGGGTGACAAATGACCCCCCAGGGTAAGTTTCATTTTTCCACTGGAGGGCCAATACCTGGCAAGAACAATGGTGGCGAAAAACCCTTCTTCAGAGGTCAAGCTGTACATGCTATCGTTCACGGTTTCGAGCAGCTTGCCCACCTCACTTTGAACTTGTGCTTCGCTGCGGATTTTGGTTGACAGTGCAGCCATGATCAGAGCAGCGGGAACGCCTTTATCGGAAACATCGGCTACATAGACTAATAAGCTGTCGTCTGCCAAGGGAATGACATCGTACAAATCGCCGCCGACATAGGTGGCAGGAACAGATATAGCCCATATATGGCCTCCCGCTTTCAGCTCTGGAATTCTTGGCCAAAAGAGAGATTGAATCTTGGTTGCAGTCTCGAGTTGAACTTCAAGTTGAGCCGACTGCTCAAGGACCGTGTCATGTAATGCCTTGATCCGGAGCATTGACTTGACCCTGGCAACCAGCGAGGCATGGTCCACGGGCTTGGTCAGGTATTCGTCGCCACCTGCCTCGAGACCGGCCACCACGTCTTTTGAATCGGCTTTGGCAGTCACCATGATGATCGGCATGAATGGCAGGGAAGGGTCCTCCTTAATCCGTCGACAGACCTCAATGCCGTCCATCTTGGGCATCATAATGTCCAGCAGGATCAGATCCGGTTGTTGCTCTCTGGCCATGGTCAAGCCGGCCTCGCCATCAGGCGCAGTGATGACCTCGTAGTTGTGGGCTGTAAGGCGGGCTCGGAGGATATCCAAACTTTCGGGGTTGTCCTCCACAATCAGAATCAGTGGTGGCGTTCTCATGGTGTTCCTAAGGGTAAAAATTCGCGGATCTTTGCCAAGAGTTCACGTGGGCTAAAGGGCTTGGAGACATATGCATCACAACCGGCTTCGAACGCCTTGACGTCATCGCCGCTCAGCGCGTAGGAGGTGACCACAATGATTGGGATATGCTCGAGATCGGGGTTGGCCTTGATCTGGCGGGTGGCCTCGTATCCGTCGAGCCCCGGAAGCTGGATGTCCATCAGGATCAGGTCAGGGCGCTGGCTCTCGGCCGTGGCCACCCCCTCTTCCCCGGTGACGGCCTCGATCACCTCATAGTCAACGCTGGTGAGGAGATCGCGCATGATACGCCGGTTGTCCTCCTGGTCTTCTACTACCAAAATCAACTTACTCATCCTTGCTCCTTTTGCCTTTCGACTCGAACCGGTAGAGTGAACCAGAAAGTCGAACCTTTCCCTTCAGTTGATTCCACCCAAATGCGGCCCCCGTGCATTTCGACAATCCTCTTGGCAATGGAGAGGCCGAGGCCGGTCCCGCCCTTTTTCCTGGTGCTGGAGCCATCCACCTGGTGGAACTCCTCGAAGATCATCTGCTGATCGGCTTCCGAGAGCCCGGGACCCGTGTCAGAAACGGAGATCACAAAAGTGTCGTTTGAAGCTGTGGCCTCGATTCTGACTTCTCCCGCCTCGGTGAACTTGATGGCGTTGCCGACAAGATTCAAGAACACCTGGGATATGCGCTGGTGGTCGCCCTTGCCGTGAGCCACCTCTGGGGATACTGCAACCTTGAGCTCAAGGTTCTTCTCCGCTGCCAGGGATTCAACTGAAGTGCAGACGGTATGGACGACCTCTTTCATTGAATAGTCATCGAGAGAAAGAATAAGTTGTCCCGCCTCTATTTTAGAAAGGTCGAGGACGTCATTGATAAGGCCGAGGAGGTGGCGACCATTTTTCTCCACGCGGTCTAAAACTTCTTGAATATTCTCTGGTACATCGCCGTAGATGTTATCAAGGACCAGCTCGGTATAGCCCAGAATAGCGTTGAGGGGGGTTCTGAGTTCGTGGCTCATGTTGGCAAGGAACTCGGACTTGTGTTTACTGGCGATCTCGAGCTGTCGTCCCTTTGCCTCGATCTCACGGAAAAGTCGCGCGTTCTGGATTGCCAGGGCCGACTGGGTGGCGAACGTTTGCAGGAGATCAACCGTTTCTTTTTGAAACTCACCAGGGGCTCTGCGCCGAACTACTAGCCCTCCGATGAGCCTGTCTTCGCGAAGCAAAGGGACTGCGAGCAAGGCTCGGAACCCTTCCTGCTTCATGATCTCCCGGGTCGGGTAGGTTGTTTCTTCCAGGATGTCAGGGATTTGTACCGCTTCACGGTTCTTCCCTGCCCGCCCCACTGCTGTCACACCAAGTTTGATCCTCGCTTTGTGAATCGCCTGGATCAGTTCCTCGCTCATCCGGTGTGATGCCCGGAGCTGGAATTCCTCGCTGGCCTCGTCGAACTCATAGATCGCCCCTGACTCCGTGCCCGAAAGCTCGGCGGCGTGGGCAACGATCATGGCCAATACTTTTTGCAGGTCCAGGGTGGAGCTCACTGCCTGACTGACTTCCCCCAGGGCTTTCAGTTCCTCCACCGAGCGAGCCAGCTCTTGGGTGCGCACTTCTACTTTCTGCTCCAGGGTCCGGCTGTACTCTTGCAGTTGATCCTTGCTATCGCTCAGCTCTCCAAATAATTGTTTGATGGAATCTCGCATGACATCGAGATCCTTGGCCAGGCTCCCGATCTCATCAGTACTGCTGGTATCAATGAAGGCTTCTAAATCTCCCCGAGCAATGGCGGTTGCAGAGTTTTGCAGTTCCAATAAGGGGCGGGAAATATAGCGTTTTGAAATAAAAACAGAGGTCACTGCAATACCTGCAATGATGAAAAGCGTTAAGTTAACAATTACACTTATATTTACAATGAGCTCTTTCTTGATGATCTCACGCGACATCACAAGTTGTATGGTCCCGACTTTCTGTCCCGCGTAGATAATGTCAGAGGCTTTGGCGATGAATGCTGAGGAAGATTCAAAATATGAGAAATCTTTTTGTTGAAATTTTTCATGCTTCTTTTCTGTAATGACTAGATTTCCCCACAAAACTTTAGCGTAAACAATTGATTCATCGAGAAATAAAGATTCAACAAAATCTTCTACAACATCATGGTCAACATTCCAGAGTGGTAACGGTAAACTGATCCGAGCAAGCTCCAGGGAGTTGTTTAATCTTTGTTCTAATTCACCTTCCATCTTGGAAACATTGAAAAATATAGCGAAGGCAGCAAAGCTCACGAACATTAAGGTCACCACGCCAATCAAGGCGTAACTGAAGCGACGGCTGATGCTCGTTACTTTTGGGGGAGGTTTTGGGGGGGAATCGTTCTGCATGAACACAATCCTACTGCGGTCACCACACGTTGCTAAGATCTTGGTTCAGGTAGTGGAGGGTAAGTTGTAGCCCTTAGGGCTAAGGTTTGTCTTCAAGCTCTGGAAATGGAGCATCTGGTATTCTCTTGTTCCATTTTTTACGAATCTGCATTAGAGTTCCATCAGCTACCATTTCGTTAAAAGCATTTTTCCACTTTTGTACGATTGCATCAGAGGTCTTCTTTGAAAAAGCAATGTCAACATTGATTTCTCGGAGACTATAGACCTCCTCCATTTCTTTATAATCAACCCCGGCCAGGTCACAAACAGTTCTTAATCCCGGTATCTTATATGTCCACAAGTCTATACGGCCGAGAACAAGCTTTCGAGCATTCATTTGTTCATCGGAAACAGGCTCTAAATTGGTAAATCCGTGACTTGTGAGCAAGCGCTCTCTGGTGTCGTCTCGAAGGGTGCCAATGCGTTTTACTTTTTTGGCATCTTCCAGGCTGTTAATTTGTATACCTGAACCCTTCTTGGCCACAAGAATATCCCTTTTTGTAGCTAACGGACCTATCCATTTAAATTGCTCATGGCGTACTTCTGTATGTGTCATGCCAAACAATACAACATTTTTCTGCTCCAGAGCCATTTGGTACGCTCTTGCCCATGGGTAAACCTTGATTTCCTCTTGGGATCCTACCCTTCTCTGAATTTCTTTTACCGTATCTACGGAAGGGCCAACCAGTACGCCGTCTTCTACGTAGTTCAATGGTGGCAGATTTTCTGTCAAAATAATAAGTTCTGCCGACAGTGCAGGTTGAACCGAAACGAAAAACAGTAATGCCACCAATAGAAATAGCTTCTTCATGATAGCCTCCTTTCCTTCAGTGCTCTCAAGGAGTGAGAAAAGCTTTCTCCAACCACCTATGGGAATCCTCTCCCCATTGTTACCTGTGAATGGATGAAGCCGATGGTTGTGATATGTGCTCCTGCAGTTCAGTCGGGAAAGGTGTAAAGTCGTCCACAATAAGATGGAACGTGAAATATCAACTCGTTTCACGTTAATGCAACCAAATGCTGTATGTCAATGAGAAAGACTGCCACTAAGGGCTGCATGCTCGGGAGGAAATTAGCCTTCAACGGCATCTGCTACAAACAGATCGTAGTCAGGCTTGCTCATGAGTTCATCGAGTTCCGCGACGTCGTTTAGTGCTAGTAAGACTATCCAGCCCTTGCCATAGGTGTCTTGATTTATCAGGTCAGGAGCGTCTTCAAGCTCTTCATTCACCTTGAGAACCTGGCCTGATATGGGCGCAGGGAGTTCTACACTGGCCTTGCCGGATTCCACTGCCGCGAAGCTTTCGCCCCTGGCTACTTCATCGCCGACTTCCGGGAGTTCCACATAAATGATGGTGCCGAGAGCCTCGGCGGCAAAATCGGAAATTCCTACCTGTGCACCTTCTCCGTTGGTCTGCACCCAGACGTGATCTTGACTGATTTTCAGAGCCCCGTTTGTCATTTCGTCTCCTCTCGATTTTAGCTGTCGGTAGTCCGTGATCCGTTGCCATAAGAGCATAGCGCCAAGCGCATGGGAAAATAATTTCGAAATGCGAATTGCGAATTGCGAAATGATAATGTTGACCTAAGTTGCCGAATTAGCATTTTAAAATTCGAAATCCGAAGCACGAAGCACGAAACAAATCCGAATGTTCAAAATCATAATGATCAAAACAAAAAGACCTCGATACTAATGTCCTGATATTTGTTTTGAACATTTGAAAATTC
>JBFFBS010000075.1:0-15171 GCA_041560295.1 Syntrophobacteria bacterium | reverse complement strand
TCATTTGAGAATTCGGATTTTTAATTTGTTTCGTGCTTCGTGCTTCGGATTTCGAATTTTATTTTGAGTTTGCTCTATGCCTTTTTCCCTCACACCTGAATGCTGTCATCTATTTCTTCCTCACTGCCCCCTGCAAAGTCCAGATTATTTCAATTGAATTTTTCGGTCTTATCTGGATCTTTCCTGAACCCTCATCCTTGACAACATAGACCTCCACTCCAGCCTTTGACATCCAGGCCCGACCTTGTTGCCGTAACTTTAAAAAGACAGCAGTATCATTGTTCAAGATACTTTGATGGAACATATCCAGGTCTTCCTCGGTAGAGGCCATGGGATAGTTCTGTTCTGTCACATACAGGGTTTCGTCCGCTGAGGCCACACCCACGAGCAACAACAAGAAAATCATTGATATGACCACAACTGATTTTTTCATTACTGATCACCTTCTGCGTTGTTCAGCTATTTCTATGACAATCTTAGCCGATGGAGGGCGGATACAGAATAGAGTAAGACTTGAAAATTTACAAGATTATCAATATAATACCCTAGTTTCGATCCTCTCCGATCAATGGAGACAATTGTTTTAGCTTCACCAACCGCCACAGCTCATACCTGAAATACCACAATTCATCTATAAGGTATTTCACCCAATATATATCTAAATTGATTATCTTGCATTGATTCATTAATTTGTGGCGGTTACTTTTAATCAGCCTTATTAAGCTCTTGAATTCAAATGGACGGTGCTATGCAAATGATGGCAGCACCAGGCGAGATGAGTTTCAGTCGCCCGACTGAAGACACCCTGCTTGTCCGGCTCGCCGGGGACTGGACACTCAAAGAAGAACTTCCTTCGGTGGAAGAAGTACAGAAGCAGTCCAATTCCGGACCTCCAGTCCAGCGCATCGCTTTTGACACCCAAGATCTTGGCCGCTGGGACAGCGGTTTAATCACGTTCCTCATCAAGGTGTTTGATCAGTTCAGCCAAAGCCAGATAGATACCAACAGGGAAGGGCTGCCGGACGGGGTGCGAAGGCTACTGGACCTTGCTGCCGCTGTGCCAGAGAAGAAAGATGCACACAAAGAGGCTTTGCGTGAACCGTTCTTGGTGCAAGTCGGCAGAGCCAGTATGGACATCGCCCGTCAGGCGGGCGGACTTGTCACATTTTTGGGCGAGTCTACAATTGCTTTAGGTAGGTTCTTTGTGGGCAAGGCCAAGTTTCGTCGCTCAGACTTGTGGTTGACAATCCAGCAATGTGGTGTGGACGCCCTGCCCATTGTCACCCTCATCAGTTTTCTCGTTGGTTTGATCCTCGCTTTTGTGGGGGCGGTTCAATTGGCCATGTTCGGGGCGCAGATTTTTATTGCCAACCTGGTCGGTATTGCCATGGCTAGGGAGATGGCGGCAATAATGACCGGAATCATCATGGCCGGTCGCACCGGTGCTGCCTTTGCCGCCCAGATCGGTACCATGCAGGTGAACGAAGAGGTTGATGCCCTGATAACTATGGGGGTTTCTCCCATGGATTTCTTAGTTTTGCCGCGCATGATTGCCCTCATAGTGATGATGCCGCTTCTCTGCCTTTACGCCAACTTAGTGGGCATACTGGGAGGGTTTGTCGTTGGTACCGGTATGTTCGATATTTCTTTTACCCAATACATGGAGCAGACCCGTCTTGCCCTCAACCTGACTCACTTCGGGATCGGGATTTTCAAAAGCATGATCTTTGGCATTCTCGTTGCCATAGCGGGCTGCCTTCAAGGTATGGAGTGCGGGCGAAGCGCTTCAGCAGTCGGAGATGCGGCCACCTCGGCGGTGGTTACCTCAATAGTGCTGATTGTTGTTACCGATGGCTTTTTTGCGGTCATTACCAACATTATCGGTATTTAGCGCTAAGCGCAGAGCGCAGAGCGCAGAGCGAAATTTCTAACGTAGATTGAAAAATCCCCCTGTCCGACAACTATTTTCCCCTCCCCTGGTGGGAGGGGATAAAGGGGAGGGGGAAAGAGGAAATAGCTGAAAATATCATTGTGTTTTTCACCCCCACCCTAACCCTCCCCCCTCAAGGGGGAGGGGATTTTGAAGTTTTCGGAGTGCCTCTCTGGGGGGATTTAAAGTCTGAGTGGAACGTTTAGTCGGGAAATATGAACAATAAAGAACCCCACATTACAGTACATGATCTCACCATGGCCTATGGTGATTTCGTGCTCATGCGCGATCTCAACTTTACGGTCAATCGTGGCGATGTCTTTATCGTCATGGGTGGGAGCGGCTGCGGCAAGAGCACCCTGATGAAAATTATGGTGGGACTCAAATCGCCGGCAACGGGAAAGGTCCTTTATCAAGACACCAGCTTCTGGGAGACGAGCCCCGAGGAGCAACACCAGCTGATGAGAAACTTTGGCATACTGTATCAGAGTGGGGCGCTCTGGAGTTCCATGACCCTGGCGGAGAATTTGGCCCTACCTCTGGAGCAGTATACAGAGTTAAACTCCGGCCAGATTCGCGAAGTGATTTCTCTCAAGCTTGCGCTGGTGGGGCTGGCTGGCTTCGAGGACTTCTATCCCTCCGAAATCAGCGGCGGCATGAAGAAAAGGGCGGGGCTAGCCAGGGCAATGGCCTTGGATCCCGACGTCTTGTTCTTTGATGAGCCTTCGGCTGGTCTGGATCCCATCAGCGCCCGACTCCTTGATGACCTGATCATTGAACTCTCGGAAAGCCTGGGGTCAACGATTGTGGTGGTGACCCACGAACTGGCCTCCATATTTGCCATTGGCAACAACTCGGTCTTTCTTGATGTGGATAAGAGGACGATGACCGCCAGTGGAGACCCCAAGAAACTGCTGGCCGAGTCTGAAGATCCAACTGTTCGCAGATTCCTCACTCGGGGAGAAGAAACCGAGGAAGCGAGATAACCAGGTTGATTGATAAAACCCTTAACAATTATTCGCTTAGGATGTGAGAGCTATGACTAAGAAGGCAAATCCCAAGCTTATCGGTGCTTTTGTGATTGGAGCTGTGGCGCTGGCGGCCCTTGGAGTAGTAATTTTCGGTTCAGGAAGGTTCTTCGCTGAAAAGTTTAATTGGGTGCTTTTCTTTCCCGGTTCAGTAAAGGGGTTGACCGTGGGAGCGCCGGTGACATTGGAAGGTGTAACAATAGGCACGGTAACAGATGTCAAGGTTGTATTCGACCGTGAGACCCTGGAGTTCCATACACCAGTCTATGTGGAAGTGTTTCCGGACAGGGTAAAGGATATAGGTGAGTACAGTGCGGAGCAACTGGAGGAGATTGAAACAGACCCAGACGAGGTTATCAGGTTGCTGGTGGAGAAAGGTCTGAGAGGCCAGCTGGATTTGCAGAGCCTGCTCACGGGGAAGCTCCAGGTAGCACTCAGTATGCACCCGGGCTCGGAACTCCGCTACGCCGGTATTCACAAGGACGTACCCGAAATCCCGACGCTTCCTACTACCATTCAACAATTGGCCAAAGCGTTTGAGAATCTAGACATCAAGGGGATGGCTGAAGATTTGCGGAAGACGCTGGCGGCGGTCGAACAGTTGGCGACCTCTCCAGAGCTGGCTGAGGCCACCACCTCTCTGAACAAGACCCTGAAAGACTTCGGCAAGCTGGCTCGCAACGTGGATAGCCGGGTCGGACCCTTGACCACCAGCATTGAGGAGACTCTGGGAGATACCCGCAAACTTGTGAATAACGTGGATAGTCAGGTTGAGCCCACCTTTGCTGACTTGCAGAAGGCACTCAATTCTGCCGACCTTGCCCTGAGAGAGGCCAAGGTGACCGTCGCTTCGTTGGATGATGTGGTTGGAGCGGATTCATCTCTCATGTGGGAACTAAACAACACCATTAGGGAACTCCAGAGTATGGCCCGACAAGTCAATGCCTTGGTAAGTCTTCTGCAGAGGCAACCAGATTCAATTATCCGTGGGAAAGTTTCTCTTGGGAGGTAGGTGATGCTCTTTAATCGCTCTTATTTGATAGGGATCGTTTTGATTATTTCCCTTTTGATTGTGGGGGGCTGCCTCGGCAAGGGTACTCAGAAGGCCACGCGATTCTACCTGCTACAGCCCATTGACGACACCTCATCTGGGGAGAGGGCCTCAATAGAGGGTGAGGGTCTTATGCTGGCAATCGGTCCCGTCAGGGTGAGGGAGTATCTGAATCGTCCTCAAATCGTTACCCGTACTAAGGAAAACAAGATCGTCGTTCACGACTTCCATTCCTGGGGAGAACCTCTCGATAGGAATTTCACCGCAGCTCTCGGGGGGAATCTTTCCAGTCTACTCTCTACCGATAGAATCGTATTTTTCCCCTGGAGAAGGAGGCCAAACTTCGACTACCAGATTGTTGTGGATGTTATGCGTTTCGAGGGCGATCTCGGAGGAGAAGCTTCACTTATAGCGCACTACTACATTTGGGATGTGGGAGAAGGCGAAGTCGAGGATAGACGAAAGGGGACGTGGAAGTCGAGTTTCAACAGGCAAACAGGAGATGATAGCTTTGAAGCCCTTGTTGCGACTATGAGCGAACTGGTGGGTGATTTCAGTCGCGAAATTGCCGAAAGGATCAAAGGTGCTTCTCAGTGAATTAATAAATATATTTAAATATATGACATTATGGGCAATTATTTTAAATATTTAATGTTTTACTTTAGCGTATAAGTGAAGTTCTGCGGACGCTAAAAGCCAAGGCAATCGGGATTATCGCGGCAAGATGCCGCTCCCACAAGTAGTCAAATCCCCATTCCGCAATCCAGTAGTCAGCAGTTAAGGTACAGGGTACAAGGCATCATACCTTTCTTGTTTTTCTTCGCTGACACCTGAAACCTTTCATTCTTCAATCTGCATTCTAAAATCTCAAATCTACAATCTCCACTAGCCCGGATAATTCATGAATCATACGGGCTAAGCTCCATATTTCATCAATCTTTCCGCATGAGCCAGAAGCAGGGGCAGCACATCCGTGCTCCGTATGCGGCCCAGTCCACCGGTGAGAAAGGAGGTCTCACCGAACGTCTGGCAACTGTCCACCCGGGCGGTTTTTGCCGCAATGCAGATGGGGACCGGATGCCAGGAGTGGCTGGCGAGGCTGCACGGCGTTGAGTGATCTCCGGTCATACAGAGGACATCAGGCTTCAAATCCACCAACCGCGGCACCAACCGGTCGAAATGTTCAATCACCTCCACCTTGCCTTGGAAGTTACCGTCCTCACCCATGGAATCCGCTTTTTTAATGTGGAGGAAGAGGAAGTCGGTGTTGGGAAATTCACGCTCCACCAGATATAACTCTTCCTCCATGGTGGATTGTCCTTCCTCAATCACTCGCATGCCGGCCAGCTTGGCCACACCTTTGTACATGGGATAGGCGGCCACAGCGCAGGCTCGCCACTTGAAAAGCTCAGAGAAGTTGGGCAGGGGATCGTAGATGTCAAAGCCGCGCATCATGATAAAATTGGCTTTTGCCTCTCCAGCCAACACTTCTTTTGCCCTGGCGATGAAACTGTTGGCCAGTCGGGCACCTTCCTCAGCCTCGGAGGTCGGATTCTCTTCCGCAGGCTTAACTTCCAGCGGCTTCAGGCCAATTTTCTGCGGATCACTGTCGCAAAGCCTACCGTCCAGTTTTTTACCCCTGAAAATCGCTGCGGCCCGGTACTCCTTGACGTGCTGAAGCAGCACCTGCACTCCTTCGATTTCTTTGATGTTCTCAGCAAGCAATTCGGTCACCCGTTTGCCTTCTTCGTCGGGGATACGTCCGGCGCGTCGATCCGAAATGGTTCCATCGGCTGCCAAGGTGGCGAAGTTCAGTCGGCTTGCCATGTCACCCGCTTCGAATACAAACGGTGTACCGGCCGTGTCCAGTACGCCCCGCCCGATCAGGTACTTGAACGGGTCGTAGCCGAAGAGACCGATGTGAGCTGGTCCTGAGCCCGGGGTGATCCCCGGGGCCAGTGGGTCGTGAAACCCGCAGACGCCGGACTTGGCCAGCGCATCAAGGTTCGGGGTGTGAGCGGCTTCTAAAGAGGTTTTCCCTTCCGGTCCTGCCAGATCACCCACTCCGTCCAGGACCACCAGCACGACTTTGGTATCATTCTCCACAGCCAAAGAGGAAAGTAGGTTCAGGTCCATGTTGATTTCCCTTTCAGTTAGAGAGGTTTGCACTGCCTTGGGCACAATATAGCCTATTGCAAGATCTCACCTCTATCGCTATTGTACTGCAGCAGAGCCAAAACAGCACCTTGACATGCGATAAAGAATAATTACAAATATGCCAATCTATATTAGACAAACCTGCAAGGTCTGGTCAAATATTTCGAGGTAATCTTCGCTGTGCGACCACCAGTAAGGTAGTATGTGGCCGGTCTGATCAATTATTACAAAAGCATTTGCACTAAGTGAGGAGGTCAAGATGGAATTTGGCATGTGGGGTAGGCGCAGGGTAAAGAGAGTTGGCATCGTTTCTACCCGGTTAGCAGGGACGGACGGCGTTTCCCTGGAGTCTGACAAATGGGTGCAGGTTATGGAGGAGCGGCGTATCACCTGTTACTATTTTGCCGGGGAGTTGGATCGTCCCCCGGAACGATCATATCTTGCTGAGGAGGCCCATTTCAACCATCCCGTAATCCAAGAAATTCAGCAAGCCAGCTTTGGTGTCACCACACGTTCTCGTGCGCTGACCGAAAAGATCACGGAGATTAAAAGTAAACTCAAAGATGATCTCTATGCCTTTATAAATCAATTCAAGATAGATCTGTTGATGCCGGAAAATTCCCTGACTATCCCGATGAATATTCCTCTGGGTCTTGCCATCACCGAGGTTATTGCGGAAACAGGAATGCCAGCAACAGCACGCCACCACGACTTTTACTGGGAGCGAGATCGGTTCAGCATAAACGCTGTTTCCGACTATTTGAATATGGCTTTTCCCCCGAATTTGCCCACCCTCAATCACACGGTCATTAATTCGTATGCTGAGGAACAATTAGCTCTGAGAACCGGCATTTCAGGGCGGGTTGTTCCCAATGTCATGGATTTTGAAAATCCGCCGCCACCTCCTGATGATTACACCTCTGAGGTTCGAGAGGCCATAGGAATTGCAGATGATGAACTCTTTGTGCTTCAGCCCACTCGGGTTGTGAAGCGAAAGGGGATTGAGCATGCCATAGAATTGGTGTGTAGGCTGAGGATGAAAGCCAAGCTGGTAATTTCTCACGATGCGGGTGACGAAGGCTTCGATTACCAGGAAAGGCTCAAGGAATATGCAGATTTCCTCAAGGTAGATCTGCTCTTTCCCTCGGATATCATCAATGAAAAAAGGGGGCAAACCAAAGATGGGCGGAAGATTTACACCCTTGAGGATGTCTATCCCTATTGCGACCTGGTGACCTATCCTTCCACCTTTGAGGGTTTCGGCAATGCCTTTTTGGAAGCCATCTATTTCAGTAAACCGGTTGTGGTAAATACCTATTCAATTTACACAAAAGATATCAAGCCCAAAGGATTCTCCGTAATAGAGCTCGATGGTTATGTGACCAAAGATGCGGTTGAAAAGACAAAACAAGTTCTTGCCGATCCAAAGGTTTGCCAGGAAATGGTGGAGCACAACTATGAGTTAGGTAAACGTTTCTTTTCTTACGACGTGTTACGAAGGCGACTCGACATCTCTGCCATTAAATATCCTGAACTGTTCGGACAATAGAGGGTTTAGCCCAAGCATCGAAGGTGGTCTTCATTCGGCGAACCTGACTGGAAAAGGCCCAGTATTGGAGTACTGGAGTGCTGGAGGAAATTGACGAACGCGGGAGCATTTAACCCCAATACTCCACTACTCCCTAACTTCATTACTCCAGCGAAAGGTCACAATCGCGGAGCGCGGGCTGGTAATAAAGGAGATCGACTATGGGTGACTATAACACCGTGAAGAGGATTCTGACGAGGATCTACGGCGACAGGGAAGGGGAGTTGGCCCTTGAAAGAATTAAACCCTTGATCGAAAGATTTCCCGTCCAGAAGAGCGACAAGGAGGGCTATTTCTCTCAAGAAGATGTGGTGTTGATAACCTATGGTGACTCTCTTCTGGGAAAAGGTCAGGTCCCTCTGGTTACGTTTCATGATTTTGCCAACACCTATCTAAAGGATGCAATCTCTACTGTCCATTTCTTACCCTTTTTCCCCTGGTCTTCAGACGACGGTTTCTCTGTCAAGGATTTCTCCACCATCAATCCGGAACTGGGATCTTGGGAGGAAGTGGTCGCCATCGGTGGCGATTTTCAGCTCATGTTCGATTATGTGGTGAATCACTTTTCTTCCAAGGGACAATGGTTTGAAAACTACCTGGCAGGAAAAGAAGGATATGTGGATTTTGCCATGGAAGTGAATCCTTCCACAGATCTCTCTCAAGTTACACGTCCCAGAGCATTGCCGCTTCTATCCGAATACAAGAAGCACGACGGCAGCACCGTCCATTTGTGGACAACCTTCAGCGCCGATCAGATTGATTTCAATTTCAGAAGTTTAGATGTGCTTGAGAAGATGATAGAAGTGCTCCTTTTATACGCTCAAAAGGGAGCTACTATCTTGAGACTTGATGCAATCGCTTACCTGTGGAAAGAAATCGGCACCACCTGTATCCATTTGAGTGAGACCCACGACATGGTGAAACTCTTCCGGAGTATATTGGATCTGGTTGCACCGGATGTCATCATTATTACCGAAACCAATGTGCCCCACCAGGAGAACATCAGTTACTTTGGAGAGGGCAAAGATGAGGCGCAGATGGTTTACAATTTTACCCTGCCGCCACTGCTTTTTTATTCCTTCCTCAAAGAAGACACCACGGTTCTGACGAACTGGGCCAAGGGTCTCCAGTTAGAATCTGCTAGTAACACTTTTTTCAACTTTACAGCATCCCACGATGGTATTGGTGTGCGCCCGCTGGAAGGTATATTGCCGCCAGAGGAGATCGATGCCCTCGCTGAAGTGGTGAAAGCCAATGGCGGACAGGTTTCGTATAAGCGGAATCCGGATGGCTCAGACAGCCCCTATGAACTGAACATCACCTATGTTGATGCTGTTCTTGCTGACCCTGAATCGACTCAGGCAGAGAAGTTTCTCGCTTCACAGTCCATACAATATGTGCTTCCAGGAGTACCGGCCACATATATTCACAGCCTGGTAGGATCACGCAACTGGCTGGAGGGTGTGCAGCAAACAGGAAGAGCCAGAACCATAAACCGGGCAAAACTCGAGGTGGAAAGCCTCATGTCTGACCTGAAAGATCCTGAGTCTTTTCGCGCCAGGATTTTCTTCCCCTACCTCAATTTGATCAAGATCAGAAAAAAACAGCAGGCTTTTCACCCTAACGCTGATTTCGAGATACTCGAAATTGATCCAAAAGTGTTCGCCATAAAGAGGTATAGCCAAGAGCAGACGATCTATGCTCTCACCAATGTCTCCTCAACAGAGATTCCCCTTTCTTTGTCGGGCCATGACGTTTCAGGACAGATGGAAGATTTAATTTCGGGAGAGAAATTCAAAACTGATTCCTTCACCTTGAGACCTTATCAATACGTGTGGCTGAGTTAGTAATCTATTTACTTATCCCGGGATTCGAGTAAAATGCAAAAGGCTTGACAAAGAAGATCATCCTTAGGATCTTATCTGATTAAATCAAGCATTAGGTTATCCAAAGTTTAGTCAGCCTTTCTATACCCTGGAGGTGATTTGATGTTTCATTCTATTTCCGGCAGGAGCACATTTCTCGCTTTAACCCTCTGCTTGCTTGTTCCGATGCTGGCAGCCTTTGGCTGTGGCAAGGAGGAACAGCCGCCGGAGGTCATCCGCTCGATCAGGTGGATCAAAGTAGCCGAGACCTCAACCAAGCAGGTAAGGCTGATCTCAGGCACCACCAAGCCCGTGGACCAGACCGCCCTCAGCTTTGCCGTGGGTGGGACGGTTGAGACGGTCCTGGTAAGATTGGGGGATCAGGTCAAGAAAGGCCAGGTGTTGGCTGAGCTGGATCAACAACCTTTCGTGCTCGGGGTGAGAGATGCGGAAGCGGAACTATCAAAAGCCCAGGCCAACCGGGTGGAAAGGCGAGCCAACTACGAGCGCTATCTTGCCCTCTACGAGTCCAACAATGCCAGCAAGGCCGAACTGGATGAGGCCAGGGCCAGCTTCGACAGTGCCGAGAGCCAGGTAAAGGCGGCAACGGCCCAGTTGGGGCTGGCACGTCGTGATCTGCGCAAAACCCGGCTCACAGCTCCATTTAATGGAACAATCTCTGTGAAAGAGATTGAGCCCTTCATCGAGGTTCCACGAGGCCGAGCCGTTTTCGGCTTGGATGGAGAGGAATCTGGTTTCGAGGTCAGCACTGAAGTGCCCGAGGCAGTTGTCATCAATCTGAGCGTTGGTGAGCAGGCCGATGTTGTTTTTCCTAGTTTGAACAACCGCAAGGTGCCTGGAGTGATCACCGAGGTAGGGGCAAGATCACGAGAGGCTACTACCTTCCCGGTGACCGTGCAGATACAAGAGAATTTTCCAGCGCTCAGGTCGGGTATGTCGGTGGAAGTTGCCTTCGAGTTTATCCCGCAGTCCGAAGCAGGTGAACCCGTATATACTGGTCTGCTAGTCCCCTTGACAGCGTTTCTTGTGGGAGCAGAGAAGACACAGTTTGTTTTCGTATATGATGAGAAGAGCTCCACCGTCAAAAAGACTCAAATCAAGGCATTGAATCTTCGCGAAAACGACGTAATCGTTGAACCTGGCACTCTCAAGG
Source organism: Syntrophobacteria bacterium (assembly GCA_041560295.1). GTDB lineage: Bacteria > Desulfobacterota > Syntrophobacteria > BM002 > BM002 > BM002. The sequence continues at coordinate 4,378 of JBFFBS010000075.1, read as the reverse complement.
CCGGCGACATCATAGCTACTGCCGGTGCCGCGTTCTTGAGCGACGGGCAGAAAGTGAACTTGATGCAGAAGAAGGATAAAGAGAAGGAGAAGGAGAAGAAGTAATCACATTTCGGATTGCGGATTTAAGATTGAAGATTTGAGATACAGGATGTGGGATATGAGATATGGGATGTGAGATTCAAGACGAGCACTGAAAAGCATAACCATCTCACATCACACATCGCACACCTTAAATCTCTAATCCCTTAATCGCTTAGGGAGATTTTGCATGAACCTTACCGGTTTCTCGCTCAATAACTCACGTTTGGTGATGCTTTTGGTAGCACTGCTTACGGTCGCCGGCCTTGGCATGCTCACGAATTTTCCCAGTAAGGAGGACGCTGTTGTTACCATCCGGGATGCGGTGGTGACCACCTACTTTCCTGGGATGTCGCCTCGACGGGTGGAAGATCTCATCACCCGCAAGGTGGAAGAATATATCCGCCAGATTCCCGAGGTAGAGGATATCTACGATGTCAAGTCCGCTACCGGGGTTTCCATCGTCTACGTCAAGGTGTACGATAATTTTTTCGATATGGATACAATCTGGAATGACCTGCGCAACAAGATGGACGACGTCAGGCCGGAGCTGCCGGAGGGAACCATAGGCCCCTTTGTTGACGACGAGTTCGGCGATGTGTCCGTGGTCCTTGTCGCTCTGACAGCCGAAGGCTTTACCATGGCCGAGATGCGTGATGTTGCCAGGGATATGCAAGACGATTTTTATACCATCCCGGGCATTCGCAAGGTGGAGCTTCATGGCGTGCAGAGTGAGAGGGTATTTCTGGAGATATCCAATGCCCGCTTGGCACAGTGGGGGCTCAGCCCAACTGAGCTTGCCGAGACTCTCATGAAGCAGAACATCATTCTCCCGGGCGGCTCCGTCGATACCGGGGCGGTGGAGTTGGTGGTTGAGCCTTCGGGAAATTTTGAGAGCGTGGAGGACATCGAGAATGTTGTCATTAGGCTGCCCTCATCCAACCAGGTCGCTTACCTGAAAGATATAGCCACGGTAAAGCGGGCCTACATTGATCCGCCGATGCAGAAAGTTTACTACGATGGGAAGCCCGCCATCATCCTGGCCGTGGAACAAATGGAGACAGGGGTGAACGTCCTGGATTTCACTCCCCGAGTTGAGAAAAGAGTGGAGGAGTGGCAAAACGAGCTGCCCATCGGTTATCAGGTGGACGTTGCCTTCTATCAAGCGAAGTATGTAGCGGACTCGGTCAACGGCGTGGCCATGAACCTGGTGCAGACCTTGGTCACCGTGCTCGCTGTAGTGATGATTTTCCTGGGGTTGCGCACCGGGCTCATCGTGGGAACCATTGTTCCCCTCACCATGATTGTTACTCTCGTCCAGATGCGGGTCTTGGGCCTTGAGCTCCACCGCATTACTTTGGCCACCCTGATCATATCCCTGGGGCTTTTGGTGGACAACGGCATCGTTATGGCCGAGGAGGTAGGGAGGCGCATGTTGGAAGGGGAGGAAAGAAGGGATGCGGCCATCAATGCGGGCAAGACTTTGGCCCTGCCGCTGCTTACCTCAACGCTGACCACGATCCTGGCATTTGTGCCGTTGGCCATGGCTCCCAACGTTACCGGAGAGTATTTGAGCTCCATGGCCACGGTGATCGCCATCACCCTCCTGACCTCCTGGCTCCTTGCCACTATGGTGACCCCGCTCAACTGCTACTGGTTCTTGAAACCCAAGGCTCTTACTGAAGCGGAAATCGAAGCGCAGTACCAAAAACGCATGTATTTGATATACAAGAGAATTTTGACCTTCGCTTTGAACAACCGAATAGTTGTCCTCGGCGTGGTGGCAGGTTTGATGTTTGGGGCCATCACCCTCATGGGCTTTGTGAGGAAGCAGTTCATGCCCGACTCTGAGCGGGATCAGTACATGATCTATTTAGATGTTCCGGCCGGCTACGGCTCCAACGCCATGGACCGTACAGCGGTTCGTTTTCTGGAATGGCTCGAAGACGAAGAGGCCAATCCGGAGGTAACCAGCACCATTGCCTACGTGGGATACGGCGGACCACGGTTTTTTCAAACATTTGGTCCTCGGGCCCCGGCACCTAATATTTCTTTCATTCTGGTGACAGCAAAAGACGCTGATTCCATCTTCCCGTCAATGGACAGAGCCCGCGAGTATCTTGCTGAGAATTTCCCCGAGGTCTATCCCCGTATCAAGACGTTTTGGCTGGGGGCAAATGAGACAGGATTGATAGAGGTTCGTATTTCCGGGCCGGATCACGATAAGATATTCGAGCTCAGCCAGCAGGTGGAAGGGGCTCTTCGCGATATTGCTGGAACAGACGGCATTTACAGTGATTGGGAAAACCGGGTCTCCAAGGTTTTCGTTGACATTGATCAGCCTCGGGCCCGAAGGGCTGGTGTTACCTCGGAGGAGATAGCCAACAGCCTGAACGCCTTCTTTAGCGGCAGCCCTATCACCGACTATCGGGAGGAGGACAAGGCCATACCTGTGATGCTCAGGGCTATAGGGGCGGAGCGCAAGACCCTCGATCGCCTTCGCACCGTGCAGGTGTACTCCTCGACGCGAAATGAAAATCTACCGTTAACTCAGTTGGCGAATCTCAGGACTGAGGTCATGTACAATCAGATCTACAGGCGCAATCTGTTGCCCACGGTGACCGTGGAGGCCAAGCATTTGTGGTTGCAGGCGGCGGAGTTGGAGGAGGCCCTCTCGCCCGCACTGGACAAGATCATGGAGGACTTGCCGTCCAGGCACTTCTGGGAGTGGGGCGGAGAATCGGAAAACTCTGCCAAGGCGCAGAATGCCCTGGCAATATTCATTCCCCATGCCCTGGGAGCCATGATCTTGCTCATGGTCTGGCAGTTCAACTCCTACGCCAAGCCGGCGATAATTTTCATCACCATTCCGCTGGTGCTTATTGGGGCTGCGCCAGGACTGCTGCTCACCGGGGCATTCTTTGGCTTCATGGCGATTCTCGGTTTTCTCAGCCTAGCGGGGATAATCATCAACAATGCCATTGTTTTACTGGATTCCATCCAGAACGAAATCGATGCTGGGGCAAAGCCTTACGACGCAGTGCTGAAGGCTTGCCTCACCCGATTCAAACCGGTGTTCATGACCACGCTGACGACCATTCTCGGGCTGGTCTCCCTGATGATTCCGCCTGACCCTATGTTTTTTGCCATGGCTGTAGTGATCAGCTTCGGCCTTGCCGCCGGCACCTTGCTTACCCTGGTGCTGGTCCCGGTGTTGTACAGTTTGTTTTTCAAGGTGAAGGCAGAAGAAAGCGTGGCGTCGTAGTCTAGTGGAAGTGCATGGGGAAGGGACAAGGTTTGTTCTAAAGATCAAAGTCACTTTGGAGTACTGGAGTATTGGAGTGATGGAGTAATGGGAAATGAGGAAAAACAGAAACCGGGGGTACCAAAAGCTTAGAGTCTGGAATGACGCGGTCAAATATTACAAAGAAACATGTAAGGTTTTTAGAAAGTTTCCCTATGAATTGAAACGAGTGGCGAACTAGGCTATAGCGTCAAGTGATTCCATCCATCGCAATATTTCAGAGGGCTATTGCAGGCGCACCATTAAAGATTACTTAAGATTCCTCTATATAGCACTTGGATCTTTGGGTGAATCAGTCTCAGGCCTTCACGCCTATCGAAATGCAAATGAGATCACCGAAGATGAATTTCAACTTCTAGACACCCTGGCATACAAGTTGGAAAATGGATTGCTAAAGCTCGTTGAAAGTTTAGAAGAAAAAAGATACCGTGGAGAATGGACAGATCATCTCCTAATCAAAGAAAGCAATCTTGTATATATGTCATAAGGAAACCAATACTCCACTACTCCAGTACTCCAACCCTCCATTACTCCATTACCTTCTAATCGGTTCCACCCCAGCCTGATTGAAGAATTCCTGAAGTCTCTGAAACCATTCCTCCCTTTCTGCCTGAGTCATGAGGAAATCGAACCTGCCGGCAGCACGCTCCACATCCATCCAATCGATGAGAAAATCGTAGACTGCATTCTCAGCAGCCTGGTCTGATCTCAGAGATGAATTTTGGGCATCCAATAAGTCAACAATAGAGACCAGACCGCGCACATACTGATCCGTCACCAGTTCGAGATTCTTCCGCGCTGCCTCCGCGGCAGAACGGGAGAGGTTGATGTTGGGATAGGATGCCGATGCTTCGTGCAGGGCTGAGCGGACTCGTTGATCTATCCGCTCTGCCGTTGCCTGCCGTTCCAGTTGAAGCCGTGACAGTTCTTCTCTGGCCCGTTTGATGGTCGCAAATTTGCCTCCACCCTCCACCAAGGGGAAGGTGGCAAAAAC
>JBFFBS010000074.1:0-15320 GCA_041560295.1 Syntrophobacteria bacterium | reverse complement strand
CGCTTTTCTCGCTTTTCTCGCTTTTCTCGCCTTATCTCAACTCCCTATACCCCATACAATCCCTGAATTCCTGAATCCCTTAATTCCTCAATTACCTAATTCCCTAATTCCCTAATTACTTATTTGTTGACAGTCCACGGAAAACCAACTACAATTCGTTGTCTCCAAATAATCTATTTTATTACTAAATTTCTTATTTCACCACAGGAGATTATCTAGATGTTTGGCATTGGCATGCCAGAGCTTCTCCTGCTTCTGGCCATAGCACTCATCGTTGTCGGGCCCAAAAAACTCCCAGAGTTGGCAAAGGCCTTGGGCCGAGGTATCGCTGAATTCAAAAAGGCCACTAACGAACTCAAGGAAAGCCTGGAAACGAATACCGAGTTTTCAGAGTTGAAGCAGAGCTTCGATGACATCCAGGAAACGGTGGTCGACGCCACTCTTCCTTCAAAGCCCAGCGAGGAGTTAGACTCTGAAGAAGAAAGTACTGCAACCACTCCTTCGGTTGAAGAGAATGAAGACGATATCGAGCTAGCAAGCGCCAGCAGTGATGACGACGTGGAAGAGCCGGAAACTACCCCGCCTTCACCCCCGGCCCCGGAGAAATCCTCCCATGGCGACAAATGACAATGATAGCGGATCAAAGATGCCTTTTACCGAGCATCTGGAAGAGCTGCGCCACCGGCTCATCGTTTGTTTTGTAGCCGTTGGAGTCGGTTTTGTCATTTGCTACTTCTTCGCCAAACAGATATTTGAACTCTTAATGCGACCGCTCATCCAGGTGATGCCGCCTGGTGAAGGGTTGATTTTTACTGCCCTACCTGAGGCCTTCATCACCTATCTGAAGGTTGCCCTGCTCGCCGGCATCGGCCTGGCCTCGCCGGTAATAATTTACCAGTTCTGGCGTTTCATCGCCCCCGGTCTCTACCAACGGGAACAACGGGCCATGTTCCCTATCGTCCTGTTTTCCACGGTTTTTTTCGTTGGCGGAGCTCTCTTCGGCTACTTCGTAGTGTTCCCATTCGGTTTCAAGTTCTTCATCGGCTTTGCCAGCGACAGCATCAGGGCCTTACCCAGTATCCGGGAATACTTGAAGTTCGCCACCAAACTGCTTTTCGCCTTCGGTTTCATTTTCGAATTGCCACTCTTCTCTTATTTTCTTGCCAGGCTTGGTCTTGTCAATGCAGAGATGCTTCGAACCAAGCAGAAATATGCCATCCTCATAATCTTTATGCTTGCCGCCATCCTGACGCCCCCGGACATAGTCACCCAGGTGATGATGGCCGGCCCCTTACTCATCCTTTACGAAATGAGTATCTGGATCGCCAAGATCTTTGGCAAAAAACCTTTGGACTTGGAAGAGGAAGAAGAGGCGTCAGCGAAATCGCAAAGCGCATAGCGCGTAGCGCATGGCGTACAGAGGACAAACCCTCCGGTGCGAGCATTTTCGTATTATTCTTGGGCAGAGATCCGCCCACACACCACACTAGATCCTTTTACTGAAAATCTAGGGGTGGGGTTTACGCCCAAATCGTAATCGCCGGGAGCCTGGCGGAGGATTTTTTTCGCTCTGCGCTCTGCGCTATGCGCTATGCGAATACAGCTTGACAAAACTTTCACATATTGCTATAGACCTTGACGTGTAGGGTTCTCCAGGCTCAACCTGACTGTTTTGGGCAGATTGGGCCTTTATTCGAAATTAGATAGTAGATTTTGGCAAACACGGAGAAAGGGGGTGAAACAGCACCATGGGCAAACGTCTCCTTACAGTTCTAGCGGTAATTGCGTTTTTGAGCGGGGTAGTTTTTTCAAGCCTGGGTGGAGCCGCCGATAAGCAAGAGGCGCCCGACACGATCGAAATACTAGCCAAGCTCTGGACCAAACACACCAAGGGCCCGGTGAAGTTAGAGCACAAGAAGCACAACGAAGAGTATAAGATCAAGTGCACCGAATGCCATCACGTGTATGATGAGAAGGACAAAAAGAAGAACACCTGGAAAGAGGGTGACAAGGTCAAGAAATGCATGGAGTGTCACAACGAAGCCACGATCAAAGGCGAAAAGAAGCTTCCCAAGGACAAGCAGGCACTCAACCTGAAACTCGCCTATCACAACAATTGCCAAGGCTGCCACAAGAAATTGAAGAAGGAAGACAAGGAAAAATACAGCAAGATCCCAACCACCTGTATCAAGTGTCACACAAAGTCAAAGAAGAAGTAACTGCAAGGTGGAGACGTTGCTGACCACAGCACGTCAGACGCCCCCTTGAATGATCTGACCAAAATGAACATAAGAAAGCCGGAGTCCAATTAAGGCCTCCGGCTTTTCTTTCCTTAGCACTGGGAATTCTAGTCTCCGAGTCTAGCCTCCCAAGCGAAGTACAAACTGTATTCATCCGGCCTAAAACTCGAAATTGGTCCCTCGGACTCCCCACCCTGCAGGCGGGTCCCCGGTTTCGAAGCACGAAGCACGAAACAAATTCGAAGCACTAATTTACCAATGTTCAAAACAATGCTGTTTAAAGACCTAGCAGGGAGTTTTGGTCATTAGGATTTTGAAAATTTGGAAATTGTTTCGGATTTCGAAATTCGGATTTCGGATTTATGGATAACACTTGATAAATTTGTGAACGCTGCCTATGGAGTGAGATCAACTAAACCCGTTAGACTTCCTCAACAGTGATGGCATCAAAATCACAGACCTCAATACAACTCTCACAACCCAGACACTCGTCTTCATTTACGGGTTCAGCCTTACCTTCAATTAGTTTGTACACATCCACGGGACAAACGTCCGCGCATTCCCCATCGCCGGTGCATTTGTCTTTGTCCACAGTTACCTTCCACATAACCTCGTTCCCTCCTTATTGGTCGAATTTGCAACAATATTTCCCGACGATTTCTGCTTGCTGAAAGCTGACTGCTGATTGCTGATTGCTTTGAAATAAAAGCCGGAACTCCCTCTCAGGAACCCCGGCTTTTTGTCTTCAATAAGAATCCGAAAAACTCTTCACGAAAATTGCTATACCTCTTCAACCGTGATAGCTTCAGCTTCGCAGACCTCCACGCAGCTTTCACAACCGAGACACTCCTCGGCATTTACCGGGTCGGCCTTGCCATCAACCATCTCGAACACATCTACGGGGCAAACGTCCACACATTCCTCGTCGCCATCGCACTTGTCCTTATCAACTGTTACTTCCCACATCTGCTGGTCACCTCCTTATGCACTTTGCGTTAGACTAAATGTCAGCTCTGCTGGTTTGCAGAAAATACGAAGAATTACATTGTCCTAGACAGGAGCTTGAACAAAGATTAGTCTCTGATTGGCTCTCATCAAGGATCGGTAAGAGAGCTGGAATTCCCCTTACGAGATTCCCGCTCTTCAGATTTCTTGCAAGGATTATTTATGGAGTCGGCCGCTAGACCTCTTCTACTGTGATCGCGTCTTCTTCACAGACCTCAACACAGCTCTCGCATCCCTCGCAGTCGTCCATATTCACTGGCTCGGCCTTGCCGTCAACCATTTCAAAAACATCCACAGGGCAGATATCCACACATTCCTCGTCGCCTGTGCACTTTTCCTTATCTACAGTTACTTGCCACATGGACTGTTCACCTCCTGATGTAGTGGATTCTCCTTACTGTAAGGCGGGCTCTGCAATTAGAGTAAATCACTAGTGAAATTGAGATGTTAGGAACAGTAAAAACCTCGGGCTCGCACATCGGCGCTCAATATATCGTGAAGATTTTCCTTTGTCAAACTTTTTGTGAAAGAATTTGCAAAAAAAACAAGCATGATCACCTTGCAGGTGATTGTCAGTTGTCAGCTCACTTCGTTCGCAGCAAAGCGCAGAGCGCCAAGCGCATAGCGTTTGGTGAATAATAATCGGTGAACGGTAAATGGATCTGTTCTACAATTATTAAGTTGCTTTTTCGCTATGCGCTATGCGTGTTTGCCCCCTGGTTCCTGGATTCTGACTCCTGACTCCTTTCGTATGTGCCTAGTTCTTAGCGCCTAGCACATTAGGTAGGTCGGATCGTTCTCGCTTAGTCCCGCTTTAGCGGGATTGATCCGACATGAGTAAGCGTCGGGTGAACTCCGCCGAGGCGGAAACCACCCGACCTACCGACTGTCCTCTGACTTCTGTGCCTAGTAACCCCGCCCCTACTTCCAAAATCGGAGTAATTCGGATACAACTGAATACGGATCCGCCTTCGGCGGAACAACTGACATTCCGGAGGAATCATGATCAAGTTCAACGGCATTAATCATCTGGCTATGGTAACGGGTGATATGGACAAGACCATTCGTTTCTGGCGGGACCTGTTGGGCATGAGATTAGTAGCCGGACTCGGCAAGCCCGGCTACAGGCACTACTTTTTCGAGATCTCTGAGAACGATCTCCTCGCCTTTTTTGAGTGGCCCGGGGTGAAACCCGCGGAGGAAAAGGACCACGGCTACCCTACCGCCGGACCTGTCATTTTCGACCACATCTCTTTTGGGGTTGAATCCGAAGAAGATCTTTATCAATTAAAAGACAAGCTCTCGGCAGCGGGGTATTGGGTGTCGGAAGCAATCGATCACGGCTTTATTCACTCCATCTATTCTTTCGACCCCAACGGCATTCCCATCGAATTCAGCCACAATGTAAAAAGCGTAGATATCCGCAAGAGCCCGCGGCTGGTTGACTCCGCTCCCTCAGAAGTCACGCGCGAAGGCCCAGAGCCGCGCCCTGGCCACTGGCCCTCGGTGGAGGAACCCACGCCACCGCAGGAACGAAAGGTGTATCCTGGTGAAGGAAGGGAGATACTGCGCGAGGAGAAGAACGTTTGGTAGTGCTTTGTTTATCTCTCACAGAGCTCACAGAGCACTCAGAGCGGGGGAGCGGGCGAGAGATGCGAAGCAGAGGGGACAGCTGGCAGCAAGGTCCATCAGATGAGGAACATCTTGACCAAATTTCATTAAAAAGTAGGGGCGGGGTTTATCCCCGCCCGCAATGACACCACTAATTGGATTGAATCACAAAAAAGGCGCACTCAATGGAACGTTTTCCTGTCCGAAAAAGATTTCGTTTGCCCCTCCCAGTTTACAGCCAAGGAAACGCTTTTTTCATCACTATTACCACGCATCTCAAGCATGCATGGTTTCATTTGCATCCCAAGCTATCACAGACAGCAATTCAGATAATCCGTCAATTGGCTTCACTTCGCCATGCGGCAGTCTACTCGTGGTGCATCATGCCGGATCACGTTCATTTACTGCTACAAGACCAAGAAGTTGTTGACTTTGTTCGTCTGTTCAAAGGCAAAATGACACCAATGGCTCGCAAAATTGAACCTGAACGACGATTATGGCAACGCAGTTTTTTCGACCATGCGTTGCGCAAGGAAGAATCATTGACTGACATTGCCTGCTACATTTGGGAAAATCCGGTGCGCGCAGCAATGGCGGAGGAACCCGAAAAATATCCCTGGTCTGGTTCCGAGGTCTGGCCTGATTGGCGGAGGATATACGGGCGGGGATAAACCCCGCCCCTACATTAGTCAGGCGCTATGGCAACAAGAATGGAAAAAGGCTCATGCCGATATGGCATGAGCCTTTTGTTGCTTAATGAACCCCTAATGTGCCTTAGCTACGAGGCTATTTCCTCCTTAACCGAGACGGCAATCTTGTAGAGGATGGTAAGAATCAGGAAGCCTGTAGCCCAGACACCTACGGTAATCGCCAACTCCGGTAGGGTGGGGACGTACTCGGTTATTGTATCAAAGGGGTTGGGGATAAAACCGGTAATAACCAGGGTAATCCCTTTCTCGATCCACAGGGAAAAGAACACCAGCAAGCAGGAGATGGCCAGGGTCGTTTCGTTCTTCCTGAGCGGTGGACAGAGCAGCATGAGTGTGGCTATCACTGCCATTACCGCAAAGGCCCACGTCCAGGGGACGAGATTTCCATGGCCATGAAGCCCGACAAAAGTATAGACGAAACCGTGCATGTGCCCTGGTATCTGACTGTAAAAAGCGGTGAAAATCTCTAGCAGCACAAAGAATATACTGATGATCATGGCATACAGCACAATGTTGGCCACCTTCTGGATGGCCTCCTTGCCGGGGTCGAACTTGCTCACTTTCCGAACGATGAGACACAGGAGAATAAGGAGCGCTGGTCCGGCTGCAAAGGCGGAACCCAAAAAGCGGGCCGCCATGATGGCGGTGAGCCAGAAATGTCTTCCCGGTAAACCTGCGTACAGGAAAGCGGTGACCGTGTGGATGCTAACAGCCCAGGGTATGGACAGATAGATAAGGGGTTTGACCCACTGGGGTGGATCGACCTGTTTGCGCTCAGCACTCAATACCACCCAACCGATGATGATGTTCAGGAAAAGGTAGCCATTCAAAACCACCATATCCCAGAATAAAATGGAGTTGGGGGTCGGGTGCAGGATAACGTTCAGCATGCGCATGGGCTTGCCCAGGTCCACAAGGATAAACATTAAACACATGTTAACCGCGGCCACAGCCAGAAACTCGCCCAAAATCGTGATCTTGCCGAACTCCTTGACATTGTGCAGATAGTAGGGCAGGACCACCATCACCGCCGAAGCTGCCACCCCGACCAGGAAGGTAAATTGGGCAATATAGATGCCCCAGGAAACATCCCTGCTCATGCCGGTTACGGTTAATCCTTTACTGAGCTGATACAGAAAGGCGGTGGCGCCCATCCCATGAAGACCGAACAAAACCCCTATCAGTATCCAGTATTTCTTGCTTCCTTTTAGAGCAGTCTCGAGCATAACCACCTCACACTATGTAGTAGACATTTGGATTTGTCCCAAGCTCTGGTTTACGCCTGATGGCAAAGTGCTCATGAAGTACTTCCCTTACCTCGGAGTGCGGATCTTCCAGATCTCCAAAAACGATTGCTTTTGAATCCTTAACCGCCTCAACGCACGCCGGCATCTCACCTACAGCCAACCGTTCAGCACAGAGGTTGCACTTTTCTACCACCCCTTTTGTGCGGGTGGGATATGTGGGGTTCGGTGGCTCCTTGTCCTTGAAGTAGGTCGTTCTCGGATCTTTCCAGTTGAAGCTCCGGGCCCCGAAAGGACAGGCAGCCATACAGTACCGACACCCGATGCAGCGATGCTGGTCCATCATGACCACACCGTCGCCACGCTGCCAGGTGGCCTGGGTTGGACACACCCGCACACAGGGGGGATTGGCGCAGTGGTTGCAGAGTAAAAGGAAAGGCTTTTCTTCTATCTCTTCAGCCAGGTACGCATGCTCCGTTCCCGGAAAGGCGTGCTCATACTTGTCAGTCCAGATCCATTTGATCTCTTCATCATCTTCATCGCCGTAGTCAGGAACATTGTGGATCAGGTGGCACGCTTCTATGGCCTTTTGGGTGGTCTCTTCATCCAGCTTCTTTACATCCACCACCAGGGCCCATCTCTTGCCGGTCATACCTTGTGGATCTGGCGCAAACGCGGCCTTACCCATCTCGGCCTTGGCCAAAAGATCCACGGACGAAAGTGTTCCGAGACCCAGGGTGGAGATTCCGAGTATCTTCAAGAAGCTCCTTCTGCTCCTCTCCATCACAACTTCTCCTTCGGCTGAATATGGCATTCCCAACAGTAAGGATTCACTTCAGCGTAATTATGGCACTGATCGCAAAACTTGCTCTTGTTGGAATGGCAGTCCATACACGTATTCTGCAAACTCACCGTATATTCTTTCCCGTCGGTGGCGACATAAATCCTCTTGCCTTCACGGATAGCCTCATTCCGCCAATCGTTCAGCAACTGCATGTGAGATTCCACCATGTATTCTTTGGCTTCTACACACTGCTTTGCCAGCTTTGCCTTCGGCGTAAGCTCTGGTTCAGGCGGTGGGCCGGATTTCACCAAACCGATCAAGAAGGGTGAGGTGAAAAAGACAACAAAGATAACAATTCCGGTGATGACTAAGCCTTTGTTATACATTACTTTTTAACCTCCGCCTCATCTTCCGCTGCCTCCGCAACAGTTTCTTCAGCTGCTTCTTCGGCTGCGTCTGCGGCTACTTCTTCAGCAGTTTCCTCGGCTACTTCTTCAGCTGCTTCTTCGGCTGTTTCTTCGGCCGCTTCGAGGATTACTTCTGCAGGTGCTTCATCAACCTCTTCTTCCTCTTCTTCTTCCACCCAGGGGAATTCCTCACCACGCAGATTCATGGTTCTTTTCTTTTCCCCTTCCAGGATGAGGGCGTTCCCCACCAACTCGTGAATCCCTATGACCTCCACATCAGGTACCCAGTACTCGCACAAAGTTGTAAGGGTGGCCCGGTCAATGGCACAGATACAGGCCATCATGTTCACATCATGTTTGTCATGGACATACTGGAGGGCATTTGCCCGAGGAAAGGCCCCGCGCATCCTCATGTCCATAAACTCATCGGTATTCAAGCCGGACCCACTGCCGCAGCAAAAGGTCTGCTCCCGAATGGTATTGATCGGCATATCATGAAAGTTGTTGACTACATTCTGCATGACATACCGCGGCTCATCAAAGAATCCCATGCCTCTGGCGGTATTGCAGGAATCATGGAACGTGAGTTTGTAGGGGTCATTGCGGCTCGGATCCAGGTTTAACTTACCGTGCTTGATCAAGTCAGCGGTGAACTCAACAAGGTGAATCATCTTATGGGATTTGGCATGCTCAAACACAGTGCCGGTAATGGGAGATTTGGGCACTTCCAGAAAGTCGGCGGGGCCAGTCATGGTGTCCATGTATTGATTGCACACCCTCCACATATGGCCGCACTCGCCACCGATGATATACTTCACTCCCAATCTCTTGGCCTCGGCATACATTTTGGAGTTCAGCCTTTTCATCATCTCGTGGGAGGTGAAGGAGCCGAAGTTTCCGCCCTCTGAGGCGTACGTGCTCCAGGTAATGTCGAGACCCAGACCTTCGAGATAGTGGAATAACATGAGATAGCCCATGGCGGTAAAGGTGCCCGGGTCAGCAAAGATATCGCCGGATGGAGTAATGAACAGGATCTCAGCTCCCTTCCTGTTTAAGCTGGGCTCGGGAAGGATTCCTGTGATCTCCTCGATCTCCTCGCAAAAAAATTCCACCATGGAATGGTAGGCGTGGGGCTGAATGCCTAGGTGATTACCCGTTCGGTAGCAGTTGGCCACCGGACCCGCTATCCAGTCGATGTTGCAGCCTAACAGATTGAGTAACTCCCGGCCGATCATAGTGACTTCTGCGGTGTCGATGCCGTAGGGGCAGTAAAGCGAACAGCGCCTACACTCGGTGCACTGGAAGAAGTAGTAGAACAAATCCTTGAATACGTCGTAGGTAAGCTTTCTCCCCCCGGCAAGCTTCCCCAGGATCTTTCCAGCGGCGGTGAATTCGCCTCGATAGATTGATCTGAGCAGCTCCGCCCGCAGCACAGGCATGTTCTTGGGATCGCCGGAGCCAATGAAGAAATGGCACTTGTCAGCGCAGGCGCCACATCTCACACAGATATCCATGAAGATTCTGAAAGAACGGAATTTATCCAGCCGTTCCCTCATTCCCTCGAGAAATATCTCTTGCCAGTTCTCCGGAAGCTTCCAGTCCTCGTCACCGGGCGACCAACTCCTCGGGTTAGGCAGGCCGACCACTTCGTGGTCTTTTGGCTTGGAGCCGTAGCACCACCTGCCCTCTTTCAATTCGACGGGCGTGTCCATCCACCCTTTTTTGGGAGGAGTGTGGTCTATTTTTGCAAGTTCTTCTGGGGGCGCAACCTTTGCCATCTTTACTCCTTTTCAACTGGGAGTCCAACCTCTATCATCTTCTCCCGAAAATCGTCCTCATACTCCTCGTATGTATGAACCTTCACTGGGTAGTTCCAGGGATTTATGTGCCGCCGGGCGCGGTTGTCATTGGGCATGTTTCTGGTGGGGCTCATGAAAACTCCACCCGCATGCATGAGTTTACTGAATGGGAAGTAAGCGATCAGAACCGAGAGGAGAAACAGGTGAATGTAAAAGATAACACCTATGCCTTTAGGAATCGTGGGATGGAAACTTACTAGCCCTATGATCAACTCTTTGACGCTGGTGATGTCCACCCTGATGAAATATCGCATGAGGATTCCGGACGTTGCCAAGCCGATGATCAGGAAAAGAGGAAAATAGTCGGCAGCTAGTGAGATATAGCGAAGTTGTGGTACTGCAACTCTTCTCAAAAAAAGATACAGTGCCGCCAGCAAGAGCACGACGCCGCTTAGCATAAGCCGTGGCAACCCTACCTCCATAAAGCCGTCAACGCTCTCTATCGCACCCACAAAGAAGGGCACCGGCTCCAGAAACAGCCGAAAGTGTCTGATAAACACGACCAGAAAAGCATAGTGAAAGGCCAGTGCTGCCACCCACAGCCACTTGTTGGAGCCATAGTCTAGCTTGGGGCCATCCCTCAGTTCGATTCTGGTGTTCCTGAACAAGGAACGGAAGGCGAACACCTCGAGTGCCATTCTGGCAATGACACCTCCGGTGCTGGAGGGATTGTCAATGGGGTTCGGCTCAATCCAAGAAAAGCTTTTCATCTGCCCCCCGGTTGTGGGTATCTTGAAGGGTACCGGGATTTTGGCCCATTGAACCACCCGGTAAACAAAGCCGATGACGAAAGTCAGGACGGCCAGGTAAGGGATAACGATCCCGAAAAAATACTGGCCGCCTCCTTTCGCCCCCACCAAGGGAAACAAAACGAGTGCTATAACCGCAAAGAAGGAAAACCAGACGCCCATTTAAAGTTACCTCGCTTTAGGTTAGATTATCAGTGTCGCACACTTCGGGATCTCCTTCTTTCTCGGGGATCCCGCACATCATGTTTGCTCGTTCGATTAACCTTCCAACTCTGTTCTTGACCTCTTTCACCCTCAGCTCGTAAAGCTTCTCCCGGCACTTGGTGTATATGTCCAGTGACATGAGGCCCAGTGAATCTATTTTTCGCTCAAGCTCCCATGCAGCTTCGGAAATGTGGCTTTCGCCCATATTCTCAGCCAACTCCTCCCGTATCAGTTTTTTCAAATCGAAAATGAAGCCCAGAGCTTGGGAGGGGGATAGATCCTGAACAGCTCTGATTCTTATGATTTTGTCGAGGAAAGGGGAAAATTCTTCTGAATGTGCACCCTTGAGAATGTTGTTGAAGATCTCCTCAATTCCCCGGGATATCTCATGTGCTACCGGGTTGGCAAAGCGGTTTTTCTTCTTCTGCAAGAACCGTCTTGTGTCAGTAGGATACGTCTCCAGAATAGAATCGAACCATCGTTCCAAGATGGCCGGTTTTCTTTCCTCTAGAAACTTCTCCAGACTCATAATGACATCTAACCAAGAGAGGAAAAAAGGTAGTGAGCAGGGGCAAGGCTCAAATTGGGAAGGCTCTTGTTTCCGGTCCTCCCACCTTGGTGCCGACAATTGCTCAATTCAGTTCGAAGCCTAACTACTTATGCCGAAAACAACGCCTCCACCCTGCAGACATTGCTAACCTTTCTCACTGCTCGGGGATTCAGTGAGAGAGTGGGGCAGGGTTATCTTCAACCCACTTTGTGAAACTTATTTCTAATTAGGGGACTTTATGGAAAATCTACGAAAGTGTCAAGGGAAAAGTTTGCCGCGGTCTTCTCAAGGTCAACCTCAACCGCACCTTGTGTCCATGTTCTTCGGGGCTGAGTCAAACGGAGGAGTGCTTAGCACTTAAATTCGAAATACGAAACCCGAAGCACGAAATGGTTCGACCAGCTCACCACCCTGAGCCAGGTCGAAGGGCAAATACAAAATCCGAATTCTCAAATGTTCAAAACGTAACTTCTCGAAAAGACTTATCTGCTGTTTCGGTCATTTGGATTTTGGAAATTCGAATTTGTTTCGGATTTCGATATTCGGATTTCGGATTTACACCAGATATGTGCCTCTGTGGTGAATCTTCAATCAGGCCTCCTCAGGGCGGCGATTTGTAGATGCAGCTTACGATTTCTCGGACCGTCGAACTCGCAAAAGAATATTCTCTGCCAGGTGCCCAGAACCAAGCGGCCGCCGGACACAAGTACGGTCTCGGCTGACCCCACCAGGCTAGTCTTAACATGGGCGGGGGAATTGCCTTCCATGTGTTTATAGTTGGCTTTCCAGGGCACCATTTGATTGAGCACCATGAGAATGTCCGCCTTGACCGCAGGATCCGCCCCCTCGTTGATGGTAATGGCGGCGGTGGTATGGGGTACATAGAGGGTAAGGCGACCCTCTTCTATCCCGGATTTGCTCAATTCACCCTGAACCTGACTGGTAACATCCACCATCTCAGTTTGAGCTGAAGTCTTTACACTGATGGTTTTCAGCATGGCCAACTCCTCAATTTCTTACCGCAGAGAGCGCGGAGATCTCAGAGAAAGAATATGCAGGTTTTTCCTCCTTCGTGCCCTCTGCCTTGGGACTAGGAAAATTGATATTTTATTTGACTTGGAATTTTGAACCCGAAACCTGAAACTTGCTATCTCGGGATAATCAACCCGGATTCCGTGGTCCTTTCTCTTTTGGCCTGCTCTTCTGCACCCTCCGCTTGCGGTCCAACCTCACTTGCAATGGAACGCGTTACCAGGCCCAGAATAAAATTATCCTCGGTGAGAAGGCCAATCTCGTTCTCAAGATCAATGGCCACGGCCAGAGCTCGTTTGGCCTCTTGTGGCCGATCTGTCAGATGAAGGAGCAAGGCCGTCTCCTCTAGCAGTCGACGATAATGCTGCCGCAACTCAGGGGTGAAAATCTCGGCCGCCGCTTCCCTATTGATCTGGGCTGTCCGCTCCATTTGCGCACTCTGGGAAATTACCAGTCGGCTTTCGCTGAGCTCTTTAATCTTCTCCGCGAAAGATTGGATCAGCCCTTCGGGCAACCGCCAGGTTACAAAAGGTTGTACCTCCAGAAGACTGTCTGAAGTGCGAAGGAGAATCGGATCTTCCACAATCTCTTTCTCATCCAACAGATTGTAGACATGGGGACGTGAAACCACCTCCACCTGGGATGCCAGGTATTTTTGGATTGGTTCGTAGCCGGAAGGCAAGGCGTGATCTTGTCGTTGGTAGATCTCCGCCACCTCTTCAAGGAGTAAACGGAAATGCTCCACAGGGATCTCTACCAAGCGTCCCTCCACCCCCCCGGTCATCTTATCCAAAAGGGTTCTGACTCCTTTTCGGGTTGTCTGGATCGCCTCAAACTCGTGAAAAACGCCCTCTGAATTGACCACGGCAATTGCCATCACATACCCGCGGCCGGCGTCTGGCAATTTCAGGACCATGCCACGCTCCCCTTGGCTCTCCGGCCAGCTGGCCCACGCCTCTGCCTGCCGATCAGCCGGACGCGGTATCAGAACCCGCGGCTCCGACTCTGTCTCCTCTTCCTTCTTGACAAGTCCCTGACGTTCCAGTCTGTAGAGTGCTGTCTTTAGTGCCCTTCTCACAGGTTTCTCTGCCGGGATTTTCTGCAGGATCTGTAACACTTTGACAGCCACAGGACTCGGTGTTGAGCCGAGGGCTTCCACGAAAGCAAAGGTAAAGGGAACGGATCGTTGAATGAGCGGCTTCAGGCTCTCTACAAACGGGCTAAAACTCTCCCCTTCAGGGTCCTGGGACATTACCCGATCAACAAGCATCTGGAGCTGCGTCCGGTCCTCTTCTGTGAGCGTTATACGATCATGTCGTTTCCGCGCTTTTTTTGCCTGTTTCTTTTTGGCCATTTATGCTTGCCTCAATCAGTCGAATAGAAATGTAAATATGGAGAGATGAGGGAATTTAGGAATACAGGGATTTAAGAATTGATGTTTCTAGCACCAAATCCGAAATCCGCAATCCGCAATCCGAAATCCGCAATCCGAAATCCGCAATCCCTCAATCAACCTAATTGTAGACTTCACCGAAGTCAAGGGAAACGAAAGACAGGAGATAGGAGATAGGAGACAGGAGTCAATCACGCATAGCGCATAGAGCATAGCGCGAAGCGAAAAAGCAACTTACCAATTGTAGAACAGGTCCGTTTACCGTTCACCGAGTATTATTAATCAAACGCTATGCGCTTGGCGCTCTGCGCTTTGCTGCGAACGTAGTGAGCTGACAACGGACCACTGACAAAAAAAGCCCCCAGTCTCCAAAGACCGAGGGCTTGTCATAGACAGATTTTATCAGACGACCGCTACTCTTCCTTGTCGTTCACTCCTTCAATTATCAGAGAATCCGCCACTAATTCCCAGAGGTATTTCACCTCCAGATCCATCATGTCGTACTCCTGGCGCAGGCTCTTCATGATCTGGTCGCGGCAGTTGTGGCAGGGGGCGATGAGCATCTCAGCTCCGGTATCTTTTATTTGTTTGGCCTTCACCCGGCCGTAGTAGATGCGCTCCTCAGCGTAGGGCATGGCCCAAGCACCACCACCAGCGCCGCAGCAGTAGTTGTTGGCCCGGTTGGGATACATGTCCACATAATTATCCACACACTGCTGGGTAATCCAGCGCGGCTCCTCGTAGTACCCGTGGCCGAAAGTACGCTCACTCTTACGTCCGTAGTTACAGGGATCGTGGTAGGTGGTGAGTTCGGGATGTTTCGATTTGTCTAGCTTGATGCGTCCGGCTTCAACGTACTCCTTCATCAGGTCGTAAATACTCATGAACTTGACACCCTCGTCAGCGAACCAATTTTGCAGACCAAGCCTGGTCGCAAAGTAGGCGTGGCCTCACTCCGGCAAGAGAAGATACTCGCATTCAAGCTCTTTGTAGTTCTCCACAATCCTCCGAACAACCTCTTGCATGGACTCATCATCGCCGGTGAAAAGCCCCCAGTTCACCCCTTCCCAGTTATCCGAGGTAACGGTCCAGGATTCTTTGGCCGCGTAGAATATCTTCCACCAGAAAAACATGTCCTCGGGCTCGGCAAAGGGCTCCTTGGAATTGATGGTTACCAGGATTCTGGCGCCCTTCTTGTCAACAGGAACCGTGAAACCAGGCAACTCTTCAGCCAACTCTTCCCCGAGATCCTCCAGCAGGAAAAGATAGTCTTCCTTGGGGATGCCCACATTGTTGCCCGACTTCAAGCACTGCACTACCCCTTTGTGAAGAACACCAGGCACCTTGTCCCGCTCCCGGTGGGTCCGGGCAGAACGCATCATCTTCATCAAATCAATGCCCATGGGACAGCCGTGCTCGCAGCGGGCGCACAGGGTGCAGATCCAGGGAAAACGTGAATCAATGAGTTCCTGATCCAGACCCAGTAAGGCCATGCGCACCGCCTTGCGCATGTCCATGCCGTCCACTCCGGT
>JBFFBS010000073.1:0-15519 GCA_041560295.1 Syntrophobacteria bacterium | reverse complement strand
GGGAAAAGCTCTTCGCGCTTCCGTTCGCGAGAAACATAGAATTCTGGGTTGACATTGACCATTTTGAAGGATTTGCTCCAGCTGCCGTTTTCTTGCGCCACTGTTGCCAACAAGGGTGCCAACCGTCGGTCGCCGCGGGCCAGCAGCGCCTGGATGTAGGCCCAGCGGGGGACATCGGCGTGCACCCGCACGTTGGCCACCGCACCCAGGCCTCGTCTGAGTTTCTTTATGCGCCGCTTGAGTATGGCAAGATCGAAGAACGGAACCCATTGAAAGGGTGTGAACGGTTTGGGTACAAAGGAACTGACGCTCAGGGTGACAGTGCCCAGCCGCTTCTGCCCTCGACCGATAACCAGTTGCTCATGCTTGACCCGTTTGACCAGCTGTATTATTGCCTCTATATCCTCTTCTGTTTCGGTGGGCAGACCGATCATGAAATAGAGCCTCAGATTGGGAATACCCGAGCCGACCACGGCGGTTACAGCATTGAGGATTTGCTCTTCGGTCAAGTTCTTGTTAATTACCTGCCGCAAACGCTCGCTTCCAGCCTCAGGGGCGATGGCCACGGTTCGAAGACCACTTTTCCGAAGTGCCTCCAGCATGGCAGGAGTGACAGAGTCGGCACGGAGTGAAGATACTGATAAGCGTGTCCCTGCTTGCCTCAACTGCAAGCAGATGGCGTCGATATCGGGATGATCCGACACAGCCGAGCTCAGCAGGCCGATTTTTCTTCCTGAGGGGGCGCTATCCAGGGCCGCTCGCACCACCTTTTCACCCTGTTGATGACGAACAGGCCGATAGACAAAACCAGCAGCACAGAAGCGGCAGCCCCGGCCACAGCCCCGGCCGATCTCCACCAAGACAGTGTTTGCGAATTCGGTATGAGGGGTGACGACGGTTGAGACCGTTGGTCCTTCGGTCTCTATGGCAGCAGTCCTGGCCGGAATCTTAGCAGGGATGTCGGTAAGGGGTTCAAAAGAGATAAGCTGGCCTTCGCTGTCATTCTCCGCCCTGAACAAAGAAGGAACATAAGCTCCTGATACCTGCGTGGCAATATGGACCAATTGCTCTTCCCTGGAAGCATTCTCATCGTGCGCTTCTTGCCAAGCAGTAGTGAAATCCTCCAGGAGGTTTTCCGCCTCACCCAGAAGGAAGACATCAATGAAGGGAGCGATAGGCTCGGGGTTCAGGAAGGTGGCGACACCGCCCGCCACCACCAGGGGCTCGTGCTGGTGGCGGCGGGAGCTGTAGGGGGTTAATTTGCCAAGATGCAGGAGGTGAACAAGATTTGTATAATCATTTTCAAAAGCTACTGAAAAGGCGACGATTCGAAAATCCGCCAGTGGCCGGTGGCTTTCCATCGAAAGCGGGCCGGTTCTCGAACGTGCAGCAGTCATGTCCTTCGATTCCGGCAGAAAGACCCTCTCGCAGACCACGTTGGGCAGCTGGTTTAGGCGATGGTAGACGGTCTGGAAGCCCAGATTGGACATTCCCAGAAAATACCGGTTGGGGTAGACCAGGGCAATGGGAACCCTCCCACCCCAGTCCTTGATGATTGTGCCGGTCTCGTCCGCCAGCCATTTCTTTAATCTGCGTTGCAGTTGCCAAGACATTGGTGACCTGCGAAAGCTCTCGCCGAAAAAAGGTCCTCGGTATCCTGCGGCCCTCAAAAACAACCCAGGAGATAGCACTGGTACATGGTGTCAGGGCTTCAAATGTACACCGCTCAATTATGCCACAGAGACCGCGCCGAGTCCTCACCTTTTCACCGCCTCAAAACACTTAGTCCGGATATTTCATGAATTGCTGTCGCGAGACCTCGAAACTGGGAACCCGCTTGCGGGCCTGAGCGGCTTGTCTCCTCGAAGCTTTTGCGAAGACGGAAGCGCAGCGAGCGCGAAGAAGATGGACGTGCCTGCCCGCCATCGCGAGCCTGCTCGCTCAGGCGAGGCGGGCGGGCCACCAGGCAACTCGTCCCGCGGTACCGCGGGGTTGGATCCGAGGCGTACCTGAGCGGTACGTCGCAGGGGCCGACACCCGAGGACGCCAGGAAGGACAGCCATATCCGTGGTCGCAGCAAGTGATTCATGAAATATCCGGACTAGATGAAAACAATAATTGACCGCCGCAAGCGACGGCCGCAATCAGCCGAAATCATTCCGCCTCAGTCGGCCTGCCGTCGGAGAAAGGTTGGGATTTCCAGCTCGTCCTCGTCTATGGGAAGATCTTTGTAACTCATGGGACGGCTGTGTTCAGTCGCGTTATCCTCAATCTTCCTGTTACGGCGCAAAAAGGTGGGAATTTCCAGGTCATCGTCACGGCGAGACCCTCTGATAACTCCCAAGTCGGGTTTGGGTCTGACGTCGACTTCACCGATTCCGGTGGCGATAACGGTAACTCTCAATTCGTCACCAGCACTCTGATCCAGCACCGTGCCCCAGATAATATTGGCATCTTCGTGGGCCTCTTGCTGAATCAGTGATGATGCCTCTTGCACCTCGTCGATGGTGAGGTCAAGTCCGCTGCTGATGTTCATGAGCACACCCTTGGCACCACTTATGGACACATCCTCCAATAGAGGACTGGAAATGGCCTTCTGAGCGGCTTCAGTGGCCCGATCTTCACCACTAGCCATGCCGGTGCCCATCAAAGCCATACCCATCTCACTCATGATGGTCTTGACATCGGCAAAATCAAGATTGATCAGACCCGGGATGGTGATGAGATCGGAGATGCCCTTTACGGCATAGAGTAGTACGTCGTCCGCCTTTTTGAGCATTTCCAGGAAAGTCGCCTTTTTGGCCGCTAAGCTCAAAAGACGGTTGTTGGGAATGGTAATAATGGTATCCACCGTCTCCTGGAGCTCTTTGATACCGTTGTCGGCCGTCTTCATGCGCTGACGTCCTTCAAAGTTAAATGGTTTGGTCACCACAGCCACGGTGAGCGCTCCGATTTCCTTGGCGATCTGGGCAACTACCGGTGCACCACCAGTCCCGGTGCCTCCGCCCAGGCCGGCAGTCACGAAGACCATGTCAGTGCCGTCCAAGGCCTGCCTAATCTGGTCAGCGTCCTCCAGAGCGGCACTGCGACCGATCTCTGGGTTGGCCCCGGCCCCAAGCCCCTTGGTAATGTTGACTCCCAGTTGGAGTTTGGTGTGAGCCTTGGAAACTTCCAGGGCTTGGGCATCGGTGTTAGCGGCGATGAAATCAACTCCCATCAGACTGGCGTTGATCATATTGTTGATAGCGTTGCCGCCACCACCACCTATGCCAATCACTTTGATCGTGGCTCCGTTATCACTCTCAACAAACTCGAACATCATGATCCACCTCCTGCATTAGAGCGTTTCAAACATCTTCACCGCCTTCATTCACGAGCCCTTACTTTGTCGCCGGCGGGCGAAGAAGACAAACCCCATGGTAAAAACAAGAAAGCAGCCCATACATACAAAGAACATAGTCAAAACGAAGTAAAGGTCTGACGTATTCATAACAGCCCCCTTAAGTTTGCAAGTCCACGTTAAAGTCGGTCACAAGACTTACAGACTCGCAGGAAATCCGAAATCCGAAACAAATTCAAAATCCGAATTTTTCAATGTTCGAAACAAAGACTGCGAAGCGGATATAAAGTTCTCCTAGTTTTGGTCATTTGAAACCGGGGACCCGCCCGAAGGGTGGGGAGTCCGCAAGACCAATTTTGAACATTTGGATTTGTTTCGTGCTTCGTGCTTCTGATTTCGAATTTGAGCACCTTAGCTTTCCCCTTAGGATTAATCCCCCCTTTTAGCTTGAGTAAATTAGCGTTCCTTGTTTGCCTAGACTATGTCACTAAACCATTTCCGCATCCGATCGACCAAGCGGTTGAAGATATTGTTTTGGCGAATGCGGAACAATTTGCTGGGAGCAGCGTTGGAACCGTACAGGACCAATCCCACACCAGTGGCGTACATGGGATTTCTGACCACATCTGCCAGACCACCGATTTCAGTTGGTAGGCCGGTGCGAACAGGCAGATTGAAGACCTGCTCGGCCAACTCACCAAGCCCTGGTAACAAGGAGGAACCCCCGGTAATTACCAGACCGGAGGCAACCAGGTCCGAATAGCCGGATCGAAGTAACTCCCGTTGAAGCAATGAACAGATTTCCTCCACTCGTGGTTCCAAAATCTCACCCAGTATGTTTCTGCTGAGCACCTTTGCCTTGCCACCTCCAACACTCGGCACTTGGATAGTCTCGTCCTTTTGAATCATGGCAGTAAGAGCACAGCCGTAGCGCTGTTTGATTTTTTCTGCGTCTTCCACCGGGGTTCTCAAGCCCACGGCAATGTCGTTGGTAAGATTATTCCCGCCCAGGGAGAGAACCGAGCTATGTCGTATGCTGTGTTCAGAAAAGATGGCCAAATCCGAAGTGCCTCCACCAAAATCCACCAGGGCCACGCCCAACCTACGCTCTTGAGGGTTCAGTACTGCTTCTGCTGAGGCGAGGGACTCCAAGACAATGTCACAGACGTCAAGGCCGGCACGTTGGCAGCATTTGACGATATTCTGGGCTGAGGTAACGGCACCCGTGACGATGTGAACCTTGGCCTCCAAGCGCACGCCTGACATGCCCAGAGGGTTTTGAATACCGCCCTGGTCGTCGATCAAATATTCTTGCGGAAGAATATGAATAACTTCTCGATCAAAGGGTATTGCCACTGCTTTGGCGGCGTCGATTACCCGGTCAATGTCTTGCTGGCTTACTTCACGGTTCTTCACGGCGATCACACCATGGCTGTTGACCCCCTCGATATGTCCACCGGCAATGCCGGCGTAAACCGCATTGATTTCACAGCCCGCCATTAACTCGGCCTCTTCCACTGCCCGTTTAATTGAATTCACTGTGCTTTCAATGTTGACTACTACACCCTTGCGCAAACCGTCAGATGGATGAGTGCCGATTCCCACAATATCTATTCCTTCAGGGGTAGCCTCACCAACCACGGCGCAAATCTTGGTGGTGCCAATGTCAAGTCCTACAATCAAAGAATCCTTTTTGGCCATGTTTAAACCCCCTTTTGTTTAGATCGGTTTTGCTTGGGAACCTTGAAACGTCCCCTGACAAAGACCCGATTTCCGTGGCTGAGATCAATTCCTCTTAACTGTGCCTGAAGTCCTTTTTTCTCCAGATAGCGCAACACCTTTTCAAGCTTGGCTATCCTGATGCCATAGTCTTCGCTCCCGAGGTCAACCTGAATTCCGCCTCGGGCGGTAAAAAAGCTGAGCCCTGCATTCCTGTTCCACCTAATCTCAGAGATGAGGCGCCAGGGCAATTTCAACTGAGTCTCTCGATAGAGATTCTCAAGGAGAACGGCAAACTCCCGAGGCAGGTTGCAGCCTGAATCGAGGGTTCCAGGGTCAAGTCCAGTGATAATGGGCAAACCGGCATGTTCGCTCGGCGCGGCCTTGGCGAAACAAGCGCCCTGCTGATCTGCCAAATAGAATTGATGCCCCTTGACCAGAGCCACCGGCTTTCGCTCCTCAATCTCAATGCGAATCCGATCTGGGATCTCGCGGCTAATCGCGGCGGTCGCTATCCAGGGATGTTGTGTGAGCCTCTTTCTTACCTCGTCTAGATCAAGGGAAAGAATGTTGACCCCAGATGGGATTTTGGCTTGTTGAATGACAGCTTGAGCGTCCAAATACTGACAGCCATTCACCTGGATCCGGGTGACCTGCAGTAGCGGTGAACTGAGTAGAGCACGGTAGCTAACAAGACACAGAGCGCTCAAGGCAACAAAAGCAAGAAGGACAATAAATATCTTGGCAACCAGGCGCAATCGTCGGTACAACTGCAGACGTTTGAGCCGGTAGCTATTCTTCTTGCTCTTTACCTTTATAGTTTCAAATGGCAGTGAAATTTGCATACGGTTCCGACGATCAAGTGTTATGGTTATTGCCAAGGACTTCGATTTCCAATTCTAGTTGGACGCCAAATTCTTGCGCCACCTTTTCCTGGGCGAGTTGAATAAGAGCCAGAATATCACTGGCCCGTGCCTGGCCCCGGTTTACGATGAAATTGGCGTGCTTGGTAGAAATTTGGGCATCGCCAACGCGTATACCTTTTAAACCAGCGGCCTCAATGAGCCGACCGGCAAAATCCCCTGGGGGATTCTTGAACACCGAACCAGCTGAGGGAAGGCGCCATGGCTGTTTTTCCTTTCGAGTATTAAGCAAGGCGCGAATCTTGTCTCGAATGTGCTCTCGAGAGCTGGGGGCAAGAGAGAATTCAGCTTCAAGGACCACAGAGTTTGGCGGCAGTTCTAGGTTGCGGTACGAAAAGCGAAGTTGGGATCCGGATAACCTGCTCAGCCCGCCGTCAGAAAGAAGAAGGAGCACCGCTTCACAAACATCAGCCATTTCTCCGGCGTGAGTGCCAGCATTCATTCGCAGAGCCCCCCCCACCGAGCCGGGTATGCCGGCGATAAACTCAAGGCCGCTGAGAGCTTCTTTCAGGCAAAAGCGAAGAAGCCTGTTGAGACGTATTCCCGCACCTACTTTCACTCTTCCAGCGGAATCCATGTGCTCTATTTGAGAGAAACCGCTCTCCAGGCTGATAGCCGCAGCCCGACTGCCACCATCCCGCACCAGAAGATTGGTTCCCCGCCCTAGAATGAAGTAGGGATGATGATTTTTATTCAGCACCTGGACGGCGGTTTGTAGCCCTGCCAGATTAAGAGGACGGAGGAGGCAGGACACCGGCCCCCCCACGCGCAGCGAGGTGTGTCCTGTCAGCATCACATTCCAGTCGACTTTAACTCCGTCCAGGTGCTGAAGCTGTTTTTTTAATTCAGGATCCATATTCATAGGTCATGGGTTATAGGTCATGGGTAATTGGTTTTGAGTCCCTATGACCCATTACCTCTTACCCATTACCGACCAGTTGCGATTAATTATTTGCTTTTTTCCTCTCTTTAAGTTTCTCCAATAAAGCTTCACCTGTTTGCCAAATATTACCTGCCCCAAGGGTCAACACCACATCTCCCTCCCTCACTTCCTCCAGGAGAGACGGCACCAGCGCCAAGTGATCTGGGATGTACCTGACATTGCCATGCCCATGTTCTTGAATTGCAGTTGTCAGATTTTCTGCATGCACCCCTGGAATAGCCGGTTCACTGGCAGCATAAATCTCGGTGACGATCAGAACATCTGATTGATAAAAGGCAGTGGTGAAATCCTCGAACAGGGCCTGGGTGCGGGTGTAACGGTGAGGCTGGAAAAGCACAAATCGGCGCCGTTCCGGAAATGATAAGGCCATCGTTTTCAGCACTGCCTTTATCTCAGTGGGGTGATGCCCGTAGTCATCAATTACGGTAACGCCATTGATCTCACCCTTTATTTGAAACCGGCGCTGCACACCGGTCATTTCCTGTAGGCCGCGGCAAATAGCTGAGAAGGGAATTTCCAGTTCGTGACCGACGGCCACGGCCGCCAGGGAATTCAGGGCATTGTGCCGCCCGGGGATGGGCAAGTTGACCTTTCCCAATTCCTGCCCGCGGTAGTAAGCGCGGTAGGAAACGTTCAGCCCATCAAAGGCAAGGTCACGGGCTTGGAAATCAGCCTGTGTTGAGAAACCATAGGTGATCATCCGTTTTTTGATCCGAGGCAAGAGGCCCTGGATATTTTCATCTTCAAGACAAAGGATATTTAATCCATAAAATGGGACCTGATTGATGAATTCGAGAAAAGTCTCTTTGATCTCATCCAGGTCTTTATAAAAATCGAGATGTTCAGTGTCGATGTTTGTTACCAGCGAAATAGTGGGAGAATACAGCAGAAAGGTGCCATCGCTTTCATCCGCTTCCGCCACCACAAAGTCGCCCTGGCCGAGCTTGGCATTGGTTCCCCATGCATTCAGACGACCACCAATGATCACGGTGGGATCTAGGCCGCCCTCTGCCAGTACCGTACCTACCATGGAGGTGGTGGTCGTCTTGCCGTGAGCTCCCGCAACCAGAACGGCGTACTTGAGTCGCATGAGCTCGGCCAGCATCTCGGCCCGACGAATAACTGGTATGTGGTAGTCCATGTTGGCCGCAGCCACCTCAGGGTTGTCAGAATCAATGGCAGAGGAAACCACCACCGCGTCAGCTCCGGCTACCTGCTGGGACTGATGGCTGTAGAAGATTGTTGCTCCTAATGTTTCAAGCCGACGGGTAATTTCGGTCTCCTGGATATCGGAGCCACTGATCTGATGGCCGAGGTTCAGCAGCAGTTCAGCAATACCGCTCATACCGATGCCACCGATGCCAACGAAGTGAATATGATAAGAACGTTTGTACATGAGTCAGCTAGCCTGTTTTGCCAGTTTAGTCAGTTGTATTTAGCTATCAGCTTTCAGCCGTCAGCTCTCAGCCAAAAAATCTTCAATCTCCAATTCACAATCCCTCAATTCCCTAATTCGTCAATCCGTAATATCTCCGTTTCGCCGGTTGACGTGTTTATCTGAATTTCCGTCTCAGCGCGTCCTCTTATCGCCATGGCGACCTTTGTCCAACCACCCCCGTGATTGAAAACCAAACGTTTGGGCCTGCCTTCTGGTGTAGCTACCTATATTCATGAGAATTCCCATGGCTGCCAGATTGGTGAGCAGAGAACTGCCGCCGTAGCTTATGAAAGGTAGCGGCAGCCCTTTGGTGGGCAGCAGCCCCATGACCACCGCACTGTTGATGAATGCTTGGAGCCCGATTACCAAAGTTAAACCGAGAGCCAGGTAGGTGCCGTAGCGGTCGGGTGCTCGCAGGGCGATTTTCACCCCCTTGTAGATCAACAGACCGTAGAGGAGGAGGACAGTGGCAATGCCCACCATACCGGTTTCTTCGCCAATTACCGCCAGAATGAAGTCAGTATGTGGCTCTGGCAGATAGAAAAGCTTTTGCTGGCCGGAACCCAGACCAACTCCTAACGGACCTCCTGAGCCGAGAGCCAATAGTGAGTGCAGGAGCTGGAAACTGGTATCACTCGGATCTCGCCACGGATTGACAAAAGCCAACAGCCTTTCCAAGCGGTAACTTGTCTGGGCTATGGCCAAAGCCAGAAGGGGAATGAGGGCCAGGCCTGTGGCCAGGAGAAAGCGCAAACGTACACCGGCGACGAAGAGCAAGAGAAAAACCAGGGCCGCAAAGGTTACTGCAGTGCCCAAATCAGGTTGCATAAGCACCAGGCCAATAAAAACTGTTGAAACCAGAAGGTGTGGTACATATCCCACACTGAACTCTCGGACCCGCTCCTTCTTTTTGGCCAGGGAGTAGGAAATGTAGATAATGAGTGTCAGTTTGGCAAATTCTGCCGGTTGCACAGAGAAGGAGCCAAATCGCAGCCAGCGCCTGGCACCGCCAACCCGATGGCCTACCTGGGGCAAGAGCACAAGGAGGAGACTCAAGAGGCTCACCCCGAGGATTACATAGACCAGGCGGCGATACACAACATACGGCAAATTCTTGCTTACGATCAAAACGGCAAGCCCGATGAAGGAAAAAAGGATCTGTTTCTTGACAAAGTACATGCTGTCGCCAAAACGCTGCTGAGCCATGATGGAACTGGAACTGTAAAGCATCACCAGTCCAATACCCATCAGTGCAAAGGTAACGAACAAGAGGCCTAGATCGTAACTTCTTCTCTGTTCCTTTTCTCCAGCCATTTGGTCACTTACCATTTATCATCTAGCATCTAGCCTTCAGTTGTGGGCGTTGAGCTTTCCTTTGCTCCTGCCTGCAGAGATCCAGGGGCAGCGAGTCGTTTCATCAAGCACTTCCATAGCGGTGAATTTGTGGACCAGAGAACGAAAGTGGTCACCCCTGGCCTTATAGTTCTCATAGTGGTCGAAACTTGAACATGCGGGAGAGAGCAAGACCACGTCGCCCGGCGCAGCAGCGCCCAGGGCTACCGGGACTGCAGCCTCCATGTCGTCCACCACTACCGTGCACGTGAGATTCCCCAAAACCTTAGCCAATCGAAATCGAGCTTCCCCCATGAGGACGAGCATTTTCACGCCTTGGCGAACCAAAGAAGTAAGCGGCTCGTAGGAGCCTTCTTTGTCGCGCCCCCCGGCAAGGAGGATGATGGGCGCGCTGAAGGTTTCAAGGGATCGGACCACCGAATCCACATTGGTGGCTTTGGAGTCATTATAAAAGCGGATGCCGCGCCAGTGATGAGCCAATTCCAACCGGTGCGGCAGCGGTTTAAAATTGTCGATAGTCTTCTGAATGGCCTCAGGCTTGGCCCCCATGCAGGTGGCAGCAAGTACCGCAGCCATAAGATTTTGCTGGTTATGATTACCCACGAGTTGCCAGCGATGCAGGTCATAGCGACGCACCGGGCCAGGCATTATCCGACAGACCAGCTGCTCTGACTCCAGGTAGGCGTGGGCTGACTGTTTGGACAGGCTAAAGTTGAGTTGACGACTACGGATGGTACAACGCACTCCGATCAGAGGGTCGCGGGCGGGGACCACCGCAATATCATCCGGTGTTTGATTGGAAAAGAGTCGGCACTTGCTTTCCACATAGTCAGAGAAAGAGTCATAACGATCCAGATGATCTTCGCTGATGTTCAGCAGCACTGCAACCTGAGGGTGAAAGGTATTCATGGAATCGAGCTGGAAGCTGCTCACTTCAACCACTGCTACTTCAAAATCTTCTTTTTCTCGAACTAGATTGACGAGAGGGTTACCGATGTTGCCTCCCACAAAGACGCGCTGGCCGCTGTGGTTGATCATGTCACCCAACAGTTCGGTTGTGGTGGTTTTGCCATTGGTGCCACTTATGGCCACAACAGGCAGCTTGAGAAAACGACTCGCTAGCTCCAATTCACCGATAATCGGAACGGACTTGCTCCTGGCCTCTTGCAACTGAGGTATGTTCAGAGGAACACCAGGACTGATAACGATGAGATCCACATCGGTGAATAGTTCCGCGGGATGGCCTCCCAACGCCAATGTGCATCCCAGCCTCAAGGCAGAGTCCGCCTCCGAGCCCAAGTCCTCAGCCGGGAGATGGTCGGTAATGGTAACGCGAGCTCCTTGGTCCAGAAGGAACTCAGCAACGGCCAAACCCGTGCGAGCCAAGCCAACGACCAAAACTTTTTTGTTATGGAGGTTTTCCACGAGCCTTATCCTCTCGTCATAAAAGACATCGGACAATACGTTGGTCGTTTGGTCATTAAGTCCTTACGCTTCGCTGTCATTTGGGCTAATGCCCGTCGTTAGGTCGTCGAGATAAGCGATTACCAATTCAGGCGAAGTCCTGATCCAGTGATCAAATCATAAAAACACCTAATGACCCAGTGACCCAACTAGAACCCACCCGACCCAACTATCAAGATTCTTCAGGGTCCTCAGGGTTCTCAAAAATTGCAACGAGGTGCTCCACTACCTTTTCCATCCGCATTCCCCGCGAACCCTTCACCAGCAACCAGTCACCGGCAGCCAGCAAGCTGCGGACCTGCGTTGCCATTTCCTGGTGATCACTGGCCTGGGTCAGACAGTCGCTACTCATTCCAGCCTCAGCAGCACCAGCCAGGAGATGAGAGGCTTGTTCACCCATGGCCAAAAGGTGGTCAACCCCTTCCCTGGCCACAATGCCGCCCACCTGCCGGTGCAGGGCCGAGCTATCCTCTCCCAACTCCAGCATGTCGCCCAGAACGGCGAAAGTTTTGCCTTGCTTCTTAAGGTGTATCAATGTTTCCAAAGCGGCGGCCATGGAACCGGGATTGGCATTGTAACTGTCATTTATTATGTGGATGTCGCCGGGAATAGTTAGTATTTCCATTCGTTTGTCAACAGGACGAAACTCTGCCAGGGCAGCGGCAATGGTGTTTGATTGCAGATTTACAGCCCAGGCCACAGCCGCGGCTGCTACCGCATTCATGATGTGGTGGTGGCCAAGCACCGGCAGATGAATTTCAAAGGTTTCCTCCTGCAGTTTCAGGAGAAAGCGACTGCCGTCAAGGTCCATAGAGACAACCCGCTCCAAGGTTATGTCGGCAAAACCGCCCGCCGTTGAGTATCTCACCTGACGGCCAGCGAAAGGGGAGGCCACATCCATGACCCTGGGATCATCCGTATTGACCACTATGGTAGCGGTCTCTGCCATACCAGCGAAAAGTTCCCCTTTGGCAGCCTGAATCCCCGCCAGGCTTCCCAACCCCTCCAGATGGGCCGGCTGGATATTGGTAATCATTCCCACCTCTGGGCGGGTTATTTCGGTCAAGCGCTCGATTTCTCCTGGTTGATTCATTCCCAGCTCGATCACCGCTGCCTGATGGCTGCTGTTTAGCTGCAACAAGGTGAGTGGTACACCCACCAGGTTGTTGAAGGTTCCATGATTCTTGAGGACCCGCCAAGATTGGCTAAAGATAGCCGCGACCATCTCTTTGGTGGTGGTCTTACCGTTTGAGCCAGTGATCGCCACCAGTGGGATGGGGTAGCGGTGGCGCCAGAACTCAGCCAGGTCCCCGAAGGCACGGAGAGTATCGGGAACGCCCACTACAGGGATCTGGAAGTCCTGAAGACCACTCGTCCCTGGCTCCTCCAAGGCCACAACCACACCAGCGGCACCACGGCTTACGGCCTGCTCGAGAAACTGATGACCGTCAAATTGTTCCCCCTTCAGGGCCACAAACAGGTCACCTCGATCCAGGGTGCGACTGTCAGTGGAGATTTTGCTGAAGCTTTGCTCTCCACCCTGCACCAGAAGCTGACCTCCGGTTGCCTCCAGGACCGCATCCAAGGTCCATAATTCCTGGTCTTTACTCATTGGCCCCACTTATCATGAGGTAACCATGTATCTTCTTGGCTTTCGGAACTGATAAATTCGAAATCCGAAGCACGAAATACGAAACAAATCCGAATTGCCAAAATCAAAATGACCAAAACCAAAAGTACTCTTCGGTAGTCCCCCTGTTTTTGTTTTGAACATTTGAAAATTCGAGTTTTGAATTTGTTTCGATACTCGAATTTCGATATTCGTATTTAGGAGGCTTCCTTCTTCTGCCTTTCCTCCAGTGCCTGGGCCGCAACAAGCCGATCATCGAAGTCAATGCGTTTGTTTCCGAGAATTTGATAGTTCTCGTGGCCCTTGCCGCCGATGTAAACCACATCTCCTTCTTGGGCATGCTCGATTGCCATCCGAATAGCTTCACTGCGGTCCACTACCAGGCTGTAGCCTCGCTTACAGTTGTCACCACAGTGGGCGAGGGAGGAGAGCTGGGGGAGGCCCTGGGAGCGAACCCCCGCTTCGATGTCGGCCATGATAGTGTCCGGGACCTCGCTTCTGGGATTGTCTGAGGTGATCACCAAGAGGTCGGCCCTTCGCGCTGCAGCTTCTCCCATAAGTGGTCTCTTGGAACGATCCCGATCCCCCCCGCAACCAAATACGCAAATAATCTTTCGAAACTTGAGTTCTCGCAGAGAGTCCAGAGCTTTCTGCAAGGCGTCTGGAGTATGGGCGTAATCCACCAGAACCTGAAATCCCAGATCGCTGGGAACGGGCTCCAGCCTTCCCGGCACTCGAACCAAGGATTGCTCGCCGTCACGAATTGCCTCCAATGGCATACCGAGGCCCACTGCCACAGAGGTTGCTGCCAGCAGGTTATACAGATTTAAGCGCCCAATCA
This sequence comes from Syntrophobacteria bacterium, assembly GCA_041560295.1. GTDB lineage: Bacteria > Desulfobacterota > Syntrophobacteria > BM002 > BM002 > BM002. Next base: position 1,868 of record JBFFBS010000073.1, on the reverse strand, counting down.
TGGAAGAGTGAACCTCTAGTTGACCTATGGGCGTATGGAGTAGGGCCTTGACCCCGGATGAATCGCACTGAACCTTGTCAGCTCGAATCTCGGCGTCGGCTGCCAGACCGTAGCGAAGCAGCGGACCGTTCACTTGAGAGCACAATTGCTGACCCCAGCGGTCATCCCAGTTGATAACTGCAAGTGGCGGTGGCTCCACCTCTGTCTGAAGAATGTGGGAAAACAATCGGCTCTTGGCCGCAAAGTAGTTTTCCATGCTGCCGTGATAATCCAGGTGATCTTGGGACAGATTGGTAAAAAGACCAACAGCGAAACGGGTACAGTCCACACGGTGCATGTCAAGGCCGTGAGAAGAAACCTCCATGACCACGTGGGTAACTCCAGCTTCAACCATTTGGTGAAAGATCTGCTGGAGGTCGAGGGACTCTGGAGTGGTAACGGGTGCTGGCAGCACATGACCTGGATAGCGAATGTTTACTGTTCCTATAACTCCCACTCGATGGCCGCAACCTTGTAAGATGGACTCGAGCAAGTACGCGGTAGTGGTTTTGCCGTTGGTCCCGGTGATGCCAATAACCGTGAGCTTGTGGGAGGGAAGACCGTAAAATTGATTGGCGATGTGGGCCAGGGCCGCCCTGGAATTGGCAACTCTGATGACGGTTATTCCAGATATGGGCTCCTGTGGTTTTTCCACAACTATGGTTCGAGCACCCCGGTCAATGGCCTGCTGGACAAAATTATGACCATCACTATTCGTTCCCTTTATGGCCACAAAAAGACTTTCTTCCGAGGCCTGGCCGCTGTGGTAGGTAAGAGCGCGCACCTGATGCTGCAGGTGCCCGTGCACCTGGAGAGTGGCAAGATCCTGAATCAGGTGTTCCAACAGCAATGTTTCCCCCTAGTCTGCCGTCAGTATGAGGCTGCAGGAGCTAATCGTGCTGAGATTTCTGCCCGGTTCAGGGTTTTGTCCCACCACCCTACCGCTGCCATGAATATCCAACGAACCTGTGAAGTTCTGCAATCGATCAAGTGCAGCTCTCAGGCTGAGGCCGGTGAGATCGGGCATCACCGTTGGCTGGTTGCTTTGTCTCTGAGCATAGGCAACCGGTTGCAGGGTCGCAGGAGACTGCGATGGCGATCCAATACTGTCCAGGGTGGCAACATTCTTACCTTTTTTCTGCGGTTTTTCCGGGGGCACTTGGAGGGCGTGGAGAGTCTGCTGGGCGATACGACGAAAGGCAGGAGCTGCCACCACCCCACCATGATAACCCTTCTGGGGCTCGTTGATCACCACCACCACAAGGATTTTGGGATCTGTCACCGGAGCGAAGCCCACAAAGGAGGCAGTGTAGCGATCGTCCTCATAGCCGCCACTCTTACGGTTAATTTTCTGAGCGGTTCCTGTTTTGCCAGCCGCCTGATACTGGGCGAGCGCAGCCCGAGCCCCGGTGCCTCCAGGTTTGAGTACATCCGCCATCAGGTCCTTCAGCCGTTCGGCAGTGGTCGCACTTATCACCCGGCGTACTACCCTGGAATTGTTTCGCCTGACTACTCTCCCTTGTCCATCCAGCACCTCTTTGATCAGGAGAGGTTGCATCAGAAGGCCATCATTGGCTACAGCCCCCAAAGCCACAGCGAGCTGGGTGGCAGATACTGACAGGCTTTGACCAAAACTGGCGGCGGCAAGATCCACCGGGGTCCACTCGTCGGGCGGGCGGATCAAACCTCCAGTCTCGCCCGGCAGGCCAAGTTCGGTAGGAGCGCCAAAGCCAAAAGCGCGAATGTAATGGTAAAAGCGGCTCGAACCCAGTTTTTCTGAGACTTTAGCAGCCCCTATGTTACTGGAAAAACGAAGAATTTGCGCCAGT